>NZ_JAYGIH010000072.1:0-498480 GCF_034932455.1 Leptolyngbya sp. CCNP1308 | reverse complement strand
CGAGGCAATCGCTCGACTCAAGGCGTTTAGCAGTGCTCACTGGCGGGCGGCGATGGGCGATCCGGCGATGGCCTAACCAAAAGGCTCTGTCCAGCCCTCGCTGATTTTTTCAGCAAACCCTATTTAGTTATCTGAAGCCTTCACCTAAATTTTCGCACCACTATTTGAGTAACATATATATTATTTTTATTTGAAAAAACCTAGATTCTATTTTTTCTGCTTACCAAGCGGTAGGTTGTTTCTTTGCTAGATTTTCCGGCTACATTTTCAACGACTCCATTGTCTTTTAATATTTTCAAGGTTTTGGCTTTATAATAATCTGATTTAAATATTTTTCTTCGATCAATCTCGTAAGAAGTTATTTCATTATGCCTGTCCAAGTAATCCAATAGAACCTCTGTAGAGTCAGGGGTTTTCTCATTAGGTATGACAACCAATACACTATTCTCTTGCTGCTTTATACGCGGATACATTAGTCCAGATTCACGCATTGCATCGAACGCCGTGTTAAGACCTTCGCCAATATCTTTATTAGGAGGATTCTCGAATTTATTAATGATCCTCACTAAAGTACCATTTCTGGAAAATCGTTGGCTCAAAATATTTTGAATGGTTATATAACCTGGCAAAATGCCAGGGCTTTGAACTTCTACTCGGTTATTGAAGATGCGGATCTGGATATCGTCTTTTATGGAATAGTCCCGATGCAACACAGCATTTGTAATGATTTCGTGAAGAGTCTCTAGGGGATATTGAACCTTTTCTCCCGAATCGGTATCAGGTATTTTTTCTATCATCTCTTGAGCTATATCTACTGCTTTATAGATTTGTTTATATAAGCACCCTTCTATAGATAGAGGATTGACAACCATATCTTTTCTTTCAGGAATATCAGCTGATGTGCTGTAGCGAATAATTTTCACTCCGCACCTATCAATAAATGCTTGAGGGTAATCACTAAAAAGTAGTATACTACTAACTTTTGGTTTACCTTCCTCTACTAAGTTGTTTTTTCTTAGAAAATCCTCTGGATCCATTTCGAATCCGGCATTAACAAGAAACTCATAAATTATGTCAGATTCTTCAACCTGTTTCAGATCAACATTCATTGGAAAATCTTCATGACTATAAGCACCCTTATTTAGCTCTAAACGTCTTATGTCATCGTGAGTTTTTAATTCTAAATTTTGAGCACTTCTTCTCTTGAAGACTTTCTTTTCCGGAGTATATATTACCTTGTTCGCTTTGTTGATGATCAATTTGAGGACAAGTCCGTCTTTACCATATTCTAAAAATTCAGCTACGTAGTGACTGTTGAGGTACAACATATCCTCGACAACTTGAATGAATGGATTGGCTTCTTCTTCATTTGCAAAACCACTCCACTTGAATTCGCCTTTTTCCTTTATTTCTTCAATGCCAACATATATCTCACCACCATCAGCATTTGCGAACGCGGATACAGTTTGACAAAGCTTGCTAGGCTTAATCCTTTTATCTTTGAAATCAATCAAGTGAGCTTCTGTTCTTCCAAGAAGCTTTAGGTAAGCACTATATGAGAGAGTTTTTCTTGTAAAATTAGCCTTCATAATTGTTCCCCTTATAGCTTTGAAATCAAAATTTCTCCTTAAAGTAGCTATAAGCTACCTCATAATCAGCTTCTCGATCGCACTGGCTAAAGGGCAGGTAGAAGGTTTTGGTGACGGTTTGGAGGCCATCGTCTATCTGCCAACTCACCATCAGGGGCGATTCGCCGTCCCAGGTTTTGCGGGCTTCGCGTACCTCTTTGCCGTCGGCGGTTTTGCGTTGGGTGCTGGGCAGTAGGCGGCAGTGGGCGTCATATTCGTCGGCGATTTCGTATTGGTGCTTGCCAGGGACGTAGATGGTCTATAGCTTGTCGAGGGTTAGGGCTGAGGGCTAGGGGGCTACGAGTACGCCGATATGGCCTGTGCTATCTGCTCGTCACGGGATTTGGAGGTGGATTGCAGGTAGTAGAGGACCTGGCGACGGATGTTGTCGGCGAGGTGGTCTGGAAGCATGGGGGCTGAACCGGGGGCGTTTACTTAGGGTATTCACGGATCTCGCTCCTCCGTCAGGGTACCCAGAGTTTTTATAGAATTCAATTTCACAAACAGATACTCGTAATATTTTCTGGGTAATTATCACGAGCTCAGCACCAACCCGTATTGAAGGGCTCGAAACCTTTGCACTAGGCGATTAAAGGCATCATCCCAGTCCGGTTCGCTGGTGGGCACAAATCTTGGCAAACAGTGGTCTTGCTCCTCCAATATTTCGTCTACAATTTTCCGTACTTTAACTAAAGCCAGGCCGTCCTCAAATAGCTGTTGAATATCCTTACCAATGAGCATTACGGGGATGGCCTCCATCTCGATTCCCCCAGCCCCTATTTCGTCGAGCAGTTCGCTAAACACTCGTTCATCGTCCTGATAATTATTAAGAATTGTCACCACATCGTCGAGATCTTTGTTTTCTATTCGCTCATGCCAAGCTAATAGCTTTAGAGCAACGACAACGGCGAGGTGAGGAACTCGAATTTCAACACCTCCGAACTCTCTAAGGCTTGAATTCTCTAGGGCCTCTTCTAACCCCAAAACACTCATTAGATTGTTGTCAGACCATCGAATTTGATATTTAACATCGCTAATTTCCCCAAAGGGCACAAGATCAACTTCTGCACCTGATCCTTTGTGGATGAGGCGATGCTGAATGTTAGTCTTCTTGAATCGGGCAGTTTTACCATTGGTCATGGCGTTGACTAGTGCTTCAAAATTAGACCACTCGTCTAATCGAACAGCAAAGTCCCAGTCGCGAGTAGCTCGGCCTTCAATTCCAAATTGGTTGTCAAAGACAAAAATTCGTGCTCTGGCTCCAATCATCAACATCGGAATCCCTAATTCTTCGACAATTCTAGAGATATCTTGAAATAAGAGCGAAATATTGGGTTCTTCCAAGGAATGTCCTCCCTAGCATCAGGGTTAAGCTGTTAGGTATTCAAACTGTGCTAGCACGATTGCTCCCAAAACCTTTCAGCAAAGGCTTTGCAGAAGTCATCGTGCAATTTAGATGCCCAGAAGCTTAGAGTGCCCTTTTTGAGGCAGAAATGCGCTTAGCCAGATGGTCATCGAAGAGGCGTTGGGCAGTTTCCTTAAGCCGCTCGTCAGTTCCTAATGAGAGTTCGGCATGTAGCAAAAGGGGATCAGCTAAGTGAGGAAAACGGCTGTTTTCCCAAGCGTTACAAGTGCCGAATTGATTGAGAAACGTGATTGGCCCGTTAGGATCTGGCATCAAACGCAACTGAGCCGCAATGGTACGATAATTTGCCTCTTGGGAAATATGAAAAACAGCATTAATTCCCTTCAGGTATTGTGTTGCTAGACCAGCGCCCAATTCTCCACCCACTAGAAACCCTAAAGGGTCTGCTTGATCAATTGCTTTGTCAAAAAAATCTGACAGGCTCAGATTATTTGCATGACGAAACCGACCCACAAATAGATAGTTTCGTAAAGATTCGGCGTAACCGATTTCCCATCTTTCTAAAAGGCCTACGTAATCACTGACTCTAAATTTTTGGTTGGGTAAACGTTCAAGATAGTTCAGGGTACAAAGCTCTCGAACCCTACGCAATACATGTCCTTCTCCCTTAAAGCCAGCGAGCTGAGTGATTTTTCCTGGGGCTTTCTCCAGGATTTCGGGTCGCTGAAGAATGACGTAAATGATTTTAAGATGGGTAGAACCAATTTTAATGTTAGATGCAGGTTGAGGCTTAGCGGTGTCTTTTTGAATTAGAACATACAAGAATGGATTGCTGAGATAAACAGCACCGCTGGCATCAATGAACTCAATTCCGGAATCAATCAATTTTTCAATAACCGATTGCGAGAAATCATCACCAATTAGAAGGTTACGCTGACCAGGTTCTAGCCGCTGGCGATATATCTCAAGTTGCTTCAATACATCGTCGTATGTTTCCAGGCTAACGTTGGACTTTACCTCAACAACGTACTCAATTTCTCCCTGAGGGCTGTGAAGTGTGACTTTGCCATCAGCGATCAGCCGTTCTGACGCGAACGGCTCTTCTACGGCAATAGCCTTGATCTGGGGAAGACGATTGAGATATTCCAAGCCCCGCCTGAGCAGAGGGTGTTTAGGGCGTCTCATAGAAATTATCTCGATGAGTGAAGACTACGTCATCAGGGCGTTTGTGTTTCGGGTCGCAGAAGGCGGGCATTACATCAAACACTTCCATATAGAAATGATACTCTCTGGCCCAAGGCTCTACTCTTCTTCGCCCTTCACCCCATACTTCTCTTTGAAGTACCCATATGCCACTTCGTAATCACCCTCGCGGTCAACACGGCTAAAGGGTGGATAGAAGGTTTTGATGACGGTTTGGAGGCCGTCGTCTATCGCCCAGCTTACGGTGAGGGGGGTTTCGCCGTCCCAGGTTTTGCGGGCGTCGCGGAGTTCTTTGCCGCCAGCGGTTTTGCGGTGGGTGCTGGGTAAGAGGCGACCGTGGGCGTCGTACTCGTCGGCGATTTCGTATTGGCGCATGACGGGGAATTGCACGCGGTAGATGGTCTGAAGTTCGTCGAGGGTGAGGCCGAGGGCGATCGCAACCAGCACGTCGATTTCGAGGAGGGCTTGGCGGCGGGCGAAGTCGCTTCGGAGGGGGGAGTGCCATGTCCACTGGTGGGGGGTGAGGGCGGGCCAGGGGGCTTCGTAGGGGTAGGTTTTAGGCGGTGGTGGGGTGGGGTCTTCGTTTTGGATTTTCCAGGCTGCTGCTGCGTTCACCAATATCTCGCTTGGGCTGGCCCATTGGTCTTGGGGTAGGCCGGGGAGGGCGACGGAGGCCCAGAGGTCGGCGTAGTGGGTGGTGAGGGCGTTGAGTCGTAGGCCGCGATGCATGATAGGCGTGAGCCAGGGATCGGAGATTTTAGGGAGGATTTTAAGGTCTGCTTCTCGAATATTGGAACGGCCTGTAGCCCGAATTAGATAATCATCCAGAATTGAAAAACTAGATGCAGTGAAGCCTAAAAGGTCTTCTAGCTTTTGGAAAGTGACTGAAAAAACACCGTCAATATGAGTTGTTCCTAGAGGCAAGACAGCAGTAATCATGGAGCGCTCGGTACTCATACTTGCCATCTTGCGATTCATAAATCGGTAGGTAGACGTGACAGGCTCACCCTCAAACCGGGGGATTTCTTGTTTGAAGGTCGTAAAGTCACCGTCTTTGTTGCCAGGGCGGTAGACTGATCGTGGCAAATACCCAGCATCCAGGACGCAGAGGTCAATGTCGTCGTAGGCACCTTTAGAGTTACAGCGCGTTCGAGGGTTTTTGTTGAGCGGGGTGCCCACAAAAAAATGGGGGCCGCTGACTACCCATTGCGAGGTATCGGTGGGGGCAAAGCTAGGGCTATCTTGCCGGGTGAGGATGCCGTCTCGCTGGCTGTAGCTTTCGTCAAACATTACGGTGGCGTAGTATTTGCCGCTGAGTGAGGGCAACCACTTGGGCGCTTGGCTAATTTTGTCGATTACCGACACCAGTTGTGTTGTGTGAACCTGGGGTAAGCGGGCTTCGGTGATAGACACTGTCTCATTTTCCAGCAGTGCATGGAAGGTATGTAAAGTCGATTCTGTAACCGTGACAATGCGATCCTGATGTCCTCGAACTTCCCAGTTACCATCATCAGTTTTCAGGCCAGGAATCGGATCTTCAAAATTTTTGTGGTTTCTACAACCTGCAATAGTTGTAGGCGAATAGAGATTCACAAGCTGTAGAAAATCAATATATGAGGGCTGACTGCGATAAATATTTAGGCTGAAGTCTGCTTGATCGCCCACATCCTTGAATAACAAATGCTCATTCTTGAAATGAAAATGGGCTTCAAGACGAGGATAGTAAGCATCTCGCAAGCGTCCACCCTTGGCGTCGTCATATGGCCCTTCTTGATGTAGCAATCCACCAAAACCGTTTTTGCCCAGCAAGCCCCAGCTTCGTACCACAAAGTTTTTGTAGAGGTTAGTTTGGCTACCCCGCAACGCCTCATACATGCGGTGGCAATTCAAAAACACCACGCTGCCCAGGCTCAGACGTTGGGCATTCAGGTATTCAGTTCTTTGGGAGGGTGGGTCGATCAGAGTTGTTCGGTCTTGGTTAAAGTCGGCACTGCGGGCTTCTCTCACCCCTAGTAGCGGGTCAAAGTCGCACAGCAGCGAAGCATCTGCCCAACTAACTTTTAGCCAAGGCGGATTTCCCAAAATTACAGCAAAGCCTTTTGACTGGTTAGCGTATCTGCCTAAAATCTCTGGAAACGCCAGTTCCCAATGATTGAACTTAGGGGACAGTGCTAGATAGTTGTGGTGTTGGTGAACATCACCCGAAATCTCTCGGCTCACCCGATACCAGGGTACCGCATTCCCCAACACCTCCGCATCCAGGGCATCGGCGGCGGTGGCGCGTAGTAGTTCGGCTCCATCAAAGTTGAGGCGAAACTGTTTGATGTTTAGGGGTAAGGGCTCCGGTTCCCCTTCTCCTTGGGGAGAAGAGGTTAGGGGATGAGGGCCAAGCAACAACTGCGCCGCTTCCAAAAAGTCCTCCCGGCTGGGCAACGCCCCCACCTCATCCAACGGCCAAAAAAACAGGGCACACCAGGAATCCATCAGCAGCTTTAGCCGTTGAAAACTGCCGGAGGCCGCTTCCAGGCTGGCTTTCACCTGTTCTTGTAGAGCCAACTTGAGGCCGGGTTCTGTGGTAGGCGGGTGAGGCCACACGCTGGCAGGGCACTGGGTTTCGGCCAGGGCAGCCTGGCGTTCTTCGCTGTAGCACTGCTCGTGGGCATCGATCAGGTCGCTCACCGCCAGGGCTAGATCCACCTCCGGCTCCGTCCAACGAGCCTTCACCCCATTGCGAATCCACAGCTTCGCCCGGTCAGATTCCTCCCGCTGATACTGCCGCACCAGGGCATCCCCCGCCGTGGGCACCATATCTGGGTCAAACACCAGGTAGTGGTACACCTCGTGAGGCTGACGAGCTTCCCCCGGCTTGAGCTGGCGCGGCTCCACCGCCTCATCGCCGCTTTTCAAGTGTTGGCCGCTCAGCAATTGCGCCTTCGTCCACACCGCCCGCCGCGCACCGATCAGGCTGTTGCCCGGTCGCAGGCGCAGGCCGAACCAGGGCGTAGCCCCACGGGTGTAGCGTTGTTCCGGTAGGGGCGCACTGTTGTGCGCCCCTACATCGGTTAATTCCGCATTCCTCACCCGGTGCATCGTATTCAGCCACAGCGACAGCGCCCCCAGTTCTACCGCCGTGGGGTTGAGGTCTACGCCGTAGAGGTTGCGGGTGGTGATGTAGTGGCGGGTGCGGCGCAGCTCGTCGGGGTAGTCTGCCGGGTCGATAGAAACGCCGAGCTGCTGCTGCTTTAGCTCCAGGTAGCGGGCGGCCAGTTGGTTCGCCGCTTCGTTCAAAAATGCGCCGCTGCCCATGGCCGGTTCGCACACCGTCAGGGTGAGAATTTTGTCGGCATCGGCGGGGGTGTAGTCCTTCAGCAGGGGGCGCAGGGTTTCTTCTACCAGACACTTGGTCAGCACCTCCGGCGTGTAGTACGAGGCAGTCTGCTCCCGGTCTAGCCCCGACAGGTGCAGAATGAATGAGCCCCTAGGGTAGATGCGGGGTTTGCCATCGGGCAGACGTTCCACTTCATCTTTTTTGAATTCCTCCAGGCGCTCCTGGGGCACAAACCAGGTTTGGGTCTTGGTCTTGCCAAAGTCATCCTTGGCCCGCTTCACCTGAATCAGGTCGTTTTCGGCAAACATCCCCGAAAACGACAGCAACCCCTCATACACCGCCCCCAACTGGTTAATGCCCAGGTCGGCATAGTTGACCCGGCCCGTGGTGCGGGTGCCGCTGTCGTAGCTCAGCGACAGGCAGCGAATCACCCGTTGCAGGCAGTCATTGGATAGCTGGGTCTGGGCCAGCAGGGGGGTGGCCTTGGGGTCAAACAGAGTGGCCGTCAGCGGTGGAATGGTGAAGGTGCGGGTGGTGCCCGCCAGGGAGAGCAGGCCCTGATCGGGGTTGGCCTCGGCCTGCTGAGGATGGAATCCCTGGTGGATCAAGGTAAACAGGCGATCCAAATGAGTCTGAAAGTAGCTGCCCTCGGCGGCCTGCTCCGACAGGGGCACCAGTTCCAAATCCCGCAGGGCTTCTAGGCTGTAGCCCAGGCGATAGGCCCCATCGTTGATCGGCAGCACCCCCAGCTCGGCCCCGTGGGCCTCGGCATAGAAGCAAAAGATCAGGCGGTAGACGTAGGTGAGGGCTTCGTGGCGCAGTTGTTCGGCGGTGACCCGCTGGGGGCCATCAAGCTCCTGGTCGTCGAGGGCCAGCTCACCGGGGTTGACGGAGGTGATGGAGCGTTTGCGGCGGCGGCGATCGCGCACCCACTCGTTGGCCAGCAGCTCGATCGCCTCCCGCACCGCCGCTTGCAGGTTTTCTGTTACCCCGTGGGCCAGCTTGTGGCTCTGCTCCTCCAGAGTGTCGTGGATCAGGTCGGCAGATTCGCCATCGGGGGCCAGGGTCTCCCGTGCCAAAAAGGTAGCGAGTTGTTCAAAGGTGGTGGTTTCGCTGCGGCCAAAGGCATCGTCCAGATCAAAGGCCAGCCAGCGACCGTTGGCAAAGGTTTTGCGATCGATCAGCAAAATGCGGCTGCCCCCCAGCAGCAGCACCCAGCGGGGCGGCTCCTCGGTCTTGAAGACTTCGCCAATCGCCCTAGTCCAGTCGCCCTGTACCAGCGGTTGACTGGACTCAATGCGCTGGTCGGGTCGGGGGCTGGCCTCCAGGGGGTCTTCCGTGGCGGCCCCATCGGGCAAACTGCCATCGGGGATGCAGAACAGGCTTTCGCAAATGACTAACCAGGGCTGGCCAAACCGCTTCAGCACTCCCAGCACCGGCACCACCCCATGCCCCCCTTCTACAAATAGGTCTTGCCGCTGAAGGTGGTCGTAGCCCAGGGCCTGCATCAGGTACCCGTGCCAGGCAGCGATCTCTGGCCCAGCAGTATGGCGCTGGGCCGGGTTGAGTTCTTCCAACGCCTGGGCCTTGGCGCGAAAGTAGCGCTGGCTCAGTTTTTTTAGCCGTCGCGGCGTGGCGTTGGCCCCAGACTCTCGCCATTCTTTCAGCAGATTTTTGGTATCTCGGCCAAAGGTGGTGTCGAGGTAGTGGGAAGAGTAATATTCACCGACGTTTTGAATGGCTAGGTCGAGAGGCATTGGGGGTGGGGGTGAATGGGCCGTGAAGGAGCGTTAATCGTTAGACAGGTCGTTGAGCATTTGGGCGATCGTCGGTTGAAGGTCTGGAAAGTCCTGCTTGATGGTGTCCCAAATGACCTGGAGATTCACCCCAAAATATTGATGAATGACCTTATCGCGCATGCCAGCAATGCTCTTCCACGGCACTTGGGCATATTTCTCTCGCAGGGGCTGGGGAATCGTCTTGGTAGCTTCTCCAACGATTTCGATAGCTCGGGTTACGGCATACACCGTTTTTTGGTCGACTTCAAAGTCTTCAAAACTCATGCCCGCCGTAAACTCTTGAACCGCATCAATGGCGTCAAGCATGTCTCTTAGGTAATCTTCGATTTGCCGAGAGGTCATAGGTAAACAACCTCTTCCAAAATGCGCTCTCCAAGGCGGGGCTTGAGCCCGTCTTTCATCACTAGATCGACTTTGCGGTTGAGTAGATCGCTGAGTTCATTTTCCAGCTGGCAGAAGGTCAGCAACCCAAACCGAGCCGTTGGGTCAAACTCCACTAAAACATCAATATCGCTCGATTCTGTTTGCTCACCCCTCACGAAGGAGCCAAAGACCCCTATTTGCCGAACGCGATACTTTTGCTGCACCTCGGGCAAGTGCTGACGCAGAATGGCTTGAATGCTTTGTAGTGTCGTTGTGGGTGGCATCTCACTGGGGGGCATACCCTAGTTCCTCAAGGTGACTTCAGCCTATCTCAAAGTTCTATTGTGCTAATTAGCTACTCCCTCAATCACCAGCAACAGGCGGGTAATGGGCGATTCGCCTGGCAGCAGGTGCATGTCGCGCCAGTGCTGCTTGCGGTCCTTGATGTATTTCTCCATGTCGTCACGTTCCTGGCGCAGGCGCTTAGCGGTGGCGCTGGTGGAGTCGAGGTCAGTCAGTCGGCGATCAATAATCTCCTGCCGCTTGCGTCGCCAGTCGCGCAGGCGGCGTTCTTCCTGGCGCAGCAGGGGCATGACACGACTCTGGCGATCCTGCTCCAGGGCTTTCAGGTGTTCGAGGCTGGCATCCACCGCCGCCGACAGCAGCAGCTGGGCCGATTGGGTTTCCGCCGGGCGGTTGATATTGGCCAGGGTCTCAAACCCAGCATCGCTGAGGGTTTGCTCTAGGCTGAGGATTTCGCTCTTGCCCTTGGGCAAAATTCGCACGGCATGGGCATCCACTACCAGGGGCGTGCCCGCCTTTGAGGGCACCTGCCCCATAAAGCAAAAGGCCAACTCCCCCGCCGCTAGGTGCTTAGAGGTAATGATCGGCGCTTCGCCTCGGGCAAACTCCATCAGCAGCCGCTCCACCAGCCACTGCATGATCGGGTGGGTTTCGCTGCACAACAGCTCCTTCGACCAGTAGCCCGAGGTATTGCGGGCGGCGGTAATCGCCAGCTTCACCCGTTCCACGTCTTCCGTTAGCCGAAACTGGTCATGGTCGGGCCAAGCTTCTTCGGGGATAGCCGTCGCGCCAAAAATCACGCTCTCCTTTTGGGAGGGCGACCCGAGTCGCCGCTTTAGGTCTGCTGGGGCAGTCAGGGTGACCATTTTGCCGGACTCCTCTAGGTCAGGGTAGTCGCGCTTGGTCTCTCGCAGCAGTTGGTAGGCCTCTTTGAGAAAGGCCATGTCGCGGTAGAAGCGGATGCGGGAAGAGGGGGCGGGTGGATGGGTGAGGGAGGGGGGTGGAATTTGGCCCGTTTCTCCTTCTGCCTTGTCTTCTGGCTCCTCTCCACCACCTAGAAGCATCGCCAAGAGGTCATCGTCGTCCTTCAGGTTACCGGCAGTAATAATCGACTCTAGGGCGTTAGCTTCAGCGTTAACAGTGGTATCAGTGCCGGTGCGTTTCTCCAGAACATTCTGATCGCCCGCTAGCAACCCCTGTTCAGCAATATACTCGGCCTCTTTTTCGGGGTCGTAGAGCATCAGCTGGCTTTCGCCAGAACGGGTGCTGCGGTTAATTTCTTCGACTTTTTCAATCAACCGCCCAAAGATAGCGGAGTCGCCGCTGAGCAAACCGTTAGCAGTCTCCACCATCAGGTAGCGGAGGATGGGCTGGTGGATTTGGCCGATGCGGTCTACCCGCCCGTTGCGCTGAATTAGGGTAATGATCGACCAGGGCAGGTCGTAATGGATGACATGGTGGCACTGGTGGTGCAGGTTGATGCCCTCAGAGGCGACATCGGTGGCAATCATGATCCGCACCGGGGCCGACTGGGTGCCAAAGGCTTCTACCGCCGCCATCAGGTGAATATCGGGGCAAGCGCCATTGATGGATGCGATCGCCTGTTTGGCCTGGTCTTCAAATTTCTCGCTGTGCTTGAGGTTGAAATGGGCGGCGATCGCCAGGGCCAGCGCCTGCTGGGTGGGCACGTACTCCGTAAACACCAAAATGCGCGGACTGTTGGCCTTGCCCGTCCAACCAATCGCTTCTAACTGCTCCAGCAGCAGCTTAAACCGGGATGAGTCCGTCAGAGCCAGTCCCTTCAAGGCTGTACTCAACTGCTTCAGGTAAGGAATTTCGGCGTTCTGAGGATCTTTTTGAGCCAGGCCATTGAGTCGTTTAGTGACGGTGCCCGCGCAGGACTCTGGGCTAGAAAGAAACTGCTTGTAGAGGCCGTACTGGATCAGCCGCTGGTTGCGCCAGTCGGCTCCCTTACCCAGGGCCTTTGCCTCCTTCGCCGCCTGACGCATTTCGCCTAACACGCCGTAGACCGCTTCTTCTGCCGAGGTGGCCTGGGTGGTGGTCTGTGCCAAGGGAGTAACGATGCGATCGGTCATCTGCTGACCAATCTGCCCCCGAATATCTTCCTTGAACCGCATCAGGTAAAAGCCCCGGATGTCGTCGGCATCGTACTCGCGGTAGCGGGGGTCAGGAATGGCCGAAGGGTCAAGCAGGGAGATCAGTCGCCCAAAGGTTTCCCGCTTGCCGTTGTGGGGAGTGGCGGTGGTCAGCAGCATGCTGTCGGTGCGGCGAGAGAGCAGACGCGCTAAGCGGTGGGCCTGGTGGTTCTCCGGCACGCTGGCCCCAGCTACATTGTGGGCTTCGTCAATCACCACCACATCCCAGCGGGTTTCTTCTAAAAAGTGGCGGTAGCGCCCGGCATCCTTCAGGGTGTCGATGCTGATGATGATGCGGTGGTAAACCTCAAAGGGGTTCTTATTGGTGGGAATCTTCAGCCGCAGCTTGGCGATGCCCTGGGAGTCGAGCCGCACCAGGGGCAGATTGAAGCGGTTCCACAGCTCCGCCTGAAACTGGGTCAGCATCGACTTTTTCGCCAGCACCAGGATGCGATCGGCCCGGCCCCGCCGCATTAGCTCCGTCAGCACCATGCCCACCTGGATGGTTTTACCCAGGCCTACCGTATCCGCCAGCAGCATCCGGGGCCGGAGCTGTTCCAGGGCTCGCCGCACCGTGGTGAGCTGAAAGGCCATCGGGTCAAAGGCCCCCAGCCCGTCCAAATCTGGCGTTTCGCTGGCCGCTGGCATCTGCCGCAGCTGAGCCTCTAGAAACAACTTGGCGCGGCGAAAGCCGTTGGAGCCATCGGGGACCAATTGGGTCTTTCTGGGGTCAACCGGCTCGATGCGATCAAGCTGGGTGAGAAACACCGCCTGATGCCCCCGCACCAGGTCATCCACCCCCACGACCTGCACAGCGTGCTGGGTGCCCGCGTCATTCGCGGCATCGACCCGCTGCACTAGCCACTCGGCATCTCGACAGAGCACTCGCATTCCGGGAGCAATGGACAGGGGGGATGCCATTAATCAAAATCCTCTGGGCTTAGGCAAAGCTCCTCTAACCCTGCCATACGCAGGCAGGCATTGAGCACTTCTACATCATCCTCAAAGCCAATGGGTGAGTCAAAGTCGGGGTCATCGTCGTCGGTTTCGACAAAATAGAGCATGGCCCCCTTCAGCCAGGGCATCGCCAGATCGGTCAGAGTAGGCCAGTGGCCGAGTAAATGGGTATAGGTGGTAGCGATCGCCTCTGCCAGGGCCACATTTACCATCGGGTTAGCCTGGGCTGCAAAGTGTGCCCGCTGGAGATGAGCCTGAACGCGATCGCCCAGGTAGGTCAGATCGATGGGGTCTGCTTGTTGAGCACATAGGGTAAGGGCATCGGTTAGGGTGCGATCAAGCCCATCTGGCAATACCAATAGATTGAGCTGCATAGGATTTTATATAAGACGGCAAGGCCGCAGTGGCCCCTGCTTAGCTTTCCCAAGGTCAAGGTTAATAACCGGAGATTACCCGCTGAATTTAGGGTTTTGTAGCGCGGAGGAGATGGGTTGGCCTCAATCAACTGTTTTTTTCCAAGTGGATAGTTTGGGATACTCTTTTGCTCTCGGTACTCAATGCTACGCCCCCTGTCGGGGACTTCGCGGAAAGGCCACACAGTATGCCAAGATCTTGGCAAAATTTTGAAAACCCTTGCGGGATAAGCAATTGAGGGCTGTGGGTTGATTTTGGTTAGCGTGGCCACCTGTGGTAGTCAATGAGGCTCCCGTCTCAGTCAATTCGCCGAGTCGTGATTGGGCTTTATGTACAGGCAGCGAGGCGCTAAACCCTTTACCCATAAGAGGTTTCGGGAATTAAGCGATAATTTGCAAACGACCAAACATGACCCGCAACGTCTGAAAGCTTTGGTATAGCTGCATTTCGCCATTCCCCTACCCCAAGGCTGGGCGTGGTGTGTGAAACGCGAAGCCACGAAACGGAGTGAAGTGGCGTAGCCCCCAGGGCGGCTCCCCCTGCTGCTCGAAGGAAGGCACCGATGGAGGGGCCGGATAGCGCAAGTCGTGATCAAGTCGTTGTTAAGTCGTGAATGAGCCCATCATCCTCAGCAGTCTCTCCTGTCAGGCTCTTTAGAGTCGTTATCAAGTCGTTATCAAGTCGTTATCAAGTCGTGAATAAAAGTGACCTAATGATCCGAAACCATCAAAACAGTGATGGTTTTTATCCAAATTCAAATGAAGTCGTTATCAAGTCGTGAATGAGTCGTGAATAAAAACGACTTAATTGAGAATTCTCAGATCCCAGGCCCAGAGCTCCAGCGATTGTCATGATGGCGCGATCATCGCCGAGGCTACTTTTCCAGGTTCTCCTGCCGGAGCCGGTGGAATTTCTCCGCCGCACTGTCGGCATAGCTCTTGATCGACTCATAGCCCGATTGGGGGCGAGTATCGTGGGTCAGCTCAGGGTTGCCCGAATACCACTCCGCCGCCACCCGCTTCACTGCCGTATTCATATCGTGGCCCGCTTGAATCTGACGCTGTAGAGCACTCTCCAGCTTGGCCCCCACGATCTGCTGCTGAATCTCAGGGTTCTGCAAAAACTCCTGGGGTGACACATCGCGGCCCAGCACATCGTAATCCCAGCCGCAGTTGCTCTTAGGTTTGCCGTCCCAGGAACAGTTGAGATTCTGCGGCATCACCTGCCCCAGGCCCAATGCCCCCGTGTCAGGGTTGACGGCAGTATGATCCCCGCCCGACTCCTTGGCAACAATCGCCCGGTAGAGCGCAATCGTATCCCCCAGCCGCTCATTCGGTTTGCGGCCATTCAGCGCCCAGACCAAATAACCCTTCTGCGGAGCCTGAGCCACGCCCCCTTGCAACTGCTCCCAGTGCAGGTGAGGGCCCGTGCTACCCCCCGTGTTACCCGTCTTCGCCACCACCGCCCCGGCCCGATGCTCACCCCCCTTGCAGTGGGACAGGTGAGCCGCCCTAAAGGTGATGTCAGGGAACGCCGAACTGGTCATATCCGCCACCGTGCCATAACCCTTGGGGTCGCTCCAGCAGCGCACCGACACCCGATCCCCCGCGTAGCCGATCGCATGAACCGACACCCCCTCCGGCGTCGGCAAGTCAATGCCCGAGTGCATCCGCATCTCTTGGTGGATGGGGTGCATCCGCAGGCCAAAGCCCGAGTTGACCGTGTAGCCCGCAATCACATCACCCTTGCTGATCAGGGCCTTGAAGTCATCGTCATAGAACCCAGCCACCGCCTCAGCCACGGCGCTGATCTTCCTGAACCTCGCCCCCCAAGTTTCATTGGTCTCCTGATCGACCATCACCCAGACTGATGTGGCGATCGCCCCCACGCAGCCCAGCTTGAGTACCAGCTCGCCCGCCTGCATCGCCGTGCCAATCACATAGCGCCAGGTCGGCGGCAACTCTGACCAGTGGGGCTTGATGTCCTTAACGGTTGAGTTCACTGTGGGTCACCTCCCCCTCCGACACCGACACATCGAGGGCCAGGCCGTTGTCCAAAGCCCAGCGGTAGACCCCGTTACCCAAAGCACAGGCAGGCTGTCCCAACCACTCCAGGGCCACAGATTCTGACTCCCCCACCAACGCCTTGCGCAGTTCCGCCTTAGTGGCATCGAGGGCAACCGGGTCAGGAGCCACTGCTACACAGGCTTGCAGACGACCATCGTTACCCTGCACCCTGGTCACCAGCTGCCACGCCGCAGGCTGGTGGGTGTTGAACCATGACCTCATCCCATAGACCGGGTTGTAGAACCGCCCCCGGCCCGGCTGATTGAGGTCTAAAAACGCGGCCCCGACGAACAACGCCGCCAGGGCCAGCAGGTACCGGGTTCTGATTTGCCAGAACAGCATCGCTACTCCCCAACCTTCACAGCGCGGGTGTAAGGACGGGTTTCAATCGGCTGCCCTACCCGCTCTTCCCCGGTCAAGACCTTGTGAGCACTCCCGGCGATGCTCTGCGTCGGCACCACCAACATGGCCCCAAAGTTGGTCCCCGCTACCACCGGATTCCAAATATCGCCCCCGGCTTTGACCGCTGAACCCTGTAGGACATTCAGCCCCGCCGAGAGCACAAACAGGCCACCCCACACCGAGATAAAAGCTCCACCCATCGTCTGCAAAGGATTGTTCTTGAGACAGCTCAAGCCAGCCCGAATAACCGGAAACACGCTCCAGGGATCGGTGCTGGGCGTGATAACAAAGATCGGCTTGCGCTTTCCGCTGGTGGCATCAAACCAGCCGCCATCCTGCACGTTAGAGCGCATGGCATTGCGCGGCGCGAGCTGAACACCGCTGCCCCGACCCGGCGAGCTGAGCTGAGGCGTGATGTCGATGATTTGCCCGTCGATGATCTCGGGGCCGTTGTTGCCGTTGGCGAGTTGATTGTTCTTGGAGCTAGCCATTAGGAATTTTCCTCAATGATGGATTTGATGCGGTCAAACAAGTCACAGCCTTCCTGGTACTTGTGCCCCTGGTAGCCCAGCACCTCCTTGATCACCTTGGAGCGCGACATCCCCTGGGCCAGGGCGTTAGTTACGGCGATGATCAGGGGCAAATCTGGCCCCTGGGAGGGCTTTTGAAACTCGGTTCGGTTTGTAACCGATTCGGCTGTATGCGTTGCTGTGCCGTGGTTACCGCGAGTTATACCGCCGGTTATCGAGGCCGAACTTAGTTCGGGCACTTCATAGGCCACCATGGGCAGCCATTCCTTGATTTCTGAGTGGTAGAAGACCGCCTGCTTGGGCGAGAACGATCTCTCAAAAATCACCTCATCCTCAATCGGGGGAATGCTGGTGTCAGACTTCCGCAGGCTCTCCAGATGGCTCTGGCTGCTGGGGGTCTGAATGGTGAGCAGGTCAAATGTGGCCCGCATGCCACCACTGACCCCGATATCGCCCACCAGCGACGACTGAGTAATCGCCCACAGCGCCCGTTCGTCTGTCTCCCCCGAAGACAGCTCCATCGTGAGCTGCGACTTGAGAAACCCCTCGTACCAGGCCTTAAAGGTGGTCTTCATCATCGCCAGCTCGTCGATGATCAGCACCTTGGGCCGCTGGGGCAGCTGCCGCCAGGCGAAGATAAACCGCTGCATCTGCTCGCAGATGTCGTCGATATCTTCCTTACTCTCCAGCGAGTCAGCCATGAACCCGAGCACGTTGTCAGCCTGCTCCCAGTAGCCATGCTCCTTGGGATGGTACTTGGGCTGAATCACCCACACCACTGCGCCCTGTTTCACCTGGGCCTGCCGGTAGGCATGGGCCACTGTGAGCCCCTTGCCGACCCGAGGATTGGCTGAAATCAGCGTGGGCCGCATACGAGCCGCGAGAATGGCAGCAGGATTGCCCACCCGAAAGGACTCGGTCGCTCCAGCGAAAGGCACCTGCCCATTCCAACTCTGTGGTTCTGGCGCGAACTGGGGGCCTGCGATCGCGACCTTAGGTTGCTCTCCCCCCAGCGCCCAAGCCACCCCACAGCCGACGGCCACAGCTCCAAAGGCAATCGCCGCTGGCAGATACGGATAGGTTTTCTCGTAGCGAATCTGAGCCCCATTGGCGAAGGCCTCTAGGTCAGCGGGGGTGAGATTGCTGGCGGGCCGTTGCAGACCACAGAACAGGCCTAAGGCTGCCGCTCCAATGGAGCCATAGAGCAAGTAATTCTGCTTCATCGAACGCCCCTCCTGAAACGCAACGCCAGGGCTCGAACGGCTGATAGCCCCAGCAGAAACAACCCCCAGCCCAGCAGCAGCGCGACCAGGACATTTGCTAGGCGCGTCAAGACCACAATTAGGAGAATGCCGGTTAGGGGGGCGACAACGGCAGTTTGAAGGAGATGCCTGGGTGTTGAACGCCACAGCAGAAACCAGACAAAGCGGGCGTAGTTAATCGCGTACTTCATGGGCCTGCACCTCTTCAGACAGGGAGTGTTGTCGGTCGTGGTACTGCACCAGGTTTTCAATGGCGACCACGGCCAGATTGGTCGGTGGATCTTGGGGCAGCGCCGCCAACGAGCGGGCCACCTCCACGGCCTCGACCCGGAAGAGCGCCGCCTGGGCCTGCCGCCAATCGCGATCGCCCTTAGCGGCATCTAACATCACCTGGGCATCGCGCTGGTAACGGTTGAGGGGACAAATAAGCTGCTGCTGGTAGCAGGGGTCAGTGGGCTTCAGGACGGCCTGTTCCGCCTGCTGGCGGTAACGGTAGGCCTCGTTATTGAGCACCGCACGGTTCACATCGGCCAGCACCAGACGGCTGTCTTCGTAGTTGCCGGAGAGTCGGTCTTGAGCGGCGGCCAAAACGTTCTGGTAGTTGGGGGCGGGTTGTTCGCTTTGGTAGGTGCCCTCGTCACCCGTTCGGCCTGACTGAGCAAACGCGAAGGCAATGCCGGAGAGGGCAGCCACCGCAATGCCACCGGCAGCCCAGTAACGACGGTTTTGCCACCAGGGAACCGGGGCCAGGTAGATATTTTGGATAGGCGATGCACCGCCAACGACCTCGCGACGGTATTCGAGGGGGACGGTAGGGGGAGTGAATTTGGCTTCCATGGCGTTATGACCAGAGTTACGGCGTTAACAGAATGAAAACAGCAGTTATCAGGGCTAAAACTCCTAACCAGCAGCAGCGGTATCGGGCGTGTCTGCGACGACGCCCAACTCCTTTCCCACCGTTTGTTGCAGCTGCGCGTGGGTGGCTAGGGCGGTGTTCATCTCGGTAACGGCCATTTCGTGGCCCAACTGGCGACCCGACTCAGCCGCCATTCCTAGCAGGGCGTTCCTAAAACTGGCCTGATTGCCCTTAAACGCCCCCAGCGCCTGGGTGAGCTGCCGCTGTTGCAAGTGGCGGCTAAGCTCGCTGTTGACGCCCCGCGTCGCCAGCGGCGGGGGCGTGTAAACCGATAAACCACTGCCCAATACCTCGACGTGCTGCGCAGGGGGCGTGGGTGGTTCGGCAGGGATAAACAGCACAGCGGCGATTTTGTCTTGCTCAGCTGGGCTGAGTAGCGTGGGTAATCCTTTGCCCTGAGGCGTGCCTGAGATACCCAGGGCGGTCATCTTGCGGCCAATTTCGGTGTGGGAGACCCCACAGACTTCGGCAAACTTGCGAATCGATAGCAGTTCACGTTCCACGTCGTTACACCTCTTGTTACAGGTTGGAACTTCGGTACATCAATACTTTGAGCGGTCTAGTGGAACTGATTTGTTCCAGTTCGTTCCACTCGCCTGCTACAGTGATAGCATATGAACGATATAAATTGATATCGAATAGATATCTACAGGGATCTAAAAGATATCATTTGTTCAGGACGAACTAACCCTGCGTAACATGGAGGTGCGTAATGCTATGAACGTAAATATTGTGTCTAAACGAGTTCTGGTCACTTTGCCTGATACAGTCGTTGCTGATCTTGAGGCGTGGGCACAGTACCAGGGCCGTCCTACAGCTAATCTGGCTGCATTCCTTATAGAGACTGGAATCAGGCAGGCAAAAGCAAACAACGAATTTAAGACCCTAGAACCCGACCAACCTCAGTCGGGTAAAGGGGGTAAATCATGACCCAGAGCAGCGATCACAGCACGACCAGCCACTTCGCCGTCAATGAGGATTGTTGTCGCAAGATGGCAGCCAAGTATGGCTGGACACTGTTAGAGGCACGGCGACGAATCGTAGCTCGTGACCCGTTAGTGGTGGAGTGTATCTTTAGGGATGATGCCCAATTCCCGAAGAGCCCGATGGACTTCTCAGGAGGTAGTGACCAATGAGCCGCCTAGTTATTTTCAAAGCTGAAGATTCCAGTGCTCCGGGGTGGGAATCTCGCACCCTGGAACCCAGTGGGTCACTCACTGACTTGTTAGCGCAGCACTTTGACTACTCCAACGGCTCAGCTCCAGAGGTGGGTTATCGCCTGCCTGAGTTTAAACACGATGACGTGACGGGCACCTTCGACCATCGTGGGGGGGTGACCCATCAACGGCTTTCAGCCTGGTGCGTGAACAGAGTTGATGAGTATGTAGGCAACACCGGCCAAGAGACTATGGATGACGTGGTCATTGTCTACTGTGCTTATGAGCCACTGCCAGAGAATGAGAATCCTTGGGTAGAAACGGCTCCGGCTATTGTCTCTCCCGATTCCTTTGGGGGTGATGTGGCAGCTTATGAGGCATGGAAGTCTCGCCAGGTCGTAACGGTTTAACTCTGCTAGAGGCCAATAGGCCTTTCCTATGAATGCGCTGATCGCCCAAAACGATACTGGCTCAAGCTGTTGATACCCACAGGCTGAATTGTGTCGCACCTTATGGCATGAGGTGCGATATTCAATCACAGAGTTTGAACTTCCGGCCTTCAGTGGCTCAACTTGTTGGGGTTGATTGGAAGTAGGCCATTTCTTGCAATCAAGAAGTTGATTTTTGTCGAGATAATTTACAGCGACTCAGGTAATTTGCCAATCAAGAATCATTAGTTATTGTCATCATGTTTGTGATTTGATGGTGATTTTAGGATCGCGAGAAAAGCCCAAAGACCCCGAAAGGCAAGGATTTAAGTATTCACATTGGGTGACTTTGGACATGATTAGACATTTTTGGGCATAGTTTTTGAAATTGGAATTCTATAGCTTTCAAGAACAGCTCAATCTTCATCTGAATGTGTATGATGTCTTACATCGCTTGGTGAAAAGCAAATGCAAATTCTCTCCAATGTTGTCAACTTGCGTTTGAGCAACAGCGAACTTGCCGACCTAGATCGGGTTGTGCCCCATTACGGCGATCGCTCCAAAGCAGTACGAGCAGCTCTGAAGCTGCTGTTAGCCCAGCAGCCCTCAGCAGGGCTAGATATTCAGACGAACAAGGAAGGGTAGTAGCCAGGGGGCAAGCATCTCGCTCAAAGCAGGCTATGACCAACTTTAAGTCCGTAGTTGGCCATCCGCTGAAGGGTTTGTTTACGTCCTAAAAAAGGAGGTTTCCAGTCGTTCTACAACTGCCCCACCCAATCTCTCCGCATATCCTGCAAGGCTTTGCGGCCTTTGGCGAAGAGATGAGGTCTGTAACCAGGAGTGCCCAGCGCCGGGAAGCAATGGAAGCGCTCCTTCCCCAAAGAGAAAACCCGACTCACGTCCAGCGCCGGGAAGCAATGGGAACGTGAATCGGGTCTCCTCCAAGGGGTTCGCCCTAAACTAGAGGTATTCCCCATGAACCAAAAATATTACCGGCAGGGGGCTGGTAATGGCAATTCTAGAGGCCTTAGGCCAACCAGAATGCCTACGCCAAGTTTAGCACCGCTCAGAGAGACTATAACTCTATCGCGAGTAGAAAAACGGATCCAGTATGGCCACCAATTACCTCTACTCTCTTCTCTTCAGAAAAGACTTGACAGTGGGCTTTGCACAGCTCGCCCCCTCCGCGAGGTGCAGCTATGCTAAACATTCTCCACCAACAGCACTTCGGGGACGACGGCTGGACACCAGCAGAAATTGATCAGGCTGTTAAAGACTACGGTGTGCGATCAGTTTCCCAGCGCGAGGCGATCGCACTGCTCGGCTACTCCAACAATGTCACCAGCGGTATTTGGTTCCCCTTTGGCAACGGCTTTGGTCAACTGCGGTTAGATAGCCCCGGCCCCGGCATTCCCAAATACCTTAGCCCCCGCAAGGGTATGGCCAAGCCCTGCATCTGGGTGCCCTCCGGCTGCCAGTTATCAGACTTAGCAGCCGTTACCGAGGGGTGGAAGGATGCTTTCTTGGCCACCATCCGGGGCGGTAAGCCAGTAGGGGCCATCGCAGGGGTCACCCACGTTCCTAGCATTCTCCCCCAGGGGCTCGGGCTCACCTTGGTGTTTGACTCTGATGGTTTGCGCAATGCCAATGTGGCTCAAGCGCTCATCAAAGGTGGTCTGCATCTCAAAGGCAAGATTGCGCTCATCCCAGAAGATGCGGGCGATAAAGCTGGGTTTACTGAGTTCTTTAACTCGGGCTACGACCAGAGCGGATTTAACAACCTGCTGGCTAATGCTCAGGCCCCACGACAGTTCTTGATCGATTGGCTCGACTACCTCAGCCGGGCACCGCTGCCAAAGCACTGCGAAACCTTGACCCAGCTCTACAAAAAGCTGTGGCGACTCACCTGGCACCTAGACCGTAACTGTCCCGAGTTGAGAAGCCGGGTAGAAGCGTTTTGCCTGGCCCACTCAAAAGAGAACGACGCCAAACTCAAGAAACCTGATGTTCAATTCCTTCGAAGGCTGGCCCTCCAGCCCTTTCGAGACGCGGAAAGACAGCAGTGGCTTGCAGCCCGCAAAGCCGAGGCCAGAGACGCCTTAGCCGGTTCATGGTCAATCACCAACTGCTTTGATGAGGCTTTGACCTTTGGCCGCAAAGGAATTTCGTTGCCCCCAGCGGGCAAACTAGCCGCTCTGATGGAGTCTCACTGGAACGACCAGCTCAAGTATCGGCTGGATTTTTCCAGTTTCTATACCTACAAACAAGGGCGGTGGGAGCGGGTCAGCGATCGCGAAGTCAAGGAGCTGGTACAGCGGGAACTGGATGCCGCTGGTGCTGCCGGTGAGTATGGCCAGGCTGCGATAGACAGCACCGTAAACCTCTTCAGTCAGCGGGTATCGGTGCGCTCATGGCCAACGTCCTACGGCCTAATTCCTTTCCAAAATGGCGTTTTGCGCATTGCCGACAATACCCTGCTAGACCACAGCCCTACCTACGGCTTCACTTGGCAGCTGCCCTACGACTACGTCCCCGGCGCGACCTGCGATCCAGTGTTCGACTGGCTCAAAGCCACCTGCAACGGGGATGAGCTGGTGGTGCAGCTACTCCGGGCTTGTATCAAGGCCATGGTGCTAGGCCGAACGGATTTTCAGCGCTACCTGGAGTTGATTGGCCCTGGGGGAACGGGCAAGGGCACCCTGATTCGCCTAATCCAGGCGCTGCTGGGGCGCTCCAACACCGTCAGCACCTCCCTATCGCGCATCGCCAGCAGCCGGTTTGAAACAGCTCGGTTTATGGGCAAACGGTTGATTTTCATCCCTGATGCCGACTACAACCCCACCGCCGTCGATGTGCTCAAGCAGATGACCGGCGAAGACTACATCCCCTGGGAACGGAAGGGTGAAAATGCCGACTACACCGACGGCTTTACCCTCGAAGGCTGGGTCATGGTGGCCACCAACAAGGAGACCATCGCCAGCGATCGCACCAATGCTCTATTTAGGCGGCGGATCCCGGTTTATTTCACGCAGGTGGTGCCAGAGGATGAGCGGCGCTCACTACTCGACTTTGCCCCCGATGGCGGCCTGCGAGGGGAGCTGGCCCCATTTTTGCCTGGGGTATTTAACTGGGTGATGGCCATGCCTGACGAACTGATGGAAGCCTACATCAAAAATCCGCAGGCTAAGGTTGAGGCCATGGCCCAGTTTCAGGCCGATAGCCTGCTCAATACCGACAGCCTGGCCCAGTGGGTGAACGAATGGATTGTCTATGAGCCGGGTGCCTGGACTAAAACCGGGGACAAAAACAACTCTTCCCGAAACTGCCTCTACCCCAACTACATCAAATACTGCGACGCCGTTGGGGTGAAACCCATCAGCATGCAGAATTTCTCGATTGCCCTGGAGAACCTGCTCCAGAAAACCCTCGGGCTAGACGTGAAACGAAAACGGGCAGACTCACGCTCTGGGAGCGGGCTGACCAACATCCGCTTGGTTCAAACAACCCTTGTTCAGCCCGACTCCGACGACTCAACTGCATTGCCCACTGAAGTCATTGACGAACCCATTCCCTGCACCGTCGAGACTGCGCTGAAGGGTAGGGCAGGCACGGTTACCGCTGCGGATATTGGCAGTAGTCAACCACCGCCGCCACCTCTGCCACCGATCATGCACCCCGCTCCTGCAGTGCTCAGTACCTTGACTGCTAATGCCGACACGCTGGAGGACTGGTAGATGGGTACCGAAACCATTCCCCAAACCGGCGACTACGTCTGCATCGACACTGAGTTTGGCCCTAAGGTGCGGGTTGTAGAGCGCCGGGTGAAGCATCCTCAGACGGGCGATCGCTGTCTGCTCTGTGCCGGGGTGCTATACCCACTCACGCAATGCCGTCCTCTGGGCTGGGTACCTACCGGAGGCCAGACAGTAAGTCTCAACATGCCCTGGCATACAGCCCATCGGCAACAGGGCACCATCACCCGGATCTACAGCCTTGAAGGCATGCCCCTAGCCGATGTCATTGTGCCAGGGATGCAGCGGTGCATCGATGCCCAACTCACCTGGCTCATACCTGTGGAGGCTGACCATGCAAATTAGCCTACTCACCACCGATGAAACCTGTGAGCTGTTGCGCTGTAAGCCAGACTCCCTCAAGACCCTGCGCGATAGCTGGATCCACGGCGTTCACTACGTTAAACGCGGTCGCGGCCCCACGGCCCCCGTGCTCTACATCAGGGAGATGATCCTTGACTGGTTGGTGAACCAAGAGGCCCCCGAGACCCACCAGGCCGCGATCGAGAACTTCAGGCGCAGTCTTCCCAGTGGCCAAAAACGGCCCCTTAGCCGCAAGCGATGATCACCACCGAGGCCTCGTAGCCTCTTTGTTGCCCCTGTGTAGGGTTTGGGGTGGCCCTATGTAGGAGTTGCGTAGGCCTAGATAAATCCTGAAATCCTTGCAGTGCATGAGTTGTGTAGGGCGTGTAGGGGGTTTACCCATACTGCCCCAGCACTGAGAAAAAAGAAAATCAAAACAGCTCCGGCGTGGTGGGGTGGGTTTTGATCAGCCCAGCGTAGTTTTCATACAGCGTTTTCAGGTTGTGGCCAGTGATGGCGGCCACCTCAACGGGGCTCATCCCTGCTTCAAGGGCATGACTGATAAAGGTGTGGCGGGTATTGTAAGGAATCCGGTAAGTCACCGCCTGGGCCTCCAGCACCTTTCTCCATGCCCGCTTGCTGAAGTTGCCCTCGGTCATTGGTCCACCCTCTGGACCAGGGAACACCAGCGCGTCTGGGTCAACCTCGGCGGGCATGCGCGATCGCAGCAACTTAGACAGAGAAGCCGATAGTTTGACCTCTCTAGCCTTGCCCGTTTTGGTGTCCTTAAACTGGCCGTGGGTGTGGGTTTCCCCGAACCACACCACGGTGCAATTCTCATTTAGGTGTCGCCACCGTAGACCGTTGGCTTCACCTGTGCGGCATCCGGTCGACAACTTGAAGCGCACATAGTCGGTGTAGTGGCAGTAGTAATAATTCTCTGCAAAACCCTTGAGAATGCCCTGAACTTCATCCTTGGTAAAGGCCTTACGCTTTTGCTGGGGCGGATTTCTGAGTCGCATATCTGCCCAGGGGTTATCTGTTAGCAGCCCCTTCTCAATACCCCAGAGCCATGCTGAATCCAAAAGATCCAGGCGCTCTTTAGCTGTTCTGGGTGCCAAGTTCTCCATGAGGTAGGCAATAAATTCCGGGGCATCTTCTTCTTCAGCAGCGCGATCGCCAAAATACTCTTTTAACCAGTTCACCAGACCCCAGTACTTTTCAAGGGTACGAATTTGTACCTGTTTAACCTTCCACTCGCTATACCGCTTGAAGAGGTCAACCGCCCCGATCGCCTGGAGCTGCTGGCTGCGATCGCTCTTGTACTTGGACAACGTTGGGTCATAGTTGCCCGAAATGATGTCCAGGTGGATCTGATTAGCCCGCTGCTGCGCTACCGCCAGATTCACCGGGTCGTGGCGGAGGCCCAGGCTCATCGTCTTGCGCTGCCCCTGGTGCCGCCATCTCAGGCGAATCCAGCCGTCTATGTTCTCAATTGAAACTTCACCTTTAGGTGTTCTAGCCATTTTGGGTACCCATTCTGTACCCATTGAAGCGCTAAAACCCTGATTGTTCCGTTTAGATCCGTTAAGCACATACCCAGGCTTGGGTGCGATCACACCTAATGAGCAATCGCTAAATGCCTTAAAACGCAGGCTTTTCAGGGGATGGACGTAACTGGACTCGAACCAGTGACCCCCACGATGTCAACGTGGTGCTCTAACCAACTGAGCTATACGTCCTTGCAGACGCTGAATTTAGCATATCCCTGGGCGCGATCGCAACCTCTACCGCCGAAAGTCTAGCGAGCCAAACCGGGCCGAAGCGCGTTGGGATCTAGCAGCAGCGGCCCATCTTGCTTGGCGGTGGTGGCCACTCGCAGATTAGAGAGGGCCGTGCCCTGGTAGTAGTGGGCCAAAATTTGCTGATAGTTTTGGCCTCGGCTGGCTAGACCTCGCGCCCCCCACTGGCTCATGCCCAGGCCGTGGCCGTAGCCGCGCCCGTCAACCCGCAGGGTATCGCCCGCCAGGGTCAGAGAACACAGCGAGCTGCGCAGACCTAGCGCCTGGCGAAACTCAGTGCCCGTCATGGTGCGGCTGCCCTGGGTGCCCTGGAGCCGAATGGAGGCGATGCGCCCCTGGGGTGTGGCTCGCTCAGTAACAACTCCGGTGAGGCGACCGATGCCGGTGATGCGCTGGGCAACCTGCTGGGTTGAAAAGGTCTCAGACCACTGAAACACTGGAGCCTCTTGGTCGTAGTCGGCTACCGCCCGCAGGTAAGGGGTCGCGCGCTGCCAAATATCTTCAGAATTTTCGGTGTAACCGCCGGAGGAAGAGTGGAACACCGCCTCAATCACCCGGCCCCCATAGGTCAGCACCTGGCCCTGGGTGGCGTTGACCGCCGCCTGCACCGAGGGAGCTTCGGCAGCCAGCCCCCCGTAGACCTGGTGGGCCGTGGTGCCCCCTACGTCAAACAGGTCGCCCTGGGTGCGATCGCGCCGATAGAGCGCGTAGGAGCGGGCCGCTACCGCCTGGGCCTTGAGCGCCTCCTGGGGCCAGCTAGCGGGCATCTCGCCACCCACGACGCCGTAGAGGTAGGCTTCGAGATCCACCCAGTTGACGGCGGTCACTTTGCCCTCCATGGGCACCACCAGCACCCGGCCCCGATACCATTTGTCGTTGATGAAGATATAGCCGCCGCCGGTCGGCTCCACCCAAAAGGCCTGGCCCTGCCAGTCGGCCAGCTTCAGCCCGCCCCCCTGGGGAGTGACCGTGACCGATCGCCCCTGGGGAATTTGGCCCACCCCCTGACCGGCCCCGTTTTTGACCACCGCCGGGGTAGAACTGCCCACCACCGCCTGATTGAGGCGATCGCCCACGGCCACCCGCATCTCGACCAACGCCTGGGCCGGCAGCGTGGCCAACCACCACACCACCGACAGGCTAAGACCATGCTTGAGAAAGCCGAGGGCGCGGTTGAGCAGCAGCCCAAAAACGAGGGATTGGCGAAGTTGAGTCATCGGTTGAGGCAGAAGGTAAAAGAACTTATGCGAGTACCGGACAGCACTTTTCACGGTATCACCGATGGCCCGGCCCGGCACATTAGGATCCAATACATCCCTATGACTTCTCTGGTACAACCCAGGTTGCCTACTGAGGGCCAGCGGTCAAAGTGGCTGCCTAGGGCGGCACGATCGAATCGTAGAGCCTTCGCAGAAAAGCCATAATTTTGCGGCCATACTCGGGGTCGGCGCTCCAACGGCCGCTGAGCTGATCGACCAGGGGCGCAATTCCCCGCACCACAAACAGAAAGCGGGGATCGACCTGGCGCTGGACCAGGGGGTCGAGGCTGCCGTAGGCCTTGAGGTGCTGAATTTGCGCTCGCACCCCCACGCGCGCGCTGGGGAACGACGACCCCTCTGGGCCGCCCGTGGGGGAGCCGATGCCGCCAAAGTTGTTTTGGGCCGGGTTGATGCTGCCGCCAAAGTTGAGGGAGTTGGTTTCGACCAGCATTTGACAGAAGGCAATGTCGTGGTTGACCCCTTCGATCGCCGCCTCTTCGCGGTAGAGCTTGGGCAGGTCGCGGTAGGTGTTGACGGCCCCTGGGTTGACGCTTTGCAAAAACAGGGTCAACTGCGTATCCGACGTGCTGCCGATGCCCATGATGCGATCCATCGAGCCAGGGCAGAACTGGGCACCTGTGCGCGATCGCAGCCGAATTGTGCGACTCGGCGCATCCCAGGTCACCGTCACGTTGTAGTTTTGCAGATCCACCGCCTTGATGTAGACCACATTGGCGTAGCGAATGCGGGTGATGTTGGGAGAGCTGGTCGCGTCTACCCCCAGCAGGTCGGCAATGTCGATGGGCACATAGGCATTGCCGTTGACGATGATGCCGGTTTCTGGATAAATGCCGCCGTTGAGGTTGATGCGTATTTCGGGCAGGTTGTCTCCGGGGGCGACAGGGGTGCCGCTGCCCACCGCTCGGCTCCAGGAGGCCAGACCGTCAGCAATGCCCAGGGCTACATCACGCCGCTGCCGCTGAATCACGGCCAAATCTTGAGGGTTGCTCAGGTAGCCCACCTCCATCAGCAGCGAGGGGCAACCCAGGTTGCGGCAAAAGGGCAGCATCCCGGTCGGCGACTCGGTGTCGGGCTTGACGCCCCGGCTGGGCACCTGGGGAATGCGGCGCAGCAGAGCCAGCAGCACAATCTCGGCATGGGTACGGCGCGTGTCGTTCTTAGCAATGTAAAACACCGCCGAGCCCCGCACCGCCGGGTCGCTGAAGACCCCAGCGTGAATTTCGAGGGCCACATCCTCAGGACGACAGCGGGCGTTGATCCACCCCAGGGTTGCAGCGGCGCTGAGGTCGTCGGGCACAGACAGCACCGCGAGTTGGCGCGACCTGAGCTCAGCCACCACCAAATCGCGAATCTGAATCATCTCCGCCGCTTCAGTGGTGTTGGGCAGCACAGCACCGGGGTCTACCACCCCATCTTCAAAACCGCCGTGGCCCGCCGAGATAAAAATCTGTGCCATATAGAACCGAATTCTTAGACGCTCTGGCCAGAATCATACCTATGAAATGGGGAAGTGGAGGGGATGGGTGGAGAAGGTGAGGGAGATGAGGAAAGTGAGGGAGATAAAAAAGGTGAGGGAGATGAGGAAGGTGAGGAAGAGGACAGCTTTTGTCCCCCATTACCCCATCACCCCATCACCCCTATCTCCCTCACCCTCCCTATCCCCCCTACATTTCCCCAAACGCCGCCAGCGCCTCCCCCGTCACCCGACAGGTCTGCCACTCGGGCTTAATCTCAGCGCCCATGCGCTGGTAAAACTCGATTGCAGGGGTGTTCCAATCGAGCACGCTCCACTCCAGGCGACCGCAGCCGCGCGCTAGGGCCAGCTTGCCCAAATGCACCAGCAGGGCTTTGCCGATGCCCTGGCCTCGGTAGTCGGGGTACACAAACAGGTCTTCCAGGTAAATACCGGGCTGCATTAAAAAGGTGGAGAAATTGTGGAAGAACAGGGCCATGCCCACTGGCTGACCGTCTACCCAGGCGAGCAGGGCTTCGGCATAGGGGCGATCGCCAAACAACGCCTGCTCTAAGTCTTCAGGCTTGCCCGTGACCTCGTGGGCCAGCTTTTCGTAATCGGCCAGGGCTTTGATTAGCGCTATCAGGACGGGCACATCGGCGGGGGTAGCGGGGCGGATTTCGAGAGAGGGAGTAGGCATGGGGGAGTTTTGGATTTTAAATTTTGGGCGGGTGGGGTAGTGGAGAGAGGGGCGGCAGGGGTGGTCTGCGTGTAGTATACGTGTACCTCAGCATTCCAAATTCCAATTAGCTGAGATCGGTGTGGCGGGGTCTAGTTTAGGAGAAAGGGGATGCCAGTGGCGATCGCCGTTATTTTAGGACTGGTGCTGGGGGCGGGCATTGCGGCGCTGCTGTTTGCCAGCCGTCTGCAAACGGTGCGAGAGCGCACCAGGGCCGAGATGGCGGGCGATCGCGCCAGCCTGATCGAGCGGTTGCGCCACCAAGACCAGCAGATCGAAGAGCTGCGGGCTAGCCAGCGGGACATGCAGGGTCAGCTCGACTACAGCCGTCACGAGCTGCGCGATGAAGCAGCCCGCCGTGCCACCGCCGAGGCCCAGATGGGGCGGCTGGGGGAGCTGGAGAAAATGCTGAGCGATCGCGCTACCCACCTGGCCCACACCCAGCAAGAAAATTCCTTGCTGCGGGCCAAGCTAGCGGAATTGCAAACCCAGCTCACCCACGCCCACACCGCCACCCAGGAAAAAGTCGCCCTGCTCGACCAGGCTCAGCAGCGGCTGGCCCACACCTTCCAGGCACTCTCGGCGGATGCGCTGCAACGCAACAACCAGTCGTTTTTAGAACTGGCCCAGGCCACACTGTCGAGCTTTCAGACCCAGGCCGAAGGCAGCCTGAATCTACGTCAGCAGGCGATCGATTCCCTAGTCAGCCCGCTAAAAGATGCGTTGGATAAGGTAGATACCAAGCTGCAATCGCTGGAGCGCGATCGCGTCTCGGCCTACGCCAGCCTCACCGAGCAGGTCAAATCGCTGGCCCTTAGCCAAAACCAGCTCCAGGGCGAGACCGCCAACCTGGTGAAAGCGCTGCGGGCCCCCCAGGTGCGGGGCCGCTGGGGCGAAATGCAGCTGCGCCGGGTGGTGGAGATGGCGGGCATGCTCGAATACTGCGACTTTGTGGAGCAGCCGTCGGTGGAGGCGGAAGGTGGGCGGCTGCGGCCCGATATGGTGATCAAGCTGCCCAACGGGCGGCAGATTATTGTCGATTCAAAAGCGCCGCTGCAAGGCTACTTGGAGTCGCTAGAGGCACCGGATGAGGTGACTCGGCGCGATCGCCTGCAAGCCCACGCCCGCCAGGTGCGCACCCACCTCACCCAGCTCGGAGCCAAGGCCTACTGGGATCAATTCGACAATTCCCCCGAGTTTGCAGTGCTGTTTTTGCCCGGTGAAACTTTCTTTAGCGCGGCGTTAGAGCACGATCCACAATTGATTGAGTACGGCGTCAGCCAGAGCGTAATTTTGGCGACGCCGACCACGCTGATTGCGCTGCTAAAGGCGATCGCCTACGGCTGGCGGCACGAAAAGATGGCCGAAAATGCCCAGGCGATTAGTGCGCTGGGCCGCGAACTCTACGATCGCATGGCCATTCTCACCAACCACATGGTCAAGCTGCGGCGGGGGCTCGATGCCTCGGTGAAAGCCTTTAACCAGACGGCGGGCTGTTTGGAGAGCCGGGTGCTGGTGACGACCCGCAAGTTCAAAGAGCTAGGGGCCGCGGGAGGAGAACCGATTGAAACGCTGGAGGGGTGCGATCGCATCCCCCGCCGCCTTGACGGTGAACCCTCAGAAGAATAGCGTTGCTGAAGAATCGCACGCGCAAACAAATTCAATCGGGAGAACCGTTTTGTTAGGTAGTTGACCAAGCTGTCACTGATCTGGTTAACCCATCAACGGCTTTCCGGAAGGTATGGTGAATGTGTTAGAAGGGAGCAAGGGCAAAAGGATGAGTCAGCAAGACAAGCTGTTAGTCAAAATTTTGCGGGGAACATCGGATGCCAATATTTCATTTGTGCAGCTATGTCAGTTACTTGCTGCTTTAGGATTTGAGGAACGCATACGAGGCAGTCACCATATATTCTCGAAGGAAGGCATTGAAGAGATCTTGAACTTGCAACCAAAGCAAGGTAAAGCCAAAGCCTATCAGGTTAAGCAAGTTAGAACGATAATTTTGAGATACAAGCTGGGAGAGTAATATGCCGATTAAGTACGAACTGATTATCTACTGGAGCGAAGACGATCAGTCTTTTGTGGTTGAGGTTCCTGAGCTGCCGGGGTGTGCTGCCGATGGCGAAACCTATCAGGAAGCTGTCGCCAATGTCGAGATCGTAATTCACGAATGGATTGAGACTGCACAATCTCTGGGTCGCCCGACTCCAGAACCCAAAGGCCGTCTTTTGTTTGCCTGAAATCACTTCAATCGTAATTGTAGGGTGGGCACTGCCACAATTCCCTTCAGCAACCAGACGGAACTCTAAATCTGACTCTCCTAGCCCTGGCATAACTCAATTATTGTCGCCTTACACCCTCTTCGGTGCTGTTTCGACTGCCCTGGCAACGTTTTTTCGGTGGTTCTGAGGAGACACAATTTAGTAGGGAAGCGGTTGGGTGTAGGAATGTAAAGACTGGGTGGTGGGTGGTACCCATCATGCTCACTTTAGAGGGGTAAATGTAGGCGCTACAAGTTGATCAATCGTCCTATCAATAGGAACCATGTGAACTAAGAGACCGGGAAACCTCCTTTCTATTCCCTTATCAAGACAGCAATTTTTTACGAAGTCGAAAAGATCTTTCCCGAAATCGTATATCTCTCCCTCTTCATCGATAGCGTAGATACGGGAATGTAAACCTTCCTCTTTAAGAGTATCTTTACCAAATATGAAAATCACGCCTTGCAAGGCACCAAAAAAGTAGCTCTCGTTGAGGGTAGACACAAATTTAGCGTTGCCTCCATAATGTAGATAGCCTTCAAAAGCATAGAATACATCCCCCTGATCGGCGATTTGATTATCCATTGTGTTTTTGTTGGGGGCATATACAAAAATCCATCCAGCTCCAAAGCGACCTTGGCCAAAAGTTTTGCAAAATGCCTTGTAATCTTCCGAGAATTTAATTCCTAGCCTGGCTTCGCAAGCAATAATATCGTCGTCTTCAGAGTTTATTGTGAAGGCAGGTTCATCTTGGGCGATTGAACTCCGTAATATCTCTACTTCAGATAGCAGAGAAACCCATTTATCAATACTTTCATTTTTCATAATTGGCACCATTGCATTCGCTGTTATCTGCTATGCTCCCCACACGAAAGTTATGACTGTTACTTCTCCTAAGTAATTGCCAGTCGCTAACTTCGAAGTCATAATCCGCGAGTGAATTGAGACAATACAATTTCTGGGGCGCCCGATTCCAGAACTCAAAAGTTAGCATCATAGCCATCTCAACATCACCCTCGGCAGGCCCGACGTTCCTCCATTTCCTTCGAAATATGCCGTAAGGTAGACCGAAAAATCTGAATCAACCTGCCATAATTCCGAAGCCACTATTATTTTCCAAAAGGATGCTACGGGTATGTCAGAGCCTAACGGCGTGATGATGCAGTATTTTCATTGGTACATTGACCCCGACGGCAACCTGTGGAACGAGCTTGCCAAAAACGCCAAAGACCTGGCAGAAGCTGGCATCACCTCCGTTTGGCTCCCCCCCGCCTACAAGGGCAACGCTGGCGGCTACGACGTAGGCTACAGCGTCTACGATCTGTACGATCTAGGTGAATTTGACCAAAAAGGCAGCGTTCGTACCAAGTACGGCACCAAAGAAGAATACCTTCAAGCTATCAAAATCGCGAAAGAAGCGGGTATTCGGGTCTATGGTGACGTGGTGTTTAACCATATGATGGGCGGCGACGAGGCAGAGGAAGTTATGGCTACCCCCATGAGCCACGACAACCGCCATGAGCAAATTGGCGAAAATCGCACGGTCAAAGTGTGGACGCACTTCAAATTCCCCGGTCGCCAAGGCAAATATTCCGATATGGAATGGCACTGGTGGCATTTTGATGCCGTTGACTACGACGAAAACGACCCCGACTACGACGCGGTTTACCTCTTCGAAGGCAAGTCGTTTGACGAAAACGTTGACCTCGAAAAAGGCGCGTTTGACTACCTAATGGGCTGCGACCTCGATATGGAATCGGACGAGGTGCGCGATGCCCTCAAGGCGTGGGGCTCGTGGTATACCGACACCACCCAGGTCGATGGCTTTCGCTTTGACGCGGTGAAGCACGTGCGGGCGGGCTTCTTTCCCCAGTGGCTTCAGCACTGTCGAAAGGAGGCGGGACGCAGGCTGTTTGCGGTGGGCGAGTATTGGTCCTACGAAATTGAGGCGCTGCACCACTTTATTGAAGTCACCGACGGCGACGTGCACCTGTTTGATGCACCGCTGCACTACAACTTCAGCGAGGCCAGCAAAGCCGGGGACGACTACGACCTCACCACGATTTTCGACAACACCCTGGTCAAAGAGCAGCCCGCCCTCGCCGTCACCCTGGTTGACAACCACGACTCGCAGCCTCTGCAATCGCTGGAATCGGTGGTCGAACCCTGGTTTAAGCCCCTGGCCTACGCGCTGATTCTGCTGCGCCAGGATGGCTACCCCTGCATTTTCTACGCCGACTACTATGGGGCGCACTATAAAGACAACGGCAACGATGGTGGCGAATACGAAATCTGGCTCGACAGCCACAAGTGGCTAATCGACAAGTTTTTACACGTGCGCCGCACCTACGCCTTTGGCGACCAGTATGACTATTTCGACCACCCCAGCACCATTGGCTGGACTCGGCTCGGCAACGACGAAAACCCCGGCGGTATGGCCGTGGTGCTGACCAACGGCGACGATGGCAGCAAGTGGATGGAGGTGGGCCATCCCAACCGCACCTACTACGACATCACCGAGCACGTCAGCGAACCCGTCACCACCAATGACGAGGGTTGGGCTGAGTTTCGCTGTGAGGCGGGGTCTGTATCAGTGTGGGTGCCGAAGGAGTAGAGGATGATCCCCCCAAACCCCCTTAAAAAGGGGGGCAAAAGGTTGGGAGGCGATCCCTACGATCCCTTAGAAAAGACGGGCAATGAGCTGGGGTACTTATAGCCCCTTTTTAAGGGGGCAGCGAAGCGGGGGATGCATAGCCTACGCCACCGACCCACAGATTGGGACTTGCCCTGGCCTAAAGCACCATTTTGGCTTTGAGGATCGGCCCTTCATCTCGTTCTTCGAGTTGGCCGATGCCGAGAAATTCGCCACTAGACTCGTTGAGCACTCGGTAAGGAGTCTGCGGCGGTATCACCATGGTGGGCGGAAACTTTTGCCCCTGCTGCCAGCGCAGGGCTAGCTCGGCGGGCAGGGCGATCGCCGGTAAATGCCCCAACGCCACTGCCGGCTCCACTAGCTCCAGCGCCTGCTTCTCTACCAAATCCGTCACATCGTCCAGCGTCAGGCTGTGGGCTGCGTCAAAGCCGCCGCTGCGGGTGCGGGTGAGGTGGGCCAGGGTGGCTCCGGTGCCGAGGCGATCGCCCAAATCCCGCGCGATCGAGCGAATGTAGGTGCCAGGCCCGCAGTCTACATCGAGTGTTAGCTCCGGCTGCTCCCCCGGCTGCCAGTGTTGCACCGTGAGGTTGTGGATCGTCACAACGCGCGAGGGCGGCGTTACGACCCGTCCCTTGCGGGCCAAATCGTAGAGGCGCTGCCCCTGCACCTGAATGGCGCTAAAGGCTGGGGGCACCTGGTCAATTGTCCCTTCGAACTCGGGTAGACAAGCTGCAATATCCGCCACCGTCAAGCGATCGGCAGCTTGCTGGGTCAAAATTTCGCCTTCCAAATCGTCGGTAGTAGTGGTGAGGCCAAAACGAATCACTGCCCGATAGGCCTTGCCCTCGGGCAGGTAGGGCAGCAGGCGGGTGGCCCGGCCCACGGCAATGGGCAGCACGCCCTCAGCCAAGGGATCCAAGGTTCCCCCGTGGCCCACTTTTTTGATGGCTGTTAGCCGCCGCACCGCCCCCACGCAGTCGTGGGAACTCATGCCCTGGGGCTTGTAGAAGTTCAAAAATCCCTGCACGGTAGTCGGTGGGTGTGTTTTAGATTTTGGATTTTGGCGGGGCAAAGGTTATCAGCACATCCCCTCCCTGCTCTTCTATTCCCCACTCCCCCAAACCTCTGCCAACCGCTGGTCGCGCCCGCAGGCCGTGCGGTAATACTTATAGCGCAGCGGGTGCTTAAGGTAATAGTCCTGGTGATAGTCTTCGGCAGGGTAGAAGGTTTGGGCGGGCTCAATGGCGGTGACGATGGGAGTTTTCTGAAATTTTGCCTGGCGGCTCAGCGCTTGCTTAGACTGCTCTGCTAAGACCTGCTGATCGTCGCCGTGGGCAAAGATTTTGGCCTGGTACTGGCTACCCTTGTCGCAGAACTGGCCCCGGTTATCCAACGGATCGACGTTCTTCCAAAAGACTTGGAGCAGCGTTTCATAGCTGACTTTGGTTGGGTCATAGACCACCTGCACGGCCTCCACGTGGCCTGTGCCTCCGGCAGAGACCTCGTAGTAGGTGGGGTCAACCTTGGTGCCGCCAGTGTAGCCTGAGGTTGTCGAGATGACGCCGTCTAGCTTGTCAAAGGGGCCTTCCATGCACCAAAAGCACCCCCCAGCAAAGGTGGCGGTGGCTAGGTTGGGGTCGTCTACTGCCGTAGCCTCGGGCATCGAGTCGGCGGTGGCGTAGAAGGGAAGGGCATCCCAAATCAGCCCTAGGGTGGCTAGTAGCAGTAGGCCCAGTAGCAGCCTGCGCACAATTTGCATGGTTATGCTCGTTACGGTTGATCTCAATTATTAGCTTACGACAATGGACTGAGATTCTCCTGAAGGCATTAGCCGCCCCCGGTGCTGAGGCTAATCACCCCATACCAGTCGGGGTTGTCGGTGGCAGAATCGGCCGCATCGGCGGCGTAGTTGTCAATAAAGGTGGGCGGTTGCCCCAGCGCCCGCACCTGGGGGGAAACCTGCGGGTTGCTAGCAGCGAGTTCGCCCGGCACAAAGATTGCGCCGCCTTTGCCTTGGCCAGGGTGAGCACCGTCGCCTGCGATCGCGCCATTGCCCTCAAACACCGTGTTGTGCAAAATCAGCCGCCCCGCCTTGAGAAAGATGGCCCCGCCGAGCCCGCCGCCGCCGCTAAAGGTGGCCACCCCCATGGTGCCCAGGTCGCCCGCCGGGCCGCTGCCGCCAAACATGCCGATACCGCCATTGCCGCCGTCGCCCCCGTTGCCGCCGTTGCCCCCTTCGGCCCCGCCGTTGCCACCGTTGCCGCCGTTGCCCGCGTTGCCCAGGCCACCAAAACCGCCGCCGCCCGCAAAGGCAATAGTGCCAATGCCACCGACGCCAATGCCGTTAATGCCCGCCATCGCCCCCCGGTTGGCGTGGAAGCGATCGTCTACAGTGTCGATGGTGAGACCCTTGGGGGAGGTGGGAACCCCGTCGGCCTGGTGGATGCCGATGCCGTTAACTCCGGCGATCGCCCCTCGATTCAGCGTATATTTCTGCTTTTCGAGGCGAATAGCGGTGTTTTCGGGCTCCTGGCGTAGGGTGCCACTGCCTCCGATCGCCTGGTTGTCCACAAAGCGCAGGTTGGTCAGGGTGACCTTGCCACCGTCGATCAGCAGGCCGCCCCCCAGGCCAGCGCTACCCCCGGCTCCGGCTAGCCCGTCATCGCCAGCGGCGAGGCCATCGGCCACCGTCAGGTCGCGCAGGGTGACATCCCCCAACTCCACCACCAGCACCCGGTGGGCCTGCTGACCGCTGAGAATGTCGTCGCCGTCGCCCACCAAAAACAGGCCAGTGCGAATGGCGGGCAGGGTGCTCTCCAACGCAATGGTGCCGCTGACGGTTTCGAGGGAAATCAGGTCGTCTTCGGGGGTTTGGTTCGCTATTTCTAAGGCCTCGCGCAGGGTGCCGGGGCCGCTGTCGGCGGTGGAGGTGACGGTGATTTGCTTCAGCACCCCAGCGATGGGAGCAGATTGCCAAGGCACGGGGGTTTCCACGGGGCCAAGCGCAGTTTCTAATCGCCAGTCGCCCCCCTGGTCGGAGTTGCCGCTAGGGGTTGTAGAAGCGGCAATATCCGCTCCGGTAAGGTGATGCAGGGTTTGCAGAAAGGCTTGCCCCAGGCCTCCCTGGCCGACCTCGCAGCCGTAGAGGAGGAGGTCAGCTCCAGCAGGCAGCGCCGCTCGCCATTGAACCAGATCTTGACGGTAGGCGTCTAAACTTGTTGCGCTGAGATCGGCATCGCCTAAAACAATGTGGCCGGGGAATCCGTGACTCACCAGGTGCAGGGCAGCGGGATGGTACTCGGCTAGAGCCCGGGTGATTGGAGCTAGACCCTGGTGGCCATCGACAATCACCAGGTGTTGATGGGGGGCCAGGTGCGATCGCCACTCAGCCTCCCCACCCCCATCCAGCAGCGTCTGATCGATCGCGACGACTTCCGGTAGACCAACCGCGTCGGCTGGCGCAATCGGCCACAGTAGCGATGCGACCAGTGCCAGCACCAGACCCCAGGCTCCCAGGCGTTTGCTCCCTTTGATTGCCGTCCCCTGCCCCTGCTTAGCCATAAATTCAGGAGAAAACTATCCCCAACGGTAAAAATACTAGTCTGCGATCGCCCCGAACCGGTTAAGTTGAGCAATTCTTTAGTTATTGCCGGTTTAATACGGCATTTCTGCACCTTGAGAACTTTTTCAGCCCCCATTACTGACCAAATTTGTATGATTAGGAAGTATTGCCGTCGTAGCCGCACCGCGCGTTATGGCAGTCTGTTGGGCCAGTATTCCCCTTGCTCCAGAGGTTAAGCCCCCTGTGATTTTATCGTCTCCCCCTACCATCAACCGCAGCAAGTCTCTCTACGAGCAGGTTTACTGCGCGGTGCGATCGGCCATTTTGACCGGTGCCCTATCCCCCGGCGATCGCCTAGTTGAAACCCAGCTAGCCGAGTGGCTCCAGGTCAGCCGCACCCCCCTGCGGGAGGCGCTGCGCCAGCTCCAGCAAGACGGCCTGGTCACCGCCGATGTCAGCGGCGGGCTGCGGGTCACCACCATTACCGCCGCCGATGCCGAAGAACTCTACGACTGCCGCCTGGCCCTAGAGGCGCTGGCGGTGGCCGGGGCCTGCACCTACGCCACCGACGAGCAGCTCGGGGCGATCGCCGCCTGCGTCACCAAGGCCGAAGGGGCCACCGCCAACAGCCACGGCAGTCTCTCCGCTGAGAGCCTGCTCGATGTTGACTACCAGTTTCACCACCTAATTGCCGAAAGCTCGGGCAATCGTCGGCTGGTGTCACTGTTGGATTCGCTGTTTGACGCCATGGCCCTGCTGCGCATCCAAACCCTTCAGCAGAACCCCAACGTGCTCGACATTCGCCTGGAGCACCGCCAGATCTACGAGGCCATTCTCACCCGCGACCCCGACATCGCCGTGTCTGCGATTACCCGCCACCTGCGCGCCAGCAAAACCCGCGTCGTCAAAGAAATTGAGGGCAGCCAGCCCGTCGTCGTCGCCAAGCCATAGCGGTTGGCTCATCCCCCAGCCCCCAACCGAGGCGGGGATCGCTCTCTGGTAGGATTTTGAGACTACTCACCTCAGCAGGAAACGCCACCATGTCTCAGACTCCCACCACCGGGGCCGATGCCGTAGATGCCGCGATCGCCCAGGGCATTGACCTCGACGGCACCCCGATTCCCGCCGCCAAGCTCGACCTCTACCACACCGTGATGGCCAAGGAAGCCGGGCGGCAGCGCAGCGGCGTGTCAAACTCGATGCGATCGCGCATTGTGCGCATTGGGGCCAAGCACTTTGCCGTCGATGACCTCAACGCCATGCTGCAAGCCGCCGACTTCGCGCCCCTCAAAGACAAAGAGATCGCCTACTTCTACGGCGGTAAGTAAGTCCCAGATCGATTCGCAGGGCCTGGGCGATGGAGTAGGCCGCCGCCGTTTTGGTTGCGGCGGCGGCCGGGGAAGGTTGGCGCAACGGGCTATCCTACACAGTAAGCGCTTGTCCACGGAGGCAACCATGACCGCCCTCTGGCCCCAGGCCACCCTCACCTATCCCAGCTCCGACGGTGAACCCGTGGCCGAAACCTATACCCATCTCTACGCCCTGCTCATTACGCTAGAGGCACTGCGTCAGTACGTCGCTGGGCGACAAGCCACGGTGCTGGGCAACCAGTTTTTGTACTATGCCCAGGGCTTCCCCAAACTGCGGGTGGCCCCCGATGTCATGGTAATTTTTGAGGTCGAACCCGGCGGGCGCGACAACTACAAAATTTGGGAAGAGGGCCAGGTTCCAGCGGTAATTTTTGAGATGACCTCCGCTGGCACTCGACGGCAGGACGAAGTTGAAAAAAAGACCCTCTACGAAGGGCTGGGGGTGCAGGAATACTGGCTCTTTGACCTCAAGGGCGAGTGGATTGCTGAGCAGCTCAAGGGCTATCGCCTGCGAGACGAGATCTATGAGCCAATTAGGGACAGCTGTAGCGAACCCCTGGGTCTGCGTTTGGAGGTTGACGGGGGGCTAATCGCCTTCTACCGGCAGGATACGGGTGAGAAGTTACTCATTCCTGACGAACTGGCGGCAGCTTTGAGACAAGAAACCCTGCTGCGACAGCAGGCCGAACAGCGGGCAGCGGCGGCAGAACGAGAGTTGGAAGAGCTGAAGGCAAGACTGCGCGATCGCGGCATTAACCCAGACGATCTGATTGGCTGAGATATCGGGCTCAGCCTGAATCAATCACTGATACGACGATCACAGGCCGACACAACCTTTGGCAACCTGCCGTGGTGAAGAACTCTGTGGTGCGACAGCCCAGGCCGCACCTGCACTTAACCTGCATAGTCTTGGGAAGACTAAACCAGTACGTTTCTGCTCGATACAACACAACGCTATGGTTGCTAGAACATTGGGATGCTTTGGCTCCGCAGTAGTTACCGTGGCGGGGCTGGCCGGGGTGACCTGGGTGCTCAACCTGCCCTACCCCATGATTCGCTGGCCCGTAGCTAAGACGGCTCCCCTAATTTTGCTGCCCAGCTATATCAAGATGGATCACGACTACCGGCAGGCAGTGTCCCTAGTAGCTCAGGCCGACCAGCTCGTCAATCAGGCCACCTCCGCTAGCGACATCGAGCTGGGCGAAGAAAAAGTCACCCAGGCCCAAGAGCATTTAGACGGGCTGCCGGTTTGGTTTTTGGGCTACTATCCCAAGGCCTACTGCGGGTTCATAGGCTGTAGGTGGCAGTTCACCCTAGATGAATTCGAGACCGTCCGCGCCGAAATTGGCCGCATGGAAGCGGCGGTGTTTCAGGAGCGCAACGCCCAAAACCTGCTGCAAGAAGGCACCTTAGCCGTTGAGGGCGCTCAGCAGGCCTTTCAAACCGCCGCATCTGGGGCCGATCGCGCTACCGCCCTGACCACCTGGCAGCGCGGTATGGATAAGCTGAATGAGATTCCGCCCGAAACCCTGGCTGGGCGGCAGTCGGACACCAAGCTGGAGGCCTACGAGCGCGACTACGAGCAGGTGACGGGGAATGTAGCGGGAGGCGATCGCTCCAATACCCTCGTCGATGCTGCCAAAGCCTTTGCCTATCAGGCGGCGATCGCCGGGCAAAACCCACCCCACCCTGCCGCCACCTGGGAGCGAGCGGCAGAGCTGTGGGAAACGGCGATCGCCCGCCTCAACGACATCCCCGTTCAAGACCCTGGCTATGGTCAAGCCCAAATTTTGCTGGCCGAGTACCAGGCCAATCTCGGCATTATTCGAGAAAAAGCCGCCCAAGAAGAAGCCTCTGCCCGAGCCCTCGACAGCGCCACCGAGAAAAGCACCCGCATGCTGGCCCAAAACTTGGAGGGTATGGATCGCAACCAGATTGCCAGCCTGCTGCAAGACATCATTAACGATCTCGAAAAAGTGCAGCCCAACACCACCAGCCACGCTCGGGCTAGCGAAATGCTTCGATCTGCTAACCAAAAACTGGCCCAACTCAAGTAGGGGCGCTGTCTACTCCGTTCCTAGACATGCCTGGTTTGTAATGGTTCAGCAGGGAGAATTAAGGGTAGGGCCACGGGCACCCCTCAACTCACTTCTCCCAGGTGAGGAACTGTTACCGATCGCCATGGGTGTAGCCGCCTTCACCCTACAATCAGCAGCATCTGCTCCGAAGACAGCGGGTTTGGGCATAGAGTATTGCCCTTCTTTGCAAAACCGTCGGCATCTCCGGAAGCAGGCCGGGTGCAAGTGTATTTGATGACGGAACTCTCCACCCACGCCATTCCATGCTGAAGCTCAATAACCTGCAACTCGGCCAAAAATTTACCCTGCTGCTACTGCTCGTATTTTTGGGGGGCATTATTGCCAGCAGCATTGCCCTATCTTCGGTTTTAAATCAGAGCGCCCAGGCCCAGCTCACCACCAACGCACTGATGCTCATGGAAACCATGAACTCAGTGCGAGACTACACCACAAACCAGGTCAACCCAGAACTGGTCGAGCGGCTAAATACCGAATTTCTACCCGAAACTGTGCCCGCCTATTCGGCACGAGAAGTGTTTGAAACCTTTCGCGGCAACCCTATCTATGCCGATTTTTTCTATAAAGAAGCCACCCTCAACCCCACCAATTTAAGGGATAAAGCCGATGGCTTTGAGGCCGAGTTGGTGGGTCAGTTTAAGCAGCAGAGTACTGCCCAACAGACCAGTGGATTTCGGCAAACTCCAGCGGGGGATCTCTACTACATTGCTCGCCCAATTAAAATTACCAAAGCGAGCTGCCTAGAATGCCACAGCACTCCCGCCGCCGCCCCCGCCAGCATGATTGAGCGCTATGGTGCCAACAACGGCTTTGGCTGGCAGCTGGATGAAATTGTTGGGGCGCAGATGATCTCGGTGCCCGCTGAAAAGGTGCTGAAGAGTGCGCGTCAGTCGCTGGTGCTGATTCTTGGCATTTTTGTAATTGCGTTTTCGCTGGCGATCGTGCTGGTGAATCTCTGGCTCAAGCGCTACGTGGTGCGTCCCCTCAATCGCATGGCGATGGCCGCTGAGGCCGCCAGCATGGGCGACCCAGTGGCAGAGTTTAGCCAAGATTCTAACGACGAGGTGGGCAAGTTAGCTGACGCCTTTAACCGCATGCAAATGAGTCTGCAAATGGCCATGCAGCGCCTAGAGCGCTACCGCGAAGGGCGACGCAATTCGGGAGATTTTTCGGGCAAATAGGGGCGCTATAGATAACTCAGCTACCTGCTAAACAGGCGAGTCAATCAGCCCAGGGTGGTCTTGGGGGCGGGGGCCAGGGGCAGACCAGAAAAAGCGGCGTTCGTCGATGGCAATGGGGCGATCGTTGATGCTAGCTTCGCGGCGGCGCATCAGGCCATTTTCGTCGAATTCCCAGTTTTCGTTGCCGTAGGCGCGGTACCACTGGCCGCCGTCGTCGTGCCATTCGTACTGAAAGCGCACCGAGATGCGGTGGTCGCCAAAGGCCCACACTTCTTTGATCAGGCGGTAGTCGAGTTCTTTATCCCACTTGCGGCGCAAAAATTCTCGGATGGCGTCGCGACCCTGGAAGATTTCGGCCCGGTTGCGCCAGTGGCTGTCTTCGGTGTAGGCCAGGGCGACGCGATCGGGGTCGCGGCTGTTCCAGGCGTCTTCGGCCATACGGGCTTTGGCGATCGCAGTCTCTTTTGTAAACGGCGGCACGATGGGCGTGGGCATAGGAGTATCGATTTTGGATTGGTGATTTTGGGTTTTGGATTGGCCGCGAGAGGGGATGCGACCAATCCATTAGGGCGTAGGAAAGGCTGTCAGCCTTGGCCAACAGCCTACGGAGATTGTGAGTCAGGACAGGGAAAGAAATGTCATGCCAATTGGGTGACTTGCTGGCTAAAAATCGCTGCCGCGTAAGGATTGCGATCGCGGAGCTGTCCTAGCCAAAATCGCAAATCCAAAATTGCAAATTGACATCACCACTTTTTGTAGGGCAGGAATTTGCCGTTCATGATCACCTTGACGCGATCGCCCTTCGGATCTTCTTCCTTCTCGACATCCAGGGTGAAGTCGATGGCGCTCATGATGCCGTCGCCGAACTTTTCGTGGATCACCGCTTTCATGGGCATGCCATAGACCTGCATGATCTCGTAGAAGCGGTAAATTAGCGGGTCAGTGGGGATGACGGGGTCAAGGCCACCTTTGACGGGGAAGTCGGTCATGGCTTCGATAAGCGCAGTGTCGGCACCGAGAATCTCCACCAGTTTGGTGGCTTCTTCGACCGAGGCGCTGGCCTGGCGGTAGAAGACGGAGGCGATCCACACTTCGTCGCAGCCGGTTTTGGCTTCGAGGTCGGCAAAGCTGAGGCCAGCCGCTTTCTTGGCGGCCAGCAGCTTTTCGGTAATGGGGGAAATGGTCATGGTTGGATCCTCTTAATTACGTCATTTACTCAAATAGAAAGATGCCGGTAGGGTGGGCAATGCCCACCTATATCCTTCGCGGTTAACTGATATCCCTGCGCGCTTCGATGAATGGGAAAGTGGCCAAGGTCATTGGGGGCCGGTTTGACCTGGGCGAAGGCACGGTGGAATGGTGGGCAGTGCCCACCCTACGGGTTGTTGGAGATTTACCCATCCACCCTCTACCCATCCACCCCTTTACTCCCCTACTTCCCCACCCGCTCTGCTTCTACCGCTCGGGTTTCGCGGAACAGGTGGCTCTCCATCTCAGCTTTGAGACCCTGGTAGGCGGGGTGCTGCTGGATGGTGTCGCGATCGCGGGGCCGAGGGAAGGGCACCTCCAGAATTTCATCGACGCGGGCGGCGGGGCCACGGGTCATCATCACGATGCGATCGCTCAGCAGCAGCGCCTCTTCAATGCTGTGGGTAATCATGATCACGGTCTTGCGCTGCTGTTCCCAGATGCGCTCGATTTCGTCCTGCAAGAAGCCCCGAGTGAGGGCGTCGAGGGCACCGAAGGGCTCATCCATCAGCAGCATTTGGGGGTTGATGGCCAGAGCCCGAGCAATGCCGACCCGCTGGCGCATGCCGCCCGATAATTCGTGGGGGTGTTTGCGCTCGGCCCCGGTGAGGCCGACCAGCTGGATGTGCTCTTTGATGATGCGATCGCGCTTCTTCGCTGAAATCTTTGGATCTACCGTTTCCACGGCAAACCGCAGGTTTTCCTCCACCGTCATCCAGGGCATCAGGGCGTAGTTTTGAAAGACCATGCCCCGGTCTGGCCCCGGCCCGGTGATCGGGGCACCGTTGAGCAAAATCTCGCCGCTGGTGATGGAGCTGAGGCCAGCAATCATATTCAGCAGGGTCGATTTGCCGCAGCCCGAGGGGCCGATAATCGACACAAAGGTATTGGGCTCAATGTCAAGGTTGATGTCTTGAATAGCCAGGAAATCGCGGCGGGTTTTGCCGGTCAGCTTGCTAAACAGGTCTTTTTTGCCGGGGAAAACCTTGGCCACATTGCGAATCGACAGCTGAGCCGTCTGCGATCGCATGTCTACCGGATCTATCGTATTTACAGGGGTATTCATGGGGACAGTACTCATGAGTTTCGACCAAAGGCAACAAATTTTTCGAGGGCAGCAAACAGACTATCGAGCACCAGCCCAGTCAACCCAATGATGAAAATGGCCACCAAAATATTCGGAATTGACAGGTTGTTCCACTCGTTCCAGATGAAATAGCCCAGGCCCGTGCCCAGCAGCATCTCCGCCGCCACAATCACCAGCCAGGCAATGCCCATGCTGATCCGCAGGCCCGACACAATATTGGGCAGCGCCGCCGGAATAATCACCTTCCAGATCGTGCGCAGGCGAGAAGCCCCCAGCGTTTTCGAAACATCCAGGTACTCTTGGTTGACGTTGGCCACCCCAAAGGTGGTGTTGATCAGCGTCGGCCAAATGCTGGAGATAAAAATGATGAAAATGCCGGTCTTTTCAGAATCGCGCAGCAGATAGAGACCCAGGGGCAGCCAGGCCAGGGGCGAAATGGGCTTGAGCAGCTGAATATAGGGGTTAAACGCCTTAAACGCCACGGGCGAAATGCCGATCAAAATGCCCAGGGGCACCGCCACCAGTGAGGCCGCAACATAGCCAATTGCCACCCGCCGCAGGCTGATTAGCAAATTCCAGCCGATACCCAGGTCGTTGGGGCCGTTGTCAAAGAAGGGGTTAGTCACCCACCACCAAAACTCTCTGATGGTTTCAGTGGCGGTGGGCACCCCCTTCACAAACCAGCCCGACTTGGCCCCAATTTCCCAAAACAGCAGAAAAATGCCGAGGGAAAGCATAAACAGCGCGAACGCCCTCACATTTTCGTTTTGCCAAAACGGGGTCTGCCGCTCCGCTAAGATCAACCCAGGCGTGCTGTGACTTGCCGCCATAATCAATACCTCCTAAAAACTGCGCCGACTGCGAATATTCAGCGACCCAGACTACCTCTCAGGCAAAGGCAGAGCTAGTCTGGATCGCTAGGGTCTTATTTACCAAATTGGTCAACTTGACCTTTGACGTAGTCTGCCGACGCGGTCGGGTCAAAGTTGTCGAAGGCCAGGGTTTCAGGGCGATCGGTCTCAAAGGGGGGCTGCTCGCCCAGCTCTAGGGCCAGCTCGCGGGCCAGGTCAGTTAAGAAGACCTCTTGGCCGACCTGGTCGATATCGCTGTTGCTCACGGTTTCAGGGGTGTTGCCTTCTCCCATGAGATCCCAGCGTACGAGCTGCGAAGAAATCCACTTGGCGAAGCTCTGCCAGGGGTAGGGGTCAAAGCCAATGCGATCGGGCACCGAGAGGGTGTTGCCCTGGCCATCGTCAAAGTTGCCGGTAAGCACCGCTTCGACCACCTCGACGGGCTGGTTCAAAAAGGCGCGATCGGAAATGGCGGAGGCAATTTCAGGTCGGTTGGCCGGGTCTTGGGCATAGGCCGCCGCCTCGATGATGGCCTTATTCAGCGATCGGAAGGAGTTGGGGTTGGCGGTAATCCAGTCATCGCTGGCGGTGAAGGCGCAGCAGGGGTGGCCATCCCACAGGTCTTTGGTCAGCAGGTGAATGAACCCGGCCTCTTCGTACACCGCCCGCTGGTTGAACGGGTCGGGCATCAGCATGGCGTCGATGTCGCCTGCGATCAGCTGGGCAATGCTGTCTGGGGGCGGCACGGGGCGAATCTGCACATCTACGTCAGGATCCAATCCACCGGAGGCCAGGTAGTAGCGCAGCAGCAGGTTGTGCATCGAGTAGGGGAAGGGCACCCCAATCACAAAGCCCTTGAAGTCTTCTGGGCCGTTGACGTTGCCCAGGTGGCGCTGAGCGACGGTAATCGCCTGGCCATTGATGTTTTCAATGCTGGCCAGCTTGACGCCAAAGGCCGTAGACCCTAAGCCGAGGGTCATGGCGATGGGCATCGGGGCCAGCATGTGGTAGGCGTCGAGTTCGCCTGCGATCGCAGAATCGCGCACCGCACCCCAGCTCGGCATCTTCACCACCGAGGCGTTAAAGCCATACTTCTCGTAAAAGCCCAGCGGCTCCGACATGATGATCGGCGTGGCGCAGGTAATGGGAATGAAGCCCACCTGAATGTCGGTTTTCTCTAGGTTGCTGGTGTCGATGGGGGCAGCGGTTTCTTCGGCCACCGGCTCCTCACTGCCGCCCGCACAGCTCGCCAGGGTGACCAGGGCCGCCCCCAGCGCCATATTTTTGAGAAACTCGCGGCGGGTAGCGCCGCTGTTGCGCACCGAGTCGGCAAAAAACAGCCCGGCCTGGGGGCCAAAGGCCGCCGCAAAGGCATTTTCTAGGCCGCCCGCCTGTTCGCACAGCGCCAGAATCAGCTTCTCGCGCTTGGGGTCGTTGCGGCCTACTCGCTTCAAAAACAGCGCCTTGCGCAGCTCGTAGGTGTTGACGGTGTCGGCGGCGCGCAGCTGGTTCTGCTTGTAGACCCCCATTTTCACCAGGTCATCGACCATATCGACCGGATCCTGGGGCATGGTTTCCATAAACCGTGAGTGATCGCCCGTAAAGTGCACGGTGCCACAGTCTCGACAGGGGCGACCGGGCAACATCAGGGAGGGAGATGTGCAACTCAAACTGCCCCAGTCGTTGAGCGATTTTGCTACTACTGAAATGACCATAAATGGATAGTTGAACGCGACAAAAACCTTTCCCTAATCAGCCTGAAAACCCAGCACCGCGCAGGATGAAATAATTTAAATTCCACCGTCGCTGCGATCGCAAACACGGGCTAGATCAAGTTACTTAATAAACTACCAAGCTCAAATAAAAATTGCACTGGATCAAGTTTTGGACATCATAGGACTTTCTTTTGAAGTTATTTTTAATCCTAAAATTGATCGCTAATTTGTTAATTCGGCTACAGATCGCTGTCTCCATGCTTGGGGAGAAACGCCGTGAACCTGACGAAATTGCCGAGTAAAGTAACCCGCATCGCTATAGCCTGAAGCTTCAGCAATTTGGCGAATGGGGTTGGCGGTGGTGGCCAGCAGCGTTTTGGCTTCAGCCATGCGCCGCTCAATAATCCACTGCTTGACGGTGCGCCCGGTGTGCGACTGCACCAGGTTGGTCAGGTAGGCGGGGGAGTAGCCCGCCTCCTGGGCCACATCGCTGAGGCTGATGGGCTGGCGGTAGTGAGCTTCGATAAAGCGAAAGACGCTGGCCAGTTTGGGGTCGGCGGGAAAAATACTGTTCGGCAGAGAGTTCGTCAGAGGAGCCGCCAATGGGACGTGGGGCTGGCTCCCGGCCTCGGCGTAAAGCTCTAAAAGCTGCTCCTGGCGTTGCAGGCGGCTGTTAATAGCTGCTAAAAACTGCTCGACAGTACAGGGTTTGGTTAGGTAGTCGTCGGCCCCCAGCTCCATGCCCCGGCGCAGGTCATGCATTGCCACCTTGGCGGTGAGAAAGATCAGAGGAATCAGCGCCGTCTGCCGCGCCTTGCGCAGAGCCGAGAGCACCGAGTAGCCATCCATGTCGGGCATCATAATGTCGCACACCACCAGGTCGGGGGTGTGCTGCTGGGCCAGGGCGACTCCGGTGGTGCCATCGCTGGCCCCCACGGCACAAAACCCTTCAAACTCCAAACATTTAAGAAAAATATTCCGCGTTTGGGCTTCGTCTTCAATGATGAGAATGGTCTTCACAACACTGTTAACCCGTATACCAGCAGAAATCAAATCAGCTTTGCGCAGAATTTAGCTATCTATCGTGTTAACTACCTGTTATGACTGTGAGGATTGCCAGGTTTCTCTAAAATGCAGAAAACAAAATTTCAGCCTTAAACAATGAATACGACTCCAGCACAATTAGGGACTCAAAAAAGACAATGATCTAGGGTGATGTCAGTCAAAATGCTGCACTTGGCGGTTACTATTTGAAGGCGATCGCGCACCAGATAATTCTTTAGTAAACCTTAAGCAGACAAGCCGTTGTATACGTCGCTACACTCTGTCGCAGGCTAGGGAAAAATCAAGCCTCAAAGCAGTTCCTCAGTTCCACCCTGGTTGGGGAACTGTCCGCCTAACCAGTCTGACTGTATTTAGCTAGCCGAGATGACCCAAACCTACTGGCTACCCCCTAGAGAGGCTTCTGCCGCTGCCCCCCTGGGGCAAGAACTAGAGCACCTGCGCCGTCAGCACCAGCTAATTCTCAATGCCGTGGGTGAGGGCATCTATGGGTTGGATATGGCGGGCAATGTCACCTTTGTGAACCCCGCCGCCGCCGCCATGATCGGCTGGTCAACGGAGGAGTTGATTGGCCAGTCGATGCATGCGGTCATGCACCACTCCCTGGCGGACGGCAGCCCCTACCAGCGGGAAGCCTGCCCGATCTACGCGGCGTTTCAGGACGGCAGCGTGCGGCGAGTGACCAACGAGGTGTTTTGGCGCAAGGATGGCACCAGCTTTCCGGTGGAGTACATCAGCACCCCCATGCGCGACGAGGAGGGGCGACTAATTGGCACAGTGGTCACCTTTCGCGACATTACCCAGCGGCGCTGGGCTGAGGAAATCTTGCAGCGGGCCAACGAAGAGCTGGAGCAAAAAGTGCAGGAGCGCACCGCCGAGTTGCAGAATGCCAACCAGCAGCTGCGGCAGCTGAGCGACATGCGATCGCGCTTTGTCTCGATGGTTTGCCACGAGTTTCGCAACCCGCTCAACAACATTGCCCTGACGGTGTCGTCGCTCAACCGCTACGACACCCAGCTGCGCCCCGACGAAAAAACCGACTACCTTCTCACCATCAACGCCAACGTCGAGCGCATGACCCAGATGATCGACGACATTCTGGTGATCGGCAAAATCGAGGCCAAGGTGCTGGAGGTGAACCCCAAACCGCTGGATTTGGTGGTCTTTTGCCAGGCGATGCTCACTGAGGGCGACTACCGGCGGCCCCAGGCTCCAATTCAGTTTGGCTGTCGCAGCCGCCAGGTGCTGGCCTGCCTCGACGAGCGGTTGCTGCGATCGATCCTCAGCAACCTGCTGTCGAATGCGATCCGCTACACCCCAGGCGATCGCCCCATCTGGCTCAAGCTGGCCAAGCAGCGGGGCCAGGTCATTATTAAGGTGCAGGACGAGGGCATTGGCATTCCAACCGGCGATCGCAGGCAGCTGTTTGAACCCTTCCACCGGGGGCAAAACGTCAGCAACATTCCCGGTACAGGGCTGGGGCTGAGCATTGTGAAGCAGTTTGTGCAGCTCCAGCAGGGCACCATCAAAGTCACCAGCCGAGTAGGGGTGGGCACCACCTTTACGGTTAGCCTGCCTGCGTAGTGGGCTTACTGAAGAAGTGGTACGGCACCGGCGGTGGGGCGATCGCCCACGGATCCATTTATGGAATCCACCCATAGGCAATGTCGGCAAGAACACTGTTCTCAGTCGGTTCCCAGCTCTGGGACGGCGGCGGTTGGCGGCTGGCGAATACGCCCCCAAGGCAGCACCGAATGGGCTGGCCTGTGCCACAATTAGCGCCGTGTGATGGAGGGATGACATTGTGACGCAGCAGTCAGGCAAAGGCCTTTTACTGGTCGCGATCGCCGGGTTGGTTGGGGGTACGGGCTTACCCATACGCCCTGTTACCGCCCAGGTCGAGTCCCAACCCTCGGGGCTAGAACAGCCGGCCAGCGCCGCTGCCCTCACCGACGACCTAGAGCTATACCTCGACCTCACCGACGACTCCGAGGCAGAGAGCTTTCCCCTAGTACCCACTGCCGAGCCATCGTCCCCAACCCGCCCCGGACGGCGGCCCGCCTATGTGCCGCCGTCCCCGCCGCTGCCCCCCTCCCAGCGGCCCAGGGTCGTTCAGCCCGCCAACTCAGGTAATGCAGCGGTAGACTCCCCCAGCCCCACATCGGGCGACCCCGCCGAGCAGATTGCCCCGGCAGTTATCGAGCTATCGCCCACCGGACGGCCTCCAAGCCCGGTGGTGTTTTTGGCCATGCAGCAGGAGCTAAAAAACCTGATTGGCCGCTTCGAGAGCGCCCTGATTATGGCCAACTCGCTGGATGCACCCACGGCGCTCACCCTGCCCGATCGCCCCCCCGTGCTCACCGCCGCCGCCGATTCGGTAAATGTGGCCAGCGGGCGCGGAGCCTATCTGCACCCCACCCTAGGCGAGGCCCAGCAGCTATTGAACGAGTGGGATGGGCTGCTGGCGGCAGGCAAGCATGGGGAAGTGCGCGATCGTTGGCTGGCTACCCGCGCCGCACTGTGGGAGAACTTCCCCACCGATCGCCCCATCAACCAGGGCGAAATTCGCGCCGTGTGGCTCGATCGCGGCACCATTGTGCGGGCACGCTCGCCCCAGGGGCTGAGCGCCATTTTCGACAAACTAGCCGCCGCTGGCATCAACACCGTCTTCTTTGAAACTGTGAATGCGGGCTACCCCATTTACCCCAGCCGCGTTGCCCCCGAGCAAAACCCCCTCACCCAGGGCTGGGATCCCCTTGCCGCCGCCGTCGAGTTGGCCCACCAGCGAGGCATGACCCTGCACGCCTGGGTGTGGGTGTTTGCGGCGGGCAACCAGCGCCACAACCGCCTGCTCAACCAGCCCGCCGACTACCCCGGCCCGATTATCTCCCGGCACCCCAGCTGGGCTGCCTACGACAACAGCGGCAACCTGATTCCCCGTGGCCAAGACAAGCCCTTCTTAGACCCCGCCAACCCCGAGGTGCGCAGCTACCTCACCCGGCTGATGACCGAAATCGTCACCGACTACGGGGTTGATGGCCTGCACCTCGACTACATTCGCTACCCCTTTCAAGACCCTGGGGCCAACCGCACCTACGGCTACGGCGAAGTCGCCCGCTGGCGGTTCCAGAGTGTGGCTGGTGTTGACCCAGTTACCCTCAACCCTCGCGCCAGCGGCCTCGATCGCAACCAGCAGATTCAGCAGCAGGTGCTGTGGGAGCGCTGGACTGAGTTTCGGGTACAGCAGGTGACCTCGTTTGTCGAAACTATCTCCAGCACCCTGCGGCGGCAGCATCCCGGCCTGGTGATGTCGGCGGCGGTGTTTGCCAACCCCGAGCACGAGCGCTTGCAGCGCATTCAGCAAGACTGGGGAGCCTGGGCCAGGGCCGACTACCTCGACTGGATTGTGCTGATGAGCTACGCGGGCGACACCAGCCGCTTCGAGCGCATTGTCTCCCCCTGGCTGGTGAATGAATCTTTCGGCTCAACCCTGGTGATACCCGGCATCCGCCTGCTTGACCTGTCGAATGCGGCCACCATAGACCAAATGCAGGCCAGCCGCGACCTGCCCACCCCCGGCTACGCCCTGTTTGCCGTTGCCGACTTAAACACCGAGCTAAACACCGTGCTGGCCCAAACCCAGAGCGGCAGCCCGCCTGGCCCCACCACGCCTTACGCCATGGCCGCTAGCCGCTACGCCGCCCTCCAGCGCGAGTGGAGCTGGCTGCTAACTCACCAGCGCCTCTGGATGGATCGCAATGCCCTCGAACCCTGGATTGGCGAGGTCAATGACCTGGGCAGCCAATTTGACAACCTGGCCCAAGAGCCATCCCATCGTCATCTAGAAAATGTGAGAGCCGGACTGGCGAGGGTGCGTACTCCGCTGAACCAAGGGGTGCTGGTGGATACGACAAATAGCGGCTACAGGCTGCGATCATGGCAGCATCGGCTAACGGCGATCGAGCAGTTGCTAGAACATGGGGAGCGATCGCAGCCGTAGCCGTAGGTACACGGGGCGATCGCCGGGAGACCTAGAGCATGAATATCCAGCCTTGGCAGAAAAAGTTTGTTTTTATTGAATGGGCATCATCCCACGATCGCCGCCAGCAGCAGTAATATCCCCACCCCAAAGCACCCCACCATTGACCAAAAGGCAATTTTGGCGCTCTGGTCAACGCTCTTAGTAATGGCCTCGTGGGATTTCAGCGTGATGATATAGGGTTGGTCATCCTGAGCGGGTTTTTCAATGGCGATGGTGCCGGTGCGATCGCTCGCCATCCCCACCACCAGCAGTGGGCGATCAAGGGGTAGAACGGTTTCTCGATAGCGGTAGCCCAGGGTGCGGCGTGTGCCACCGGCTCCCTCATCCCCCAGCGCCAGCGAAAACGGCCCAAAGGAGAGCATGCCCCCCGCTGGGTTGCCCGGTCGAAATTCGTCCAATACCTCTACTGGCTCAATTTTGGCCTCTTCAGGATCCACCCGTACCTGCCCCGACGTATCTACCAGGTCGAAGGGGATGCGCCGATTATTCTCACTGATGGTTTCTGAGCCCCGCTGGGTGCTGGTGGTGACTTTGCCATCGCTGTCTTTCTGGCGCACGGTTTCTTCGTACTCGCGCACCACGGTACTGGTGTAGCAGACGCAGGGCACCTCCTTAAATTCTGAGGTGAGCGGCGTAGCCGTTTTGACGGTACCCCACAGCCACACATAGTCGCGCCAGTCGCCGCCGCCAATTTCTTTTGAGACAGCGGTGGCGGTAGTCTCTAGGTCTGAGACTTGGCAAGCCCGAGCCAGTTTAAGCTGTCTGCAGCGGTTCTGCTGGCGGTTCTGCACCCACCAGAGGACGCCCCCGGCAACAATTAAGATCAGCCCTACAAACGCCATACTGTTCTCCCAACCATGACTCTCAGCTCTGGCTATCAGCTTGCCCAGACGCAGCATCAAAACCCCTGCCCCTTAACGAAGCTGCACGAAAGACTGTCCTGCCCCCGTTATTTACCGAAAGGTTTTGTTGCAAAACTTAAAGCGTTGCCGACTGTCCTAAAAGCCCTGATACACTGACATTTAGCGATTCGTTGGATAGTTGTTCTCTCATCTCTGTTCTCAGGATGTGAACTAGTCCAGAGCCTCCAGAGCCGAAAGAATACCTCCCCTACCCATCGCCCACCGGGGGATAGCCCGGCCCACGTTCACCGCGCCATCGAAGGACTCATGGTAGATTCCCTTAAAAAGCCTGAATTTCAAGAGATTCGCCCAGGGGTAAAGGCTCCCGCCAAAGACACCATTCTCACCCCTCGGTTTTACACCACCGACTTTGACGAGATGGCCGCCATGGACATCTCCGTCAACGAAGACGAGCTGCTCGCCATCCTCGACGAGTTTCGGGCTGACTATAACCGCCACCACTTTGTGCGCAGTGATGTCTTTGACAAATCCTGGGACTCCATCAGTGGCGAGACCCGGCAGATGTTCGTGGAATTTTTAGAGCGCTCCTGCACCGCTGAGTTCTCGGGCTTTTTGCTCTACAAAGAGCTGGGCCGCCGCCTCAAGGGCAAAAATCCCGTGCTGGCCGAGTGCTTTGAGCTGATGTCGCGCGACGAAGCGCGCCACGCAGGCTTCCTCAACAAGGCCATGTCTGACTTCAATCTTCAGTTAGACCTGGGCTTTTTGACCAAGAGCAAAGACTACACCTTCTTTAAGCCCAAGTTCATCTTCTACGCCACCTACCTGTCTGAGAAGATTGGCTACTGGCGCTACATCACCATCTTCCGCCACCTCGAGTCTCACCCCGAGAACGAGATCTACCCCATCTTCCGCTTCTTTGAGAACTGGTGCCAAGACGAAAACCGCCACGGCGACTTCTTCTCAGCCCTGATGAAGGCGCAACCCGAAATTCTCAACGACTGGAAGGCCAAGTTGTGGTGCCGCTTCTTCCTGCTGTCGGTGTTTGCCACCATGTACCTCAACGACCTGCAGCGCAGCGGTTTCTACGCCTCCCTGGGTCTGAATGCTCGTGATTACGACATTGAGGTCATCGAAAAAACCAACGAAACCGCCGGGCGCGTTTTCCCAGTAACGTTGGATGTAAACCACCCCAGCTTCTTTAAGCGGTTGGATGTGGCGGCTGAGGCCAACGACAAGCTAGCTAAGGTTTCGGCCTCTAACCAGCCCAAGCCCCTACAACTGCTGCAAAAGCTACCCCACATTGCCACCATTGGCTGGCAGTTGGTGCAGCTCTACTTCCTCAAGCCTATTGACACTATCCCCGCTCGCGGCCAGGTGCGCTAGAGGACACTCGCCATTTACCGGAACGCTATCCTCGTTTCCCCCAGCGGCTTTACTCTTTGAGTGGGGCCGCTTTTTTTGCCTGTCCCCACTCAGACAACATGCCTGGGCGAAGGCGGTAAGATGCATAGGATTCATTGCGTGAGCTAGGAGCCGCCGAGTGGTGTCAACAACAATTCAACTGTTGCGACTTGGGGGTTGCCTGGCGGTGATGGGAATTGGGCAAATCGCAATGGCGTTTGAGGAGCAGCCTGTCATTGCAGAGGGTTCGCCACCGGAGCCTGTCCTAGGAACATCCCATAGTCCAGCATTGCCTGGTTTAGCCGACTGCCCCCAGACGGTGGAATTTGTAGCCCCATGTACGGTTTCCTTTGAGACAGTCCTGCCAATGGTTAGTGCCGTTACCCCAGAGACCTTAGCCCTTGAGCCTGAGGCAGTGGCCCCCACCCTCGATCTCGACCCGGCTGTGATCGAAGGCAGCCCGACGCTCCAGCGCTGGCTCAACGAGGTGCCCGATGTGGCCGACGAGATTCGCCACCAGCCCAGCTTTCGCACCAGGCTGCGGGTCGGCTATGCTCAGTTTCCCTCTACAGGGCAGGTTGGCGGCTTTGGGGCGGCGGTCGAAGATGTATTTGTGGTACCGGGCACGGGCCTTGCTGCCAGCGTTGACTACAGCCGCAGTTGGAATGGCCAGCGCGAATCTTACGGGGGCGAAGCGCGATACTACCTGCTGCCTTTGGGCGGCTATTTCAACCTTGCGCCTACCGTGGGCTATCGCTCCCTCAGCACCCCGGCCTACCAAACCGATGGGCTCGATGTGGGCCTGCGCCTGATGCTGGTGCCCTCACGGGGCGGTGGGGCCGACCTAGCCTTGAGCCAGCGGTGGGTGGCACCCGGCAGTGAGAATGAGGTGGGGATTACCAGCCTGGCGATCGGCTATGCTGTGACCCGGCAGCTGCGGATAGGGACAGATTTTCAGCGGCAAAATTCTCGCTTTGGCCAAGACAGCCGCGTCGGGGTTTCGTTAGAACTGTTGCTGTAGTGAATGTTGTTGAAGGACGGTATCAATAGCCGACTGCAAGGTTGCCAGGCTGGGCCAGTTCAAAATCAAGAACCAAAAAAAGGTGGAGAGCGATCGCTCTCCACCTTTTAGCTAGCCGAAGCAAGACGGTGGGCTAAGGCTCAGCGCCCCGTTAGTTCGAGCCGGGTTCAGAGAACTCAGCGTCGATTACATCGTCGCCACCAGCACTATCGCCAGGGGTAGCGGCGGGGTCAGGGGCTGCGCCAGCGTCGCCACCAGCCTGCTGATACAGGTTGGTGCTAATGCCGTAGAGGGTCTGCTGCAGTTCGCCTGTGAGGGTTTTGATGGTGTCAAAGTCCTCGGCTTCAATGGCGGTTCTCAGCGCCTTGATCTGCTCTTCGGCCTTCTCTTTATCGGCGGCGGGCACTTTGTCGCCCATGTCGGTGAGCTGCTTCTCAGCCTGGTAGGTGAGCGAGTCGGCTTGGTTCTTGAGGTCGATGCGCTCGCGCCGCTCTTTGTCGGCAGCTGAGTTGGCTTCGGCATCCTTCACCATGCGCTCAACCTCATTCTCATCGAGGGTAGAGGCTCCCGAGATGGTGATGGTCTGCTCTTTGCCGGTGCCCTTGTCTTTGGCGGTGACATTGAGAATGCCGTTGGCGTCAATGTCAAAGATCACCTCGACTTGGGGCACGCCACGGGGCGCAGGGGGAATGCCGGAGAGCTGGAAGTTACCCAGGCTCTTGTTGTCGCTGGCCATTTCCCGCTCACCCTGGAGCACCTTGATCTCCACATTAGTTTGGCCGTCTTGGGCGGTGGAGAACACCTCCGACTTCTTGGTGGGAATAGTGGTGTTGCGGGTGATCAGCTTCGTCATCACGCCGCCAAGGGTTTCAACCCCCAGCGACAGTGGGGTGACATCCAGCAGCAGAATGTCTTTGACTTCCCCAGCTAGGACGCCGCCCTGAATGGCGGCACCCACGGCGACCACCTCGTCAGGGTTGACAGTTTCGTTGGGCTCTTTGTCGAGGGTGCGCTTGACCACATCCTTGATGGCGGGGATGCGGGTAGAACCACCGACCAGCACCACTTCATCAATGGCGGTTTTGGCGATCTTGGCATCCTTAAGAGCCTGCTCGACGGGGATGCGGCAGCGATCGATCAGATCGGCGCACAGCTCTTCGAACTTGGCCCGAGTCAGGGTCATTTCCAGGTGCTTAGGGCCGTCCTGGGTGGCGGTGATGAAGGGCAGGTTAATTTCGGCCTGGGTGACGCTCGACAGCTCAATTTTGGCTTTCTCAGCGGCTTCAGTCAGGCGCTGTAGGGCCTGCTTGTCTTTGCGCAGGTCGATGCCTTCCATCTTCTGAAACTCAGCTGCCAGGTAATCGACGATCTTTTTGTCAAAGTCGTCGCCGCCCAGGTGGGTGTCGCCAGAAGTGGCCAGCACTTCAAACACACCGTCGCCCACTTCGAGAATGGAGACGTCGAAGGTACCACCGCCGAGGTCAAACACCAGAATGGTTTCGTTGCTCTTGCGGTCTAACCCGTAGGCTAGGGAAGCTGCGGTGGGCTCGTTAATGATGCGCAGCACTTCGAGACCGGCGATTTTACCGGCATCTTTGGTGGCCTGGCGCTGGGAGTCGTTAAAGTAGGCAGGCACGGTGATTACGGCCTGGGTGACTTTTTCGCCCAGGTACTTACCGGCGTCGTCAGCCAGCTTGCGCAGAATTTGAGCCGAAATTTCTTCGGGCGAGAATTGCTGACCCGCTTGGGGGCAGTCAATTTTGACGTTGTTGCCAACGTTCATGACCTTGTAGGCGACTTCAGTTGACTCGGTGCCGACTTCGTCGTAGCGACGACCGATGAAGCGCTTGACGGAATAAAAGGTATTCTCGGTGTTCATCACCGCCTGGCGCTTGGCGATTTGGCCAACGAGGCGATCGCCATTCTTGGCGTAGGCGACGACCGAGGGGGTGGTGCGAAAGCCCTCAGCGTTAGCGATAACGGTGGGCTTGCCCCCTTCCATGACGGCAACCACAGAGTTAGTGGTGCCTAGGTCGATTCCAACTACTTTTCCCATATTGTCTTTGCTCCGGCTTGACAGCTATATCATCTATAGTGCTTGCTCAAGCCATTTCTCTGAAGGAGGGGATACCGAACCGTGGAAGGCGGGGTAGGGGGAGTGGATGAGTAAGTGAGCTGGTGAATGAGGCAAGATCGGCTCAATCGATCTGCGGCGGGTGTTCGTCTAGTTTGATCCACAATTTTCTGACGCGGATGAGTTGGGGACGATTTATTCTCAGGGCGGCAACGGTTGCGCGGCCAGCAGGCGTGCGCCCTATGACTTCGGTTGCGTCTTCGCTCCAGCCGAAATGATCATGCCAGTTCTGCTTTTGGGGATGGAAGAGGGCAACCAGGGTGTTGGTCTGCGGATCAAGGGCTGTTTGGCGAGTGGCCTTATACCTATTGCAGGACGGACAGGACAGACAAAGGTTGTCAAAACTTGTTGCTCCGCCAGCTGAAACTGGCACGATGTGCTCAAATTCAAAGATCGTCACCGTAAGCCTTTCTGCTGTGCGGCAGTAGGCGCAGCAGTGAGAAAAGCGCTGTCGAACCTGTTTTTGAAGACTGCTTGAAATGTATGCGCTCACGAAGCCAACGGTTCCGTGAGGCCCAGCTGACGAAGGGTGTAGCGCGACCTGGTTTTTAGAATATTCAAGTGATCAACGCGTTGCAAGAGCTGGTCGAGTTGAGCCAGTTCTTCCTCTAAGAGCTGGCTTTCGGCATTGCGAGCCAATAGATCATCTAATTCTGCCTGATTGGTTGGGGAGAGGGTGCTCTCGGCAAGGGCTACCAGTTCTTCAAGGCTCAAGTTGGTCAGCAGATCGGGGTCACGATCGCCTGTCGTAAGCTGTTCATAGGTGCCTATATCTAGAACCACACCAACGCGATCGCCTGCTTCATTGGTGATGTATTGCAGATCTTGAGCCATAGTACTACCCCTGCCGCTTACGCCAATTTTAGCGCGTTAGATTTGGGCAACCACTATTCCTTCTCCTGGAGCGGTGAGGTGCAGGTTGACGATCGCCCGCCTGTACACCACAACCAGCCCTTGCTCTGCCAACCGCTCTATCAATCGCTGGCGATCGCCCACCGACACCCGCCGATGAATCTGTCCGGGGTGAATTTTGCCGCCCTGGCACGATCGTAGAATCATCAGCTCGTCGGGGGTGACGGGCCACACCGACAGATCGAGCTTGAGCAGGGTTTTACCCGTCAGGGTGAGGCCAAATTGGGCGATGTCGTGGTCGTAGTCGAGCCAGCCGCGATCGCGCAAGGTCTGGCAGGTTCTCTCGCGCTGGCGCATCGAACTTTTGCGCTCGACGGGCAGCGCGGTGAGGGCGTCGCAGGTGCCGCCCATAGCCCAGAGCTGGCCTAGAATAGCCAACTCAAGGGGAGTGAGAGCTAAAGCGGTGGTCTGGGTTGCGCTCATCAGGGCTGAAAATAATTGGGGCGTCCTGAAACGATTGGCGTGGGGTGAAGTGTAATGGAAGGGAGCGGGGCGATTCGCGCAGCGTAAAGCCTACGGCATCCCAGAAACGGACACCGACTCGAAACGAGTATCCGTCCCAGAATCGCGCTTGGGGCCAGTCTTTGACCGTCGCGTACTAGTTCATAGCAACTAGTATTATCATGCCGCTTGCATCTTAACCACCGTGACCGCTGCTGTGTCTTTAAATTCTCAAACCTACCTGGGGCACAACCAGGAAGCCTATCAGGAGCTGCGACTGGCGCTGCAACTCAACCTGCGAAGGCAACTGCTGATTGCGGTGTGCGATGACCTGGCCCTGCAAGAGCAGCTGGCCCAGCGCCTAGAGACCAACTTTAGCCCCCTGCCCGAGACAGTGCCCCTGGCCCCGGAGGTGCGGGCGCGACAGCTGATGCTGGTCACGCTGCGGCTGAGCGGCGATCGCCCCGATCTGGTGCGTGAGGTGTTGCTGTGGCTGAAACAGCAGCGACGGCTCCAGAGCAGCCTGCCGACCACGCCCGTGTTTCAAATTGTGGGCATCGACCAGCTCACCCGCCAGTCGCCCACGGTGCAAAACCGATTTCTGGCCTCGCTGATTCGGGTCGATGCGCTGCTGACCCAACTCGACTGTCGGCTGGTGGTGTGGGTGCCGCGCCCCTGGCTGGGCAAAATTCGCCAGTCGGTGCCGGGGTTTTGGCGATCGCGCAGCGGCCTGTTTGAGTTTATGGGCGAACCCAGTGCGCCCCCATCGGCTCCGGCCAGGGCAGAGGTGCCGCCAGCGCCAAGTAGCCCCTCGGCTAATCCCCCCGATCTCTGGCGGGTGCTACGGGATGATCTCTCAACCTTTGAGCAGCCTGCACCAGCATCAAAAGATCTGACTCCTAAAGATGCAACAGAAAAGCCAGCGGTGCCGCCGCCCATAGACCTGCCCACTCTGCTCGCCCCAGATTCCAAGGCGGCTCGCCATAGTGTTCCGCCGCAAAATCCCCAGGGCTACACCGTTGTAGAGCAAGGGGCGTTTTCGAGTATCGTCATGCCCCCAGTGGGGGCAACGGCAGCGGAAACCCTGGCGGCTCTACAGCGGGCTGAACCTGTGCTGCCGACCGTTGAGCCGGTTTCTACCCCCGTCTCGCCCAGTCCGACATCTCTGCACTTGACGGAGGCTCTACAACTCCCCCCAGACTTAGCCCAGGATGCGGAGCTGGCGAACCTATGGCGCTACATTCAGGGGTTGGTGGAGCAGCAGGCGGGGCCACTGACCCTGTCGCGGGCGTACCTGGCTTTGGGACAGATGGGGCGCGATCGCCTCTCTGTCGATGCCCCCGCCGCTAGCGTGCTGGGCTTTGCGACGGCGGTGTACGACCGGGCGATCGCGGGCCTACCCGAGGGCAGCACTGACTGGTGCGACGCTCTCAACGACCTGGCCAGCCTCTACTGGCTCCAGGGCCAGCAGGAGGACACCCCTGACCCCGCCCCCTGGCTGCGCCGCAGCGTCAGCACCTACGAAAAAGCCCTCAAGGGTGGCCAGAAAGCCATCCCCGCCGACACCCTGGGGCGCATCTACGGCAACCTGGGCACGGTCTACGGGCTGCTGGCAAATTTAGACGATCCCGCCCCCTGTCTTGAGAAGGCGGTGAAAGCCTACCAGCACGCTGTGGAGTACAGCCCGGCAGCGCGATTCCGGGACGGATCGCTTCGCGAATCGCCCATCGACTACGCCAACCTGCAAAACAGCCTAGGGGCGATTCACTGGCGACTGTCCCAGTACGACCAGCCCCAGCACCATTTGGCCCAGGCCGTTGTGGCCTACGGTGAAGCCCTAGCCCATCGCACCGCCGCCGATGCACCCCTGGAATACGCCATGGTGCAAAACAATCTAGGCATTGCCTACTGGAGTTTGGCCCAGCACCAGCAGCCGGTATTTTTGTTGGAGCGGGCGATCGCCGCCTACCAGGCCGCCCTCAAATACCGCACCGTCGCGGCAGCCCCGGCAGGTTGTGCCGCCACCGCCAACAACCTGGGCACTGCCTACTGGGATCTGGCGCAACAGGCCGCTGTCACAGGCGAACGCCGCATTGTCACCCTGCAACAGGCCGTTGCCGCCTACGAAACCGCCCTGGCCGCTGCCCACATTGCTCTGCAAGCATCGCCACCCCCCGCTCTGGGGTTTGACTTGTGGGCCACCTGCCACAGCGCCGGAGTGGTTCACGATCAGCTGGCCCAGGCGCTGCCAGAAACCCAGACTGAAGCCCGCCAACGCCATTTAGAAGAGGCTCTACAGCAATACCTGCTGGCCTACCAGGGCTGGCACAGCGACCCTCAGCAGGTGGAAGTGCTGATTACAGCCCTGGTCTACAACGCCCACCTCAGCTTTGAAATCTTTGGCATCCCCGGTCAGCAGGCGGTGCTGTCGAAGCTGCCAGGGGAGCTGTTGGCTCAGGTGTTGCGGCGGTTGTAAAGGGGTGGATGGGTAGGTGAGCAGGTGGGTGGATGGGTACAGAATCCAAAATCCAAACTCTAAAATCCAAAATCGTTAAGTTCCATCGCACTCGCCTTCTCAAGGGCAAACCCTTGCAGGACAATAAAAGGCGTACTTAACGGTTTGCAATATCTTGCCAAGGCCGGGCTTTGGGCAGGGTTATCAGGAATAACTATGGCCTACTACTGGTTCAAAGCGTTTCACATTATTGGGGTGGTGGTGTGGTTTGCCGGGTTGTTTTACCTGGTGCGCCTGTTTATCTACCACGTTGAGGCCGAGGCCGAGCCAGAACCGGCCCGCAGCATTCTCAAAAACCAGTACACCATTATGGAAAAGCGCCTCTACGGCATTATTACCACCCCCGGCATGGTGGTAGCGGTAGCTATGGCCGTGGGGCTGCTGGTGCTGATGCCCGAATACCTCAAAGATGGCTGGATGCACGCCAAGCTGGGGCTGGTGGCGGTGCTGCTGGCCTATCACCACTACTGCGCTCGGCTGATGCGTCAGCTGCACCGGGGCGAATGCAAGTGGTCGGGGCAACAGCTGCGAGCCCTCAATGAGGCTCCCACGCTGCTGCTGGTGGCGATCGTCATGCTGGTAATCTTTAAAAACAACTTCCCCACCGGGGCGACCACCTGGTTAATGGTGGGGCTGGTGGTGTTTATGGCGGCCACCATTCAGCTCTATGCTCGCAAGCGGCGGCTAGATAAGGAGAAAGCCGCGCTGGATGAGATTCCTGAACCCCAGGCGCTGCAAAGCTGATCCATTCTTGATTTAGAGAATCTTTCGTGGGAACGAAAATCCTAGAACTGCAATGAGCAAATGGGAGCGCTGGCTGGTGCCGGGGGTGTTGGCCGTTGTGGGCGTTCCCTTTTTAATTACGGGGGGAGTGCTTTGGGCGGTGGTGCCCCGGTCGGTTGCCAACCATGCCAAGGAGGTGGCACGGCTGCCCGTGGCCACGGCGGCGACCCTCAACGAACGCGGTGCCCCGGTGCTGCTAGAGGGCCAGGTGAGCGATCGCAACCCCATCAGCGATCGCCCGCCCCTGGTGGCCTACAACGAGTACCACCGAGTGCGCCGCAACGACGAATGGAAATGGGAGCGCGTGCGCAGCTACGCCCCGACTCTCTGGGTACAGATTCCGGGGAAAGAGGTCGAGATTGCGGCGGGATATACCCTGCAATCGACGTTTTCTCAGGTAGAAGCAGGGCGCGACCGCAGCTACGAAGGCTTTAAGGTCAATGACCCTGTACTGGCGATCGGTACCTTGAGCGTCGCGGGTGATCACCCCGTAGTAGACAACGCCGAAATTGGGTTTGAAACAAAGGAGGCCTATCTGGTGTCGCTAGAGCGTGAGCAATCGACCGCCCGCTGGATGGGCCTGCTGTTTTCGGTTTTGGGCAGTCTGCTGACCCTGGGCGCGGGGTTGGCCATCTACCTGAGCTGGCGCGGCGCTGGCGCAAGGTAGGAGCAGCGTTCAAAAAGTAGTTCTCGCCGCTAAGTCTTTGAACAACTACACCAAATTTTCATGGGGGTGACTCTAGAGAGATGCCACATTGGGCTAGACCCTTGATGCCTCCGAGACTTCCCCATGCACAATCTAGCCATGCGATCGCCCTCAGGGGTCGATACCCGACCATCCCATCAGCTCCTCGGTACCCAGCGCCTCAGGCTATCCGAAGGGTTGACTGCTTTTCCAGAAGAAATTCTGGAGCTGGCCGACAGCATCGAAGTTCTCGACCTGTCGAACAACGCCCTGACCACCCTGCCCGACAGCTTTGCCCAGCTCCACAACCTGCGGGTGGCATTCTTCAACAACAACGCCTTTGAAGTCGTGCCCAAGGTGCTGGCTCGGTGCCCCAAGCTGTCGATGGTGGGGTTTAAGAGCAACCAGATCACCACGGTGCCCGCCGAGGCGCTGCCCGCCGCTACCCGCTGGTTGATCTTGACCGATAACCGGCTCGAAACACTGCCTGAGTCCATTGGGCAGCACAGCCAGCTGCAAAAGCTAATGCTGGCAGGCAACCAGCTGCGAGCCCTGCCAGAGAGTCTGGCCCATTGCCAAAATCTGGAGCTAGTGCGCTTGGCCGCCAATCAGCTTGAGGTTCTTCCCCCCTGGCTGCTCACCCTGCCCCGCCTGAGCTGGCTAGCCTACGCAGGCAACCCTTTTTGTCGAACCGCCGCAATCGGCGAGCCGCTGCCGCTACCCCAAATCGCCTGGGATGATTTGACGGTGGGCGAGGTTTTAGGAGAGGGGGCCTCTGGGGTAATTTCGCGCGGCACCTGGCGGCAGGGTGATCAGGAAATTCCGGTTGCCCTCAAGCTGTTTAAAGGCGCAATCACCAGCGACGGGCTGCCTGAGGATGAAATGCGGGCCTGCATTGCGGCGGGGGCGCATCCCCATCTGATCGGCCCCCTGGGGCAAATTGTCGATCATCCCGAGCAGAAAAATGGGCTGGTGCTGCCGCTGGTTGACCCCAGCTACCAGGTGATGGGCGGCCCCCCCAGCCTAGAGAGCTGCACCCGTGACACCTACCCCCCAGAGGCCACCTTTTCCCTAGAGGCGGCGGTGGGCATTGCGATTGGGGTAGCTGGTGCTGCCGCCCATCTGCATCGGCGCGGCATTCTCCACGGCGATCTGTACCCCCACAACACCCTGGTCACCGAGGCGGGGGACACCTGCCTCAGCGACTTTGGCGCAGCCAGCTTCTATGACCGGGCGGGGCGATCGGCTCCAGCCCTAGAGCGTTTAGAGGTACGCGCCTTTGGCTGCTTGCTAGAAGATTTGCTCGATCGCTGCCCAGCCTCTTCTAGCCCGGCCCTGCGGCTGCGCCAGCTCCAGCATGCCTGCATGCAGCCCGATGTGCTGGCTCGTCCAGCCTTTGAGGAGGCTTTGGAGGATCTGAGCGGGTTAACTCCCTAGGGCAGGGCTGTGATTCGCTCTTGAGTCCGTGGAAGGGGTTTCGTCAAAAGCTAGGGTTCTATCTAGCTGACAAGACAGTTACTGACCAGGCCAGCAGGTGTATCCAGCGATAGCAACGTGAGTCAAAAAGTTGGGTATTCTCAAGGCGCGGGCAGTTGGAGCGACAACCCCAGGCAGCGTATGGCTTTTAGTCAGCCTGGGCATAGAGTTCGGGGCATTGCAAGCATAGGTACGGCTTTTGAATAACGCGAATACGGCTGGCCATGACCACCTTACCCCCAACCGGATGGCTCAGGTATTTTTGGCCTACGCGATCGCCGATGATTGCTGCCCCCCCGGCGCCGCGATCGCCAATGCTGGGGAAGTCAGGGCTGTGGAGGCCCTGCGCCAGTTATTCACCCAGGCTCAGATTAGCTACTGGCAATGCCCCTGGCCCTGGCCCGCTGACGCTGATGCCGAGGTCACCATTTCTCGGGCGACCGAAGCCTGCGACAACTACGTACTGGCCCTGTCGCCCCGTGCCTTGGCCGACGTGTTTTGCCTCCAGGGGCTGCTGTTTGCCCTCAGCCTCAACAAACGCGTCGTGCCGGTGCTGATCGAAACCGTGCCTGTGCATCGGCTGCCCGAGCCTCTGCAAACCCTTGAGGTCATCGACCTCCGCGCCCGATCAGCGCCCCTAGCGCAGACCACCGGGGCGCGTCAGCTGTTGCACACCCTCCATCTCGCCGCCGATTACTACCATGACCACACCCAGCTGTTGTTGAGAGCCCTGGAGTGGGAGCGGCAGCGGCGCAACCCCGCGCTCCTGCTCCAGGGCGATGAGCTGACCCAGTATCAGCACTGGCTGGTGCAGGCCAACGGGCAATTCGCGAAGCGTTCGGGAACCGACTCGGAACGAGTATCCGTCTCGGAATCACACCATCGCCCTATTCAGCTGCAAACCCTGTATGTGGCCGAGAGCGCCCGCCAGGGCAGTGCCGTGTCCCAGGGCTGGCTCAAACGCTGGTTCTAGCGACTTAGCTCGACGCGCTGGTGTAAAACCGCAGGGCAAACCGCCAGAACCGATTCGCCACCAGCAGCAGCACCGCCGCCAGCAGCGCCGAGGCCAGCAGCCAGCCGCGCCCGCCCTGGTTGAGCATGGTCTGGGCGGGTACCGTCGTCAAAAACGCCACCGGCACCACAAAGGTAAAAAATACCCGGTAGGCTACGGGATAGGCCGCGATCGGGAACCGCCCTGCCTCTAGCAGCCCCCGCAGCACCTCGGTAACGTTGTAGATTTTCACAAACCAAATGCTGGTGGCCCCGAGCATAAACCACAGGCTGTAGAGGGTGAGTGCCCCAAACAGCAGGGGCAAGAGCGCCAGAGCGTAGTCGGCCCAGCCCAGGTTCAGGCGGGTGCCGCCGTAGCCAATCATCACTAGGCCAAACGCCACATCGGGCAGACCCCAGGGCGAGATCACTCGGGTCGAGAGCCAAAACTGCGAGCTGATCGGCTTCAGCAGCACAAAGTCGAGGGTGCCCTGCTGCACCTGGCTAACGATTTTGTTGAGGTTGGGAATCAGCACCGTGGCCGCAAAGCCTTGCAGCACGGTGAATAGCCCCAGCACTAACAGGGCAGCCTCCCAGCTCCAGCCCTCGAACTCGTAGCCGGTGCGGTAGAACAAAAACAGGCCAAACAGGCTGCCTGCTAGACCGCCCAGGCTAATCAGGGCGGTGACCAAAAAGTTGAGGCGATATTCTAGCTCGGCGGCGATCGCCGTACCCCAAAACAGCCGCAGCACCTTCAGATAGCGCTCCATTACGCCCCCATGCCCGAATATTGCTTCAGCCCCTGTCGCCACAGCCAGCGGTTCAATCCCCAAAACAGCGCCGACCAGAGAATCATGGCCGCAAAACCCCGGGCCACATGATCCGGGCGGTTAATCAAGATGCTGGCCGGGAAGTAAATCAGGTAGGGGAAGGGCGTCCACAGCACCGCCTCGCGCACCGCGTCGGGAAAGAGGGAGAGGGGGGCGACCATACCCGATAGGAATGTGTAGAGCAAAAACCAAAACTGCTCTAGGGCGCTAGCCCGCTCCGTCCAAAAGGCGGCCAGGGCAAAGGTGTACTGCATGAGAAACCGCAGGCAAAAGGCCAGGGCGATCGCCAGCAGCCCCAGCAGCAGATTGCCAAGGCTGGGCAGCCAGGCGGCGTAGGGGTAGAGCAGCAGAAACAGCCCCACCAGCAAAAAGGCAAAGGGCAGCCGGGCGAAGCGTTCGGCCACGTGGCTAAAGAAGTGCCGCCAGGCCGGGTCGATGGGCTGCAACAGGTAGGGCGACAGCCGACCTTCCACCACCTCCCGCTCAAATTCCCAGATCACCCAGACCACGGTGAACTGGCGCACCAGAAACACTGCCAAAAAGTACTGCACCAGCTCGGTGGGGCTGAGATCGAACTGATCGCCCTGGGCCGCTTCTACCCACAGGCCCATGAGAATCAGCGGAAACGTGCCGGACAGTACCCAAAACACCAGCTCAGCCCGGTATTCCACCATGTAGGCGTAGTACACCGACAGCATGACGCGAGAAATTTTCAGCGATCGTTTCACCATAGGGGCTCCTCGTTGGCCCGATCCTACCAGCAAGCTACCGCTAGCTGACGGGATAGGCAGCACAGCAGTCTGCCGAGGGGCAGATATTTTCCAAAGTTTGATGTTTTCCTAGGGCAGCCTTAACCCAATCATCCAAAAGAGAAGATATGCTTAAAATCAATTCAGTAACTTTAGATACAGATTTTTGGAGATTCACTATGTTTTCTACCCAAGAGCAAGCGCGTCAGCTGCAGGCCCGCAGCCGGCAGCAGCAGCAACATCGCCGTGCAAATATGCTGGGTCGCTCTAGCCGCGAAGTTTTGCCCCCTGAGTCTCCTCAGGTCTAACTCAGTAGCCTGGGTATTTGGCCGTGCAGCGCCCGGATTGCCCCCTCGGCGGTAACTCGTTAACCTATGCAGACGTTAGTGCCGCTGAAATCTCGGTAGGACGCTGCTCATCTGAGCCTCAGGCTAACTTAACCGGCCATTAACCCCGGCCCTCGGCTTCGCGACCATGATGAAAGTGAACCGTTCACGCATGTTAGATGCGGTTCGCACCTGACTCACATACTTGGGCTCGGCTACGCCGGGCCTTTTTTGTGCCGATCATTTCCGGTAGAGCAGGGGATGCGTCAATCGCGCAGCACGTAGCCAACGCCGCGCATAGTTTGAATCAGACGGCTCTCGCCCTCGGCTTCGAGCTTGAGGCGCAGGTAGCGCACGTAGACCTCAATGATGTTGGAGTCGCCCATGAAGTCATAGCCCCAGACTTGCTCTAGGATGCGATCGCGGGTCAGCACCTGGCGGGGGTTGGTCATCAGGTAGTCGAGCAGGTCGAACTCTTTGGCGGTCAGCTCAACGGAGCGCTGCCCCCGGCGCACCTCGCGGCTGCGGCGATCGAGGGTGAGGTCGCCAAACACCAGCACCTCGGCATCCTGGGGTTCGGTGCGGCGCAGGTGGGCGCGCACGCGGGCCAGCAGTTCTTCGATGCTAAAGGGTTTGACCACGTAGTCGTCGGCCCCGGCGTCGAGCCCTTCAACGCGATCGCTTACCTCATCCTTAGCCGTCAGCAAAATCACCGGGGTGGCGGTACCGGTCTGGCGCAGGCGGCGGCACACCTCAACCCCGCTCAGCCCCGGCATCATCCAGTCGAGAATGATCAGATCGGGGGTCTGGTCGCGGGCGGCCATCAGCCCCGAGAGGCCGTCGTGGGCGACGCTGACTTCGTAGCCTTCGTAGGACAGCTCTAGTTGGACAAACTTAGCGAGTTTTTCTTCGTCTTCGACGATTAAGATGCGGGCGCTCATGGTGTGTTTCCAGGGTGAGGGGGGTGAGATAGGTGGGGAATTACAGGGGGAGATGGAGGGTGAAGCAGGTGCCCTGGTTGGGTTGCGACTGGAGGGTGACGTGGCCGCCCATGGCTTCGACCAGCGATCGCACCAGAGTTAGCCCTAGTCCAGTGCCGCCGCTAGAGCGCGATCGGGCTTCATCTACGCGGTAAAACGGGTCAAAGATATCGCCCTGGCAGTCGGTTGGTATGCCTGCCCCGTAGTCTTGCACCTGTACCGTGGCCCACTGGCCCTGGCACATCAGAGAAATCTCTACTGGCCGGTGGGGGTTGCCGTAGCGGAGGGCGTTGTCTAGCAGTTCTACCAGAGCGGTGCGAAGCTTTTGGCGATCGACCAGGGCCACCACCGCAGCGGAGGCTACCACCTTGACCGGAACCGGGGAAAATTTGGGCTGGCCCTGGGTAGCCAGGGCGACGGCTTCGCGGACGATATCGCCGAGATCGGCAGGCTCCAAATTTAGCACCCCCTGTCCATTGCCCAAGCGCGCCAGGTCAAGAATTTCGCTGAGCAGGCGGGTGGTGCGGCTGGCCTCGGCAGCGGCAATTTCTAGCCCTTCCCGCTGGGCGGCGGTGAGGTTTTGGCCCCGGCGCAGGATGCTCTCAAGGTAGCCCTGCACCAGCGACAGCGGCGTGCGCAACTCGTGGGAGACATCGTTAACCAGGCGTTTTTGCTGTCCCCAGGCTTTTGAGAGGCGGGCCAGCATCAGGTTGTAGGTGCGCACCAGTTCTTGCAGCTCGGTGGGGGCGGCCTCTAGGTTGAGGGGCTGGTCGAGGGTGTCGACGGTCACCTGGCTGGCCAGGCGGTTGAGCTGGCGAATGGAGCTGAGGGTGCGACGAATGTAGAAAGCAAAGGCGGCAGACAGGAGGATAATCAGCACCAGACTGGTGAGCAGCAGCATGTGCAGCAGCCGCTGCATACCCCCGTAGTCGGCGGTGATGTCGTCGGCCAGATAGAGGGTGGCCGGGGGCAGCCCGGCCACCTCCAGGGGGCTGGCGCACACCACTAGCTGCCAACCCTGTACCGCAACAATTTTGGTGCCGGGAGGAATGGCCATTCCCATCAGCGCCTCGCTCACCCCCGAGGTCTGCCACGACCCCATAGTGAGTACGTCTGACTGGGCGAGGCGATTCCGGGACGGATCGCTTCGCGAATCGCCCTCCAACGTCTCAACCCAAATCGCCAGATCGCCGGTAGCCCTGTGGTCAATGACGCGATCGAGGGCCGCTTGGGGGGGCATCATCGCGCTGTAGTAGCGTACGTCTTCTTGCAGGCGATCGGCGATCAGGGCCGTGCCTTGGCGATAGCTGTCGAGCATAATCTGCTGCATGCGCCAGCCCATCCAACTTGATAGGGCACCCACCCCCACCAGCGAGGTCAGCACTACTCCGGCGGTAAGCCGAGTTTGCAACGACCCCGGATCGATCTTTCGTCTGCGCAGCAGGTGGCGAAACGGAGCTATTGGGTGGAGCCAAAAATACGCCATGGGAAGGTGACTACAGGGAAGGCCAAGAACCACCGCTGATTCAAGACCTGATCTCGACTCTATCAGCCCATTCTGAGAACAGGCTGATACGCAACTTCAGTAAGTCTTACTGCATTCTCAGGGCCATCTCAGGGGGCCGGGCTTGAATGGAGAAACTGGCCCAGGCCGAAAGTTTCACCTCCGGGTCGCTCGACCTTCCTCATCTCTCCTAAGATTATGTATTCCAGGCCTAAACTGCGCCCGGGGACGGCTAAAATGCTTCGCTTTTTGTTCTGGTTAGGAATTGCTTTGGTGGGTGCTCCGGCGTCTCCCGCCCTGGCCCAAGGGGCTGGGGCAGACCCGTCATTGTTTGCCTCGCTCCAGCAGCAGCTGGTGCAGGCCTTGGCCTGGATTGACGGGTTGGGGGCGATCGCTCCCCTCGCCTTCATCCTGCTCTACATCGTGATTACCGTCGCCTTTGTGCCCGCCTCGATTGTGACCCTAGGGGCCGGGGTGGTATTCGGCGTCGTGAAGGGATCGGCCCTGGTGTTTGTGGGAGCCATGCTGGGGGCCACAGCAGCTTTTTTGGTGGGGCGGTATGGAGCACGGAGCTGGGTGGACAGCAAAATTGCCAAAAACCGAAGATTTCAGGCTGTAGACGATGCGATCGCCCAAGATGGTCGCAAAATCATCTTCTTGCTGCGGCTGTCGCCGGTATTTCCCTTTAATCTGCTCAACTACTCCCTGGGGCTGAGCCAAATTTCGCTTAAAGACTACGTGGTGGGTACGGTGGGCATTTTGCCCGGCACGATTATGTACGTCTATCTGGGCTCACTGGTGGGCAACCTGGCCACCCTGGGGGCCGACAGCAGCCAGCCCCCCGAAGCCGCCACCGTGCAGTGGATTATTCGCATTGTCGGCCTGGTGGCCACGGTGGCGGTGACCCTGTACGTCACCCGCATTGCGCGGCGGGCGCTCAACGAGGCTCTCCCCGACGAGCCGGTTTCTCCAGAAAACCTCTAGCTGCCCGTCCTTCACTGGAAAGTGACTATGACTGGCGCGGCAGCCCATCCCCTCATCTACCCCATCCCCTCATCCCCCCCTGGGCTCATTCCCCCCCCGCCCCCGTCCGCTATGCTGGTGTCGGTGTTTTGGGTCTAGACGCATGGGAATAAGCCCAATGGGTTGGCTAGGCCGTCTGGTCTGGGGAATCGTGCTGGCGCTGGCGCTTCACGGAGGAATGGCGGGGCCGGGGTTAGCCCAGACCACTGACACTGAGCCGGTACTTCTCGATGGCCTGTTTCTATTTGACGTACCCGCTGCCGGAGACCTCACCGCCAGAGAGCGGGCGCTGGCCATTGAGACCAACCTAGAGTCTTTGATAGAAGATGCTGACCCGGTGCCAGTGCGTACCGAAACGCGCAGCGTCGGCGAGACGGGCGGAAGCAACCCGGTGATCTTGGCGGGCGATCGCTACATCATGACGGTGACCAGTGCGGATGTGGCCGTGGGCGGAGCCGCCACACCCCAGGCCCAAGCCAATCGCTGGGCTGACGCCCTGGCTACGGCACTGACCCAGGCCCGCGCCGAACGCCAATCAGGCTTTTTGACCCAGGCGCTGATCAAAGCGCTGGCCGCCCTAGCCGCCGCCCTGACCCTGCACCTGCTAACGGGGTGGCTGTGGCACCACTGGCTCAAACCGCTGCTGGAACGGCTATCCTTCTGGCCCTCCGACTCCGAGCATCACGGTACTGGGCTAAAGGTACTGTTTCGGCTGACGCTGATTCTGGTGCGGGGGGCGGTGTGGTTTGCGGCGGTGAGCTACATTGCCAACCTGTTTCCCCTCACCCGCCGGGTGAGCTACCGAGTGTCGCGCAGTTTGCAAGAGGGTCTGTTTGACCGCAGTCTGCTGCTGGGCAGCCGCTCTTACTCACTGTTTGACTTGCTGCTGGTGCTAGCCACCCTGCTAGCGCTGGTGGTGGTAGCCAGCACCTTGACCAACCTGATGCGATCGCGAGTGTTGCAGGTCACTGGCATTAGCGTCGCAGCCCAAGAGGCGATCTCCGTCCTCTCCAAGTACACCCTGATTTTGTTGGGCACCGTGGTCGTGCTTCAGCTCTGGGGCATTGACCTCAGCTCCATCGCGCTGATCGCCAGCGGTCTGGGGATTGGGGTGGGCCTGGGCCTCCAGGGGTTAGTCAAAGACTTTGTCAGCGGTCTGGTACTAGTGTTTGAGCGTCCGGTGCAGGTGGGTGACTTTGTCGATTTTGGCCAGGTTAAGGGCACCGTGGCTCGCATTGGCTCACGTAGTACCGAAATTCGCACCCTCGACCATGTCTCCATCATCGTGCCCAACTCTCGCTTTTTAGAATCAGAGGTAATCAACTGGAGCCACGGCAACCCAGTGTCGCGCATTCGGCTGCCGGTGGGGGTGTCCTACAGCGCCGATCCCCACCGGGTCAGGGCTGCCCTGCTCGAAGCCTGCAAAAAAAACCAGGAAATTCTGACGGCCCCCGCTCCCCAGGTGTTTTTCCTGGGCTTTGGCGACAGCGCCCTCAACTTTGAGCTGCTGGTGTGGATCGCCCAGCCCAGCCGCCAGCTGGTAATTAAAAGCGACCTGTACTTTGTAATTGAGGCCAGCCTGCGCCACCACGACATTGAGGTGCCCTTTCCCCAGCGCGATCTACATATTCGCTCGGGGTATCTGCCCATGCCTCTGGCAGCGGAGACCCAGCAGAGTCTAGAGCAGTCCCCCAACCAGTCAGCCCGTGAGTCAGAGCAGGGGTAGAACCACTTTGAAATTGAGATGACTACCTCCTTTGGACTTGGTGCTAGCGGGCGCAACGTAGCGGTTTAGGGGCCAGCAAAAAAAAAGAGCGCTTTGGGGAAAGTTAGCTAAAATTACAGCCGTATTTGCAGAGAAACCGGGGTTCTATACCCACACGTTCCCGAATTGGTCGCCTAACGGGTTTCTCGAGTGAGGAGTATAGGGAGCTAATTTTCATGAAACCAGTCTGGCCCAATGTCCCCCTTAGCCGCTGGTCGAAGCGGCTGTTCAAGTCGGTGGCGCTGTTTGTTACCTCGGTTTTTCTAGTCACTGGCCTATCGGTGCCGGGGTATGGTGCGGCTCAGCCCACAGTGCTAACGCCCAACGCTGCTGCCGAGGCCGGATTGGAAGGGTTGTTGGCCCAGGACCCCAACACCGTGGGCAACGCCACCCTCTATTTTGAAACCGCTACCTTTACCGTTAGCGTCTTTCCCAGGAATTCTGGCACCCTGCGGATGAATGTCTACAACAGAGACACTCGGCAGTCTGAACAACTCAATGCTTCCGTTACCCGTCGCGACGGAATCATCAGTAGAGAATGGATAAGCTATGACAGCTTTGGCTCGCGTGCAGGCCGCAACGTCGTCTACCGGGCTAGTGGCAACCTAACTAACAACCAGGCCCGCCTCGAAATCGTTGATCTCCCCACCAGTTCCATATTGCTCAGCCAAAATAGCACCAGCGTTCGAGACTTTTTCCTGCCTGGAGCCAACCCTAACCCTAACCCTGGACAAGGCGACCTGCTCAACCGCACGTTTGTGGGCTTTGATACCCAAAATCACTCGGTTCGGGTGTTTAACGACAGCGGCGTGACCAAGATGAATGTCTACAACAGAATCACTAATCAACCGCTGGTCAATGGTCTGATTGCCACCGCAGAAGCCACCGAGATTGCCCCCTACCGATGCTGGGCCAACTACTTTGGCGGTCAAAGTTTTGGCGGTGTTCCGGCCCGCTACTTCGTTCGAGTCAGTAGTGATGGGCAGGCACAACTGGATGTGATTGCCCCCAACGGCGGGGTGCTACTGTCAGAACCTAGAATCAACTCTGCGCCTCTGGTGACTAATATTCCCCAGGCCGATCGCCCTGAGTGTTTTGGCAGCGGTGGCACCGTGCCCGATGGGGCTGGCCTAGAGCCTTATGTGGCCGCCGTCTTTGGTGGTGACAATGAACTCCAGCAGGTGCGCCAGGTGCTACCCAGTGGCAGCAGCCAGGGTGTAGGTGGTTTGACCTGCGTCATCAACCCTCGCTTTGAGAATGCACGCCAGGGGCGCTTCATCAATGCGGCTGAATGTACCGATCGCAACGATGCCAGTGCGGTGGTCAATTTCTTGCGCGGGCGCGGGCTCAACTCTCGCCTGGTCTATCGCAACTTTAGGTATCGCTAGAGCTGAGTAGCCGGTTTTCTCAGCTAGAAGTCGAAAACCACGCAAAAAAGGGGGGAAGCAGCGCTGTCTCCCCCCTTTTTTGTTTGTCACGGCCTCAGGGGGCCAGGCGAGCTTTTTTGAGGCGGTTCTCTTCGTACCAGGCGGCGATCGCCGGTACCCAGGCGGCAAAGTGGGGCCAAATTTCTTCGCACATCTTCTGCGCTTCGAGCTGGGCGTCGGCCTTCCAGCGCAGATCTAGCAGGTGCATCACCGATCGCACATTGGCCGACATCACCCAGTGCTGACGGATGTCGAAGGGAATCAGCCCCCGCGCGTGCTCTTCGGCAAAGCCCTGGTCAATGCGGGTTTTGTAGCGGCGGCTGGCTTCCAGGCACCAGTCAATATCCTGCTGACGAGCTTCGGCGGTGTACTCGTACTTCTTGCCCTGGCGATCGGTATAGAAGCCTAGGGGGCGCAGGTAGAAGACCTCTTCGACCTCGCGCTTGCCATCGACCACATCGAGAATGCGCTGCCCAGTGTAACGGAAAGAGTTGTGAACAACAACGCCGTTAGCCACAAAGTTGTGCCAGGGCCCTGCGACCTCCAGATCGTAGGTGGTCTGCATACCCAGATATTCAACCGAAACCACCTGAACAGGATGAGCTTTAAGCTTTCGCCCTGTAGGTGTTGGCTTAGCGGCCCAGAGTTTGGGTTCTAAAATAGGCTGAAAGTTTGTTGCAAACTCCGCCTCTAAATGGTTCTGGTGCAGGTGCTCATGGCAGGGCTGACAGAGAGAAATGAGGTTATTAAACTCGTAGGCTAGCGACTCGTCGGCAAAGACCGGCACCAGGTGGTGGGCATGGAGGTTGCCGCCAGATTCACCGCAACTTTGGCAAATGTAATTGAACTTAGCGTGCACCTGGGGAGCGATCTGGCGTGTCCAGGCTCCAATCAGCTCTCGTTCACTGGAAGTGCCGCCTTTCCAAAAATTAGAGTCCGGGCCCCGTTTTGTGAAGGTCTTGGCATTGATACGACGTTGCTCTAAGCTGTCTTCTGACAGATCTAACCTGTAGCCCTTTACCCCTTTGTTCCAGGGATTGTCAGTGCCAGGCGAGCGTTTGTTGAGCGTTAGACCATGGGCGTATACCCACTTCTTAACCGATTCGATCGAGCATCCTGCTAGGGCAGCGATGTCATCCACGTAAAGACCTTGGGCAAGCTGAGCCTGGAGCCATGCTTTGTCGCGATACAAGCCGTTGCCTACAACAGTCTTAAGCCCGCGCCGCCGTCCTGAGGGCAACTTGAGTTGAAATCGTTTAGCCCAGTGGCGAATTACCTCAACAGAACACCTACACTGCTCAGCGATTTGTTGCGCCGTCAAACCCTGACTGATCTGAGCTTTTAGCCAAGACTCTTGACTATAGAGCGCATCGGGTCGCACAACGCCGTTTGTCATCAATTCACAAGTTTTAGTAACCGCCAGCACCTGATGATCGGCATCGGCAACTAACCCCAGGGCATCTCCCATGCGCTGCCACCCTTGGGCGGTATAGAGGCGATGGTTAGTGGTGCAGTCAAGGGTTTTACCATTGGCCAAGGTGAGCCGGTAGACGGGCTGCAAGCCGCTACACATAACATCTTGAATGTGACCGACTTCAAAAATACCTGTTTCTTCGTTGAGAACCCGCAGACGCATTTTCTTGAGGCGGGTTTTACAGTCGCGGCGGTAGGTGCCAGGGAGTTCGCCATTGCGCCCACGAATTTTGCGTTCTCGACTAGCCTTCTCACCGTTAGTCCACAGATCGTGTAGCTCGGCAACCTTGATCTTTCTCAGACCACCGGAGGCGTGAACGAAGGTCACTTCAGTATCGCCCGCTAAACACTGCACATCGAAGCTCACGCCCACCCGATGAGTGCGAATCTGCTGCATGGTGCTGTGGGGAAACCAGCCCACGTTAAACACAATCTGCGGGTGCTCTAGCGGGCCATAGTGGCCACGTCCGCCCTTAAGCAGACTGGTGACTAGGATTTCGCCGCAGCGCTCTTCGCTGGGCCAAGCGTCGCGATCGTGCGCCACAAAGCCCTCGGCGTAGTCTTGGTGCATGGCGGCGTACATGGTCTGTTGAGGGTTTGGGGTCTGGGAAATGACCTCAACGGTGAAGCGATCCATAGCGCAGATTTCCGGGAATTAAGCGATCCATAGCTTAGGTTTCCAGGAGTTAAATGTCTAGATATTCCTCGTATTCGACCACAGCCCGTCGTTCCTTAGGGACAGGCGAGGGCGAACGGGTTAGCTCCGTCGTGGATGTCTCCGTAGAGGATCCGGGGAGCTGATATGAGTCGTCCTGTTCAACAGATGCTTCTAAATACTCCAATTCTGGAGGTTTGGGGGAATCTGAAAGGCTTGGTGCTGCAACCAATTGAGGCTCTAATTCTGAATATTTCAGCTCAGCAGCGTCGGATGCAGAATCTACAGTGAAGGCCGCTGCGGAACTTGACGGCAGCGGTTTGGCCGATCGCAGCAAGCGCTGCCCCTCTTCTAAGGCCGATCGCACGATCGCGTCGCTCTCTTGGCCTAGCCGAATCTGGAAGCAGTCGAGGAGGTGCGATCGCAGCGACAGGCCCGTCAAATACTCTTCATCCATCTGCGCCAGGCGCACCAGTCGCCGCACCGCCACCAGCCGCTTCAGCGGGTCAGGGTGGCTCAGCAACCCTAAATTGTGCTCCATCTGGGCCATAGGGGCCGCATCCCACAGGTCATCGCTACGCTCTGCCGACCGGGACGATCGCAGCAGCGCCCCCACCGCAAACAGCGCCAGCGCCCCCTGCCCGGTGAGCAGCAGCGCCATCAGCAGCGAGTGGGTGCTGTGCCACAGGGCCGTAAATGTGTAGGTACTCACCCCCGCCACTAACCCCAACATCAACGCCTGCTGCTGGGGTTTGGCGGGCAGCGGCAGCCCCTGTTGAAGACGCTGCATCAACCCCTTGCGCTGGCGAGGCGAGAGCTGCAAAAGCTGCTGATAGGCCACCAGACCAATGCCAGCGGAGATCACCAAAGCGCCGTTGACCAGGCCCAGAGCTAAGCTGCCCACACCCAATCCCCACATCTTGGGATGCTTGGGGCGCGGTAGCGATGACCACCATCCCTGCCGTAGAAGCGCCGACTTGGGGCGCGGCGATGGCGGCGGCGAAACATCTAGAGCAGGGCGAGGAATAACGGGAGAAACCACAGGAAATTGCTGCTAGTAGGCGTGATCAGTCAAGGCTTAGCATAGCCTGCCCCTCTATACTTAGACCCGTTTTTGCAGGAAAACTTTTAAAGGAACAGCGTGGGAAACAGACAGCTACAGCCCTCTACAACTTCCAGTCCCTGCCCCCTCATCTTCCTCATCCCCTCACCTTCGACTCCGTCCAGGAACCGACCGATGCACCCACTTCCCTACGCTACACAGATCCCAAACTGAGGCAGCAGATCGTGGACGACGTAGAAGTGATGCGCCCGCAGCGCGTCGTGAAAGAGCTTCCAGTGGCTGGTGAGAAAGGCGGGCGAGTAGGCCAGACGCATTTCTTTGCGCTCGCCCTCGCCGATGATGCCCAGGGCTTTTTGTTTCCAAGACCCGTAGCCGTTGGCGACATAGCTCACACTGGCAGGGCCAAAGCTAAAGGAACCCTGGGCAATATGTTCTATCCAGTGGCGGTGGCGGCAGTGGCCTTCCCCCAGGGTGGTTTCAAACAGCATCGCGATTTTGTCTTTGTCAGCCGCTGGCAGCCCCGGCACAGCGGCAGCGGGATCGCCCAATCGGTACCGCTGCATCGCTTTGCATATTTCGTTAGCCGCTTCTAAATAGTCTTTGGGGTTGTCGCGGCTGATTTTTTCGCCTCGGCCATTGGTGTAGCCCCAGCGCAGGTAGGGCTTGTCGGGGTTGCTGAGCACTGTGCCGTGGCCCAGGGGCAGCGCTCCGCCAATAAAAAAGCCCTTAAGGCGGTTCATCAGGCTTTGGTCGGGTTTGTTGTTGCCATCAACCAGGTCGCGGGCGCTGTTGATTTCGTGACTGACGCCAGCGAAGCCCTGGTGGGCCCAGGTATCGGCAAACACGTGCATGGTAATGCCCAGGCGGTGCAAGCCATAGCTGCGATAGCGCTGCTCAATGCATTCGCGCACCATGGCTTGGGCGACGGGGCTATTGGGTCGGCAGATCAGTTTTTCGATGAAGGTGCCGGGTGGGTCTTGGCCAGCGGGCAGGCCGCCGTTGCCCGGTAAAAAATGAAAGGGAATCCACACCTTGCAGTTGGCCAGCTCTTTGAAGTTCCGGTAGTCGAGCATTTTGTGGGCCGAACTGATGCGATCGAACATCGCGCCGTTGTCAAAGCGAATGAGCCCCGCCTGGGTGGAATCGTCAACGTATTGAGCGCTGTGGGCCACGATGCTGGCGTCTAAATGCTCAAAACCGGCCAAACGGGCGCACACATAGGTAGCCCCGTGGTGAAAATCAATTTGCATAACACTGCCTGGCTAGCGGCGATCGCAGGGCAACACGCCCCAAAAAATAGGGTATGGGTTAGTGTGCCCTTCCAGGGTTAAGCATTGTGATCAAGGGCTCAGAGGTTCAGGTCTAGCGTTGCCGGTTTTTGCCTTAGACCTGGCACCCTGAACCCTATCCCTCCCACAGCCATCAGTTGCTCTAAGGAGCCGTGCTAGCCGATTGCGATCGCGCAAACGACTGGTGAATTGCCATTAGCACCGGGTCAATGTTGCCCGTGGTGTCGCCGTAGTAGCTGGTAATGGTGGCAGTGGCGGTGGGGTAGCCGACGTAGGTAATAAACGCGTTGGGAAATTCCTCAGGAATTTCGCTAATCCACAGTCGCACAGCTGTCACCCCGTCGATGGCGACGGCATCGTAGCGGCTGACGGTGTAGCCCTTGGCGCGCAGAGCCTCTAGCGATGCGCCCACCACCTCGCGCGGGGGAGCCTCTTGCCAGGTGACCTCGGTGCGCATGGCGGGCAGACTGCCGCTGGCCCCGGCGCTGTCTGCAACAAGCTGAGGGGCATCGGCCTGTTCACTCACCTGCCACCCGGCCGGAAACGCGATCGAAAATAAATCGGCGTAGCTGGTGGTCTCTAAAACCGGGGCGGCCTCGGCGGCAGGAGCAGCCTCAGCCGCTATCATTTCTGGAACCTGCGCCAGAACAGGGGATACGCCAACCGTCAGGGCCGCTGCTCCGAGTAATAATCCCCAGGGTTTAAGGTGTTTCATCACGACTTTCCTTTGCACTGACTCAACTACTGCTGCTTAGTATGGCTCACCAACGGCCAGGGGCGATTGCCCTGGGGGCAGGTCTTTGAACATCATTCTTCAGGCCGATCACTTGTCGTCGCCCGATCGCGCTTTAATGCAAGAACCCTCCAACCTGCCAACCTTCTAACTTGCCAACGCTACACTAACCCCTTAGCCCCCACCGCCACCGCCCATGCCTCCGGCCTCTGATTCTGACCCCAAACCCGGCCATCTCTACGTGGTGGGCACGCCTTTAGGCAACCTCGAAGATATGACCTTTCGAGCGGTGCGAATGTTGCAGTCGGTCGATCTCATTGCCGCCGAAGACACTCGCCACACAGGCAAGCTGCTTCAGCATTTTCAAATCACCACGCCTCAGATTAGCTACCACGAGCACAACCGCCACAGCCGCATCGGCGACGTGCTGCACCACCTGCAAGCGCGGCAGCACGCCGTAGCGCTGGTATCGGATGCGGGAATGCCGGGAATTTCTGACCCTGGCTATGAACTGATTGCGGCCTGCGTTGAGGCAGACATTCCCGTGGTGCCAATTCCAGGACCCACGGCGGCAATTACGGCGCTATGCGTGGCCGGGTTGCCCAGCGATCGCTTCGTCTTTGAGGGTTTTTTGCCCCTCAAGGGCAAGGAAAGAACCGCGCGATTAGAGGCGATCGCCCAAGAAGATCGCACTATCTTGCTCTACGAAGCGCCCCATAAGCTGCTCAAGACTCTGGAGGATTTGGTGGCGGCTTTGGGGGGCGATCGCCCCGTCACCCTAGGCCGCGAACTGACCAAACGATTCGAAGAATTTTGGCGCGGCACCCTGGGCAGCGCCCTAGAGCATTACCAGAGCGAAGCGCCCAAGGGTGAATTTACCGTTGTCGTTCAGGGCGCAACTCGTGAAGCGCCCGTGCTGTCACCCGAAGCCATCCGAGCAGAGCTAGAACAACTGCTGCGCCAGGGCATGTCGCGAGCCGACGCCAGCCGTCAGCTCGCCAAAGCGACTGGACAATCCAAGAAAGCGATCTACCAGCTTTCCCTGGGCATTGATACCGATGGTTTCCCTGGCTAGCAACTGAACATTACGTTGCAGGTCAGTGATATCCCATTGCAGGCTGGTGACATCGCATTGCAAGCCAGTGATATTGCGTTGCAGACCGATGACATCGCATTGCAGTCCAGTGATATTTGATTGCAGGTGAGTGATATCGCATAGCGGGTCAGTGACAAGCTATATCCAACCGATGCATTGGCGGTGCCGGGTAGTGATATGGCAGAGCGGGGCGCTGACATCCCATAGCAAGCATCGGCTTTATTAGAATGCTTGCCCGACTGCCAGTGTCTCAGTAGTGCGCTTTGCAGCTACGGCAACCACAGGTTGCGGCGATCGCGCACGTAGTTACCCCCGGCTCCAGTAACAAAGAATCATGGCTGATTCCGTAAATGGCTTTCTGAGCTTGGCAAAATACAAAACATTGATCAGTTGGTCATTTGGGCATCAGCACCGCATCAAGGCCGAGATGCTGCACGAAGGGAATAAAATCGCGATCGGAGAACAAGAGGGCGTGTTTCGCTTCGATGCAAAAGGTGGCAATAATCACATCAATGGTTTTTCGCACTGTGATGCCTCGTTTGCGGAGGGTGCGAAAGTTGTCGGCGCTATTGATGGCCAAGTCAGTATCAATCAGCTGAAATATAGTCAGTGAGGTCAGGAGTTGCCTGGCCATAACATAGTCGGCATCTTGGCGGAATCCTTGCAGAATCTCGGTGAGAATAATGTCGCCAATGGCTAACGGTTGTGTACTGAGCAGCTGATCAAGTAGCTCGACTTGGGGCGTGTTTTGACCGTTGAAGTAGTCAATCCACACGATGGAATCGGCTAGAGTCATGCGTCGGTTCTTGCGGCATCTAGGTCACCATCCCAAGGCAGCTGGCCGCGAAAGGCTTTGATAGCTTCTTGTCGTTTGAGTTGAAGTAACACCTTGAGAGCGAGTTCGACCACCTTATCCGTGGTTTCTGGCCCGGTCGCCCGCAAGGCATCGGCAACCAGATTCTCATCAATTTCGATATTCGTTTTCATGATTGCAGCTTCACCAGGCTCTGCTAATTTCTAGATAACTGTTCTCGTTCGACTCCGCTCAAAGAACGGTTACGGCTTGCCAACGCTAGCCCCATTATGACCTGAGCAGCTTTTAGCGAGAAACTGAGGTTTTGTGCCAACCTTAACGCCGCTGAGTTAGTCAAGATAGGTCTGCAACAGGCGAATTACTGCTGCTACCGAGGCCAGCGATGCTGTCTCGGTGGCCGTGTGGTACTCGGTGGTGGGAATTTGCAGCGTGGTGCCCGTCACCGCTCCTTCTGTAGCAGCGGTGAGGCGACCCATCTCGGTGCGCCCTAGAGAGTAGGGCTTGGGGCGACTCAGGTTTTGGGCAGCAATGTAGTCGTCTTTATAGCTGTAGGCAATGCCGAGCTGGGTACAGCGATCGGCCAGCTCCTGGGTAATACCGGGGGCAAAGTCGGCGCTGGCGTCTTTGCGGCGCAGGGTAATGAGCTGCTCGTCGGCCGCCTCGCGGCTGTGGTAGGGGCTGGTGTCGAGGGCGATCAAGCGCTGGGTCGCTACACGCTGCCGCTGAAACCACGACAATGCGTAGCGCCAGCTTCGCCCCGACTCTTCTTGGGCCGTGAATAGGGCGGTGCCCTCAAACCCACAGCGAAACAAAAAGATAATGATGGCAGCGCTAATCACATTGTCGAGCTGAGCCGAAATGTAGCCGTTGTTGAATTGCAGACGGTCTAAAAACGAAATCGGGGTGCCCGGCTGAAGGTAGTCGAGCCCATCGACCTCAAAGATCAGGTTTTTGCGCTCGGGGCAAATGTAGGAGTTGGTGATGATTCCCTGGCCGATGTAGGTGCCGGTGTAGGGCAGGTGGGCCTGCACCCGCTGCCCCTGAAAGCGATTCTCAATGGTGTGCAGCATTTGCTCAGACACCGAGTCGCCGGTTAATTCGCTCTGGTTGCCCGCGATAAAGGCGGCGTACTGAAACTCGTTGGGGCCAGTGCAAAGTAAGCCGTGGCGATCGATATGGGCCGACAGCATCAGGTCGTGGGGGCGGCGACCCTGGGCCACCAAGACGCCGTGGTAGTAGGTGACTTCGGCCCCCACTTCATCTAGCTCGCGCCGCAGCACCCGAAAAAACGAGTCTTCGCTGCCGACCACCGAGGGCTCGCGAATTAGAAATTGCAGAATTTCAAGAAAATCGGCCAGGCCTTCTAGGGGCGCTGGGGCAGTGGCTAAGGCAGCCTGGGCAGCAGCAGCGGGGCCAACGAGTTGATCGACAACCAGGTTCAGTGGGCTCATAGAAAATGGCCTGCCAGAGGTTTGCCTGCGGTGCTGAAGCCGTGACTGGGAGGGGTGAAGCTAGAGCGATGACTGGGAGGGTAAGTGCGATCGCCCCTACATCTATGTATCCCAGAACACTATCTGCCTCACAAAACACTACCCCGAAGCCCTGTGACGTTTAGTGAAGCCCAATACAAAAGGAGAAGGTTGTTTTCGCGATCGCGCAATCCTTCACACAATCCTGCAAACCCCAGTGGAGAACCGGAGTATAATAGACTGTATCGCTCTTTACCCCGTTTGCCCTGTGGATTTGTCTTCTAAAAGTGAATATGCTCTGCTAGCGTTGCTAGAACTGAGCCCCCACTACGACAGCGGTGAGCCGCTGCAAATTCGGCAAATTGCCAGCCAGCAAAACATTCCCGATCGCTACCTAGAGCAGCTGCTGGCCACCCTGCGCCGGGCGGGCCTAGTCAAGAGCCAGCGCGGGGCGCGGGGCGGCTACCTGCTAGCACGTGATCCGTGGAAGATTACCCTCTATGATGTGGTGAGCTGCATAGAAGGGTTTGAGCCCCAGGCCGACCCCACCCAGATGTCTAACACGCCAGAAGCGCAGGTCATTAAAGGCGTGTGGGGCGAGGTGCGCCAAGCCGCCGAGGGAGTGCTGCAAAATTACACCTTGCAAGACATGGTCGAAAAGCGCAACGCCCAACAGCAAGTCGACATTATGTATTACATCTAGGCCAGGCCCATGCGAATTGCCGAAAACGTGACCCAACTGATTGGCCGCACCCCCCTGGTGCAGCTCAACCGCATTCCCCAAGAGGCTGGCTGCCTAGCCCGGCTGGTGGTCAAACTGGAGGGCATGAACCCCTCAGCCTCCGTCAAAGACCGCATCGGCATCAACATGATTGAAGCCGCCGAGGCCGAAGGGCTGATTACCCCCGGCAAAACCACCCTGGTCGAGCCCACATCAGGCAACACCGGCATTGCCCTAGCCATGGCGGCGGCGGCCAAGGGCTACCGGTTGATTCTCACCATGCCCGAGACTATGAGTTCTGAGCGGCGGGCGATGCTGCGGGCCTACGGGGCTGAACTAGAACTCACCCCTGGTGTAGCGGGTATGTCGGGCTGCATTCAGCGGGCGCAGGACATTCTCGACACCCTGCCCGATGCGTATATGCTGCAACAGTTCCGCAACCCGGCCAACCCCGACATTCACCGCCGCACCACCGCTGAAGAGATCTGGGCCGACACCGATGGCCAGGTTGACATCCTGGTAGCAGGCGTGGGCACGGGCGGCACCATCACTGGCGTGGCCGATGTGCTCAAGCAGCGCAAGCCGGGGTTTAAGGCGATCGCCGTCGAACCCGTCAACAGCCCTGTGCTGTCGGGCGGTCGCCCCGGCTCCCACAAAATTCAGGGGATTGGGGCGGGGTTTGTGCCTGAGGTATTGAACGTAAGCCTGATCGACGAGGTGGTGCAGGTCGCGGATGAAGATGCGATCGCCTACGGTCGCCGCTTGGCCCGCGAGGAAGGACTGCTCTCGGGCATTTCTACCGGGGCAGCAGTGAAGGCTGCTGTGGAGGTCGGCTTGCGTCCCGAAAACGACGGCAAGCTGATTGTGATCATTCAGCCCAGCTTTGGCGAGCGCTACCTGAGCACGCCGCTGTTCCAAGACCCCGAGCTGATGGCTCCGCTGGTGATGAGCTAAATTTTCACTGAGTCCTGCAAACCTGTAGCGTAGTGACGGCCAAGGAATTTGATATCGACCGGGCGATCGCGCTGCTGCGCACGGCAGTAGCCCCATTTCCCAAAGCCGCCATGTTTCAACTGGCGGAGGAGGGCTTTGACACGCTCTACGAGCAGCTCGTCGCCTGCATCATTTCCATTCGCACCTACGACGAGGTGAGCGTGCCGGTGGCACAGCGGCTGTTTGCAAGGGCGCGATCGCCGGAGCAGATGGTGAGGCTAGAGGTCGAAGAAATTTTGGCCCTGATTCAGGGATCCACCTTTGCCGAGAACAAAGCCCCACAAATCCATCAGATTTCCCAGCAAATTTTGGATGAGTATGGCGGCAACCTGCCCGCCGACCCCGAGGTGCTGATGCGGTTCAAAGGGGTGGGGCCGAAGTGTGCCCACCTCGCGCTGGGGGTGGCGTTGGGCTACCCCTGCATCAGCGTTGATGTGCATGTGCATCGGGTCACGAACCGCTGGGGCTACGTGCAAACCAAGTCGCCCGAAAAAACCATGACGACCCTGGAAGCCAAACTGCCGCAGCCCTACTGGGTTGAAATCAATCGGCTGCTGGTGCCCTTTGGCAAGCACATCTGCACGGGCGATCGGCCTAAATGCGGGCGCTGCCCCCTGGCCGATATGTGTGCGCAGATTGGCGTCATTGCGGCTGTCTAACGTTGCCCATAACCTGCCGCAGTCTAACTTCTAAGTCAAACTAATCAACCCCTGACGGTTGATGTGCATGAGCGGCTGGGCTATGGGGGCAACCTATCGTGGTCAAAACAGCGCTATGTGGTCGGGAGCATCTTCGGTATTCCAATGTCTCAAGGCAGTTTAGCCAAGCTGCATCAGTGGTTTTGTGCCGCCTTGCAACCCGCTGACAAGCAGTGGTGGGGTTGGATTCAACAACCAGGTGTGCGCTGTGTCGATGAGACCAGTTATCGCTTGAACGGTGTGAACCATTGGATTTGGATTGCCACCGTACCGGAATGCTACGTCCTGTTCTTTGCCCCCATCCGCAGTTCAGCCGAGGTTAAGATGCTGCTGGGCGAGGACTTCACGGGCATCCTCAGCAGCGACTGCTGGTCGGCCTATGGACCGCAATCGGCGGGCGCGAAGCAGAAATGCTGGGCGCACCCGGAGCGGGAACTCAAGGCATTAACCACCTCTCGCTTCCCAGAAAATAGGGAGTTCGCCCACCGGATCTTCCCCATTATCCACACCGCTCGCCAAGCCCATCGGGACTATCATCAGGGGCAGCTCAGTTTGACTGAACTTCAAGCCCTCACGCCCACCATTAAAAAGAACCCCGGATGCTTCAAGTATCCGGGGTTCTCGGCGTTCAGGTTAGGGCAAGCCGATTACGGGTTGCCTCAGTGAGTTGGATTTAGTAATCGAAGTCGCCACCCATGCCCGCGCCCGCGCCCGCCGCAGGAGCCTTGGGCTCAGGCTTATCGACCACAATGCACTCGGTAGTCAGCACCATCGAGGCGATGGAAGCCGCGTTTTGCAGACCCGAGCGGGTCACCTTGGCAGGATCCACAATGCCAGCCTCGAACATATCGACAAACTGATTGTTGGCCGCGTCGTAGCCGATGTTGAAGTCTTTCTCCTTCACCTGCTCAACGATCACGGCACCATTCACACCGGCATTCTCAGCAATGCGGCTGAGGGGAGCGGTGAGGGCGCGGGTGACGATCTGGGCACCCAGCAGCTCTTCGCCGCTGAGGTTGTTGCTGGCCCAGGCTTCGAGCTGGGGGGCCAGGTGGGCCAGGGTGGTGCCGCCGCCGGGGACGATGCCTTCTTCCACCGCTGCTTTGGTGGCGTTGATGGCGTCTTCCAGGCGCAGCTTGCGATCCTTCATCTCGGTTTCGGTGGCGGCCCCGACTTTGATCACGGCTACACCGCCAGAGAGCTTAGCCAGGCGCTCTTGCAGCTTCTCCTTGTCGTAGGTCGAGTCGGTTTCGTCGATCTGGCGACGGATTTGCTCGCAGCGGGCCTTGACCTGCTGCTCGTTGCCCTCGGCGACGATGGTGGTGGTGTCTTTGGTGATGGTGAGGCGGCGGGCGCTGCCCAGCATCTCCACCTTCACGTTGTCGAGCTTGAGGCCGGTGTCTTCAGAAATCACCTGGCCGCCAGTGAGCACGGCGATGTCTTCGAGCATGGCCTTGCGGCGATCGCCGAACCCAGGCGCTTTCACCGCCGCCACATTCAGCACGCCGCGCATGCGGTTCACCACCAGAGTAGCCAGGGCCTCTTTCTCGATGTCTTCGGCGATGATCATCAGGGGCTTGCCGGAGCGGGCCACTTGCTCCAGCACCGGCACCAGGTCCTGCACCAGGGCGATCTTCTTGTCGGTCAGCAGAATGTAGGGCTCGTCGAGCACCGCTTCCATGCGCTCGGTGTCGGTGACGAAGTAGGGCGACAGGTAGCCCTTGTCGAAGCGCATCCCTTCGGTGACCTCCAGTTCGGTGGTCATGGATTTGCCTTCTTCCAGGGAAATCACGCCCTCGCGACCGACCTTATCCATGGCGTCGGCGATCATTTGGCCGACTTCGTCGTCGTTGCCAGCAGAGATAGCACCCACCTGGGCGATGGACTTAGAGTCGCCGACGGGGCGGGCGTGCTCGGCAATCTTTTCGACCAGGAAGGCGGTGGCTTTGTCGATGCCGCGCTTCAGCGAGATGGCGTTGGCCCCAGCGGCGACGTTGCGCAGGCCCTCTTTGACAATCGCGTGGCCCAGCACCGTAGCGGTGGTGGTGCCATCCCCAGCAGCGTCGTTGGTTTTGCTGGCGGCCTGGCGCAGCAGGGATACGGCGGTGTTCTCGATGTGGTCTTCTAGCTCAATTTCTTTGGCGATGGTGATGCCGTCGTTGATGATTTGGGGCGCGCCGTATTTTTTTTCGAGCACCACGTTGCGGCCTTTGGGGCCGAGGGTAACGGCAACAGCTTCGGCCAGCATGTCGAAACCGCGCTCTAAGGCGCGACGGGCATCTTCGTTGTAGGTGATGGTTTTAGCCATGGGTGAATAATCCTCCCAGCAAGAATTGTTGACTAACTGCGTTTAGTTGAAGTTTGTAAGGTGTGTTACGGCTTTGCCTAACGCACCGGACTTGCTCTCAAGGGATGTTTCGAGTAGATAAGACATCGCTTTGAGGGGCTTTCCGAGCGGTGCATTGCTTCGCGGATGCGCCCTAGGGGTTGATCTGCGATCGCATCGGTCAATGGTGGGCGGTGCCCACCCTACCTAGCCAAAATCGCCAATCTAAAATCCAAAATTGGCCTAGCCCAGGGCGGCGAGAATGTCGGACTCGCGCAGCAGCACGTAGTCGTCGGTGCCGAGCTTGATGTCGGTACCGGCGTATTTGGAGTAGAGCACCTTGTCGCCGACTTTGACTTCTACGGGCTGGAACGAGCCGTTGTCGTCGCGCTTGCCGGGGCCGACCTGCACCACTTCACCCACCTGGGGCTTTTCTTTAGCGGTGTCGGGCAGCAAGATGCCGCCAGCGGTTTTCTCTTCGGCTTCGCTGACCTTGACCAAAATGCGATCGCCCAGAGGCTTTACAGTAGACACACTCAGGGTGACTGCGGCCATAACGTACCTCCAAAGGTTTGCTTAGTGAACGTTTGCATCAACAGGACGCGTTAGCACTCTCGCATCCTGAGTGCTAATTTAGCCGCCCAAAAGTTCCCTCGGCAATTCTTTAGCAGGTGTGGTTTGCCGAACTTTCTCACGCCATCCACTCACCGAACACAATCGACTGCGCCGCTTTCCCAATGCGCCCTAAATCTTCGTCGAGCATGGGTGGCCACACAACACCCGACCGTTGCCCTTGAGAATAGAGCTGGCGGCTTTCGTAGGAGAGGATAAAGAGAGCCTGGGTGAGGGTGCGATCGAGGGTGGGTTCGTTCTTTAAGCCTTCAAACAGCACCTTGAGGGCCAGCAGCAGAGAGGTCACCTGTCCGGGGATGGGCGGTTTGCCCTGGCGCAGGCAGGCGATAAAGGTATCGGGCAGGTCTTCGCTGGTGCCGAGGGTTTGGCGGACGACAAATTCACGAGAGGTTTCAAAATCCATAGGGGTAACGGTAGCTAAACAGGGTGTTCTAAACCTTATCCAAGTCCAGAAGTAGAGTTTTGCCTGGGGGAAAACTTCAGATCCCGAGCTGGACTTGATATAGCCCCGCGTGTGCTGGTGGACGGTTGAGTCAAAGCTATTTTGGCCCCAGTTTACCGCCTGGCCGCAGTTTGGCGGCACCAATCGGCATTGATCTAAAGAACAGCGACTCCCCTGGGGCTGATAAGGCGTCATGGTATTCGGGCAAGCTGAGCATGACTGGCGGGCGTCAGTTGTTACCCCAAACCGACCTAGGTGAGTATGACCATCCCTTCTCCACTGACTGTTCCTTTTGTCGATTTGACCTGGCAGCATGGGCCGTTGCAGGAGGCCATTCAGGGAGTGATCAATGCCGTCATCACCCAGGGAGACTTCGTGTTAGGCCAGGCTCTGGCCGACTTTGAGGCCAACTTTGCGGTGGCCTGCGGCACTCAGTTTGGGGTAGGGGTAGGCTGCGGCACCGATGCGATCGCCCTGGGTCTGATCGCCTGCGGCATTGCCCCCGGCGACGAGGTAATTTTGCCCGCAAATACCTTTGTGGCCACGCTGATGGGGGTGCTGCGGACAGGGGCCACGCCGGTCTTTGTGGACTGCGATCGCACCACAGCCCTGATGGATCTCGAGGCTGCCGCGCGGGCCATTACCCGCCGCACTCGCGCCATTTTGCCCGTACACCTCTACGGCCAAATGGTCTCGCCCCAGGGATTGTTAGATCTGGCCAACCGCCACCGGCTGATAATTTTTGAAGACGCCGCCCAGGCCCACATGGCCCAGCGCGAGGGCTACATCGCCGGTTCCATCGGCCTCGGAGCCGCCTTTAGCTTTTACCCCAGCAAGAACCTGGGCGCGTTAGGCGACGGGGGCATGTTTGTCACAGGCGATCGGTTGCTTGCAGAGACGGCGCGATCGCTGCGCAACTACGGGGCCACCAGCAAGTACTACCACACCAAACCCCAGGGCACTAACAGCCGGTTAGACACCCTGCAAGCCGCTGTGCTCAACGTCAAACTGCCCCACTTAGCGGGGTGGAACCGGGCGAGATCGGCGATCGCCCAACAGTACGATCGCCGCCTGGCTCCCCTGGCCGAACACGGCATCCTCCCCATGCATAACGACGCTGGCCCCGGCCATATCTACCACCTCTACGTCGTGCGCATTACCGACACCTGCCCCATCAGCCGCGCCGACCTCCAGGCCCGGTTCGCCGCCGCTGGTGTTCAAACCGGCATCCACTACCCCATCCCCTGCCACCTGCAACCCGCCTTTAGCGCCCTCGGCTACGGCCCCGGCGACTTCCCCCAAGCCGAAGCCCTCAGTCAGGAGATTCTCTCGCTGCCGATGTACCCCGGCATGACCCCAGAGCAAGTCGATTACGTCGTAGACGCTATGGTTGAATCAGTCACCGCCGCTAAATCTGTCGGTATTTTGCAAACCGTAAATGGGTGAATAAAAGTTTTAAGTTTTGAATTAAAGCTAGAGTCCAAAACTCAAAACTCCCCTACTCCCTCACCTCCCTCATCTTCCCCACCTCCCCATGCCCTCCCTCCGCCGCTACTTCACCCCGCCCTGGGCGATCGCCGCGCTCCTAGCGATCCTCTACGGGCCGCTGCTGATGCACTGGGTCGATGGCTGGCTGAACAAATCCATCAGCATTCAGCACGAGTACTTTAGCCACGGGCTACTAGGGCTGCCCTTTGCCGCCTACATTGCCTGGGGCAAGCGCCAGGCCTGGGGTGATTTGCCCAATCGGTGCCATCCCCTAGGGTTGGGGTTGGTGGGGCTAGCGGGCCTCATGTATCTCACCCGGCTGTCTGACTGGATGAATCTATCGCTGCCGGTGATGCTAATGGGGCTGTGTTTGAGCCTAAAATCCGTCGCGGGGCTGCGGCTGCAGGCGATTTCCCTCATTCTGGTTGCCCTAGCAACGCCAAACCAGCTGCCCTACCTGATTGAGCCGTATATTCTGCCCTTGCAGCGGTTGATTGCATCGGTGGCGGGGTTTTTGCTGGTGCAGCTTGGCGTTCCGGTAACGGTCGAGACTATCTACTTGTTTGTGAACGACCAAACGGTGGAGGTTGCCCCCCACTGCGCCGGGCTCAAGATGCTCTTTACTAGCCTCTACATCGCCCTTATGCTGGCCTACTGGACGGGGGCCTACAGGTCGCGGCTGCATACGGGCCTCTTCTTTGCAGGAACCGTGCTGATCAGCGTGGTGGGCAACATTCTCCGCAACACGTTTTTGAGCTACTTCCACGGCACCGGGCGCGATGGCGCGTTTGACTGGCTGCACGAGAGCTGGGGTGGCGACCTCTACTCGGCCCTGATGCTGCTGACTATCATTCTGCTGCTGCGGCTGATTCAAGATCGGGTGCCCGATCGCCTCAATCTGGCGGTACAGTCGCCGTCATCGTCCGTCTAGGCCGTTATTGTTTGTAGATGCGAGCCCCTATGACCTCTCAGTCCAATTCTCCTAGCCTTTTGCCGAGCCGCTGGGTCAACCTGGCGCTGGTGCTCGTGCTTGCTACCCTGGCGGCGATCGCCATTTTGCCCGCCTACCTGAACGGCCAGTGGCCCTGGGTCAACACCCCCCAGGTGGCCCAGATCGATCAGCTGCGCGCCCTGCAAACAGAAGGCTTGCAGTTGCCCGGCTGGCAGCAAACCACCGTTGAACCCGTCCCCATCAACCGCCAAACCTGGACCTTAGCGGAGTACCGGGCAGACTCCCCTGAGGCTCAATCGGCTCTAGTACAGCAGTTTGCGGTGCTGCTGCACCCTCAGCCCTGGCACAGCAACCAGCCTCAGCTAGAGTGGATCGATCTGGCCGGGGCGCAAAAGTGGCGCATTGAGTCGCGGCGAAGGCTTAAGGTTACCGCCCCCAGCGCCGGGCCGGTAACGGCAAGATTCTTTCGGGCCTGGGGCGATCGCCAGAGCTTTGCCGTTATGCAGTGGTACGCCCTGCCCAATGGCGGTCATCCATCGCCCAGCCACTGGTTCTGGGCCAACCAATGGTCGCAACTCATTCAGCGCAGACTCACCCCCTGGGTGGCGGTGAGTCTGCTGCTGCCCATAGAGCCCTTGGGCACGATGGATGCTTACCAACCCCTGGCTGAAAACCTAGCAGGGCTGATTCAGCAACAGCTTACCGCTGCTGCATTCAACACTTAGGCGGGTTCAATCAACAGGGTGTTGCCCTGGCGATCGATCGGGCGAATGGCATCGCCCGCTTGAAAGCTGTAGCTCGACAGAGCGGCGCGGGCCGTCCAGTAGACGCCGTTGACGCGCACCACCCACTCCAAACCTGGCTGCTCTACAGAGTGAATCACCCCGACGCCGGGGTAAAATTTGCCGTCTAGAACAGCCCTTACCGGTGTATTTAAGGTAGTCATGGCAGATGTGCCTCCTTTGCTTCCCTCGCTAGTAAGTGAAGGCAGGGAGCAATGTGTGACACATGTAGTACGTTATGTAATAAAAACGCTCACCCTTCGAGGATGAGCGTTTAAAGATCAGGGTAAATTTTGGCATCAGCTCACCCCTGGCGAGGGGCCAGTCTAATCCGCTCCCACTTCGGTCGGTGGTCGATATCTCTACTCCACGACTAGGCGGGAGAGGCTGGTGCCGGGATAGTAGTTGCCCAAAATTTGGGTGTAGTTGTAGCCCTTAGAGGCCAGTTCCATCGCGCCGGTTTGGCTCATGCCGTTGCCGCCGTGGGCCGCCTGCACGATCGCATCTGAGGCCGCGTAGAGCGATTCAACAATGCCGCCGTTGTAGCTAATAAACTCGCCCGTGGTGGCAGCCACCGCCGCCTGGGTTGTGTTGGTTTCTTTGGCAATGCCTTTGTAGGCCTGGTAGCGCTGGGTGTTGTCGAGGTCGTAGGCGCGCTGGGCATGGCGCACATGGTGCACCAGCGCGTAGGAGCGAGCGGCTACAGCCTGAGCCTTGAGCGCTTCGGCTGGCCAGCCGACATACATTTCGCTGCCGACGACACTGCTGAGGTAGTCGTGCATGAGCACAAAGTTGACGGCCATCAGGCCCGAGCCATCGGTGATCATCAGTACGCGGCCCTTATACCAGCTGTCGCCGATAAAGACATAACCGCCTTCGCCAGGCTCTAGCCAGGCGGTGTTGCTGAGGGTGCAGTTGCCGACGGCCATGCCCGAACCCTGGGGTTTGAGCATTAGGCTGCTCTGGGCGGGCAGGTTGCAGTGATTTTGGCCGTTGATGTCCATCATGTAGCCGTCTACGGAGGTGGATACCTCTAGGCTGGAGGCGTTTTTGGCGATCGCCACCCGCATCTCTAGGTTGGTATCAATGGTTTTGCCGGGGTCAAAGCTGGCCTCCGAGACGCTGGGGGCGGGCGGTGCCGAGGGCTGAGGCAGCGATCGCGTTGACCCAGAATTAGCCGCCGGGGCTGGGGCCGTCGCGGCTGAGCTAGGGGCGGCAGCGGCAGCAGGAGCCGTTTTAGGCGCCTGGGTTGTAGCGTTAGCCGACTCGGCAGGGGGAGCTGTGACCTGCACCAGCAATCGCCGCGCCCGGTAGAGATCGACAATCGACTGACGCACCATACCCGTGGTTTGCCACAGAGCGGGCTCTAGGTCGCCAGGCTCAGCGCTGCTGCGTCCTCCCCAGGGAGCCGACACCTGCACTAGCAGCAGGCTAGCAAACGCTAAACCACCAAAAACTTTGATGCGACGGCCCTTATCAACCATTGCCCAAGACGATTGCAGCGACTTGAGCGGCAGCGGCTTGAGCCGAACAGACTTGAGTCGCACCGGCTTTAACTTCGGTAGCGGAGCTTTCCAGAGATTTCTCATGGTGGTTTAACCCATTACCCACGCTTCACGTAGCAGAACCATGGCCAAAAGCCTCTTCCTATTTAAGGATAAACGTTAACAAATGCGTCAATCGGGACACATTCGTAACATATGCCTAAAGGAATAGATTTGCGAAATGAAGGCGACTTACAGGCTATGGGACGGCACATAAATTCTCTCAAAAAAGAATCTCCATTCGGCATTCACGGTTTCAATCTGTCGCTAGCCCACCACACAGAGACGCTTTTCAAGCCCCCAAGTTCCCGCAAGGCTCCAAAAGTACCCACAGTGGTTTTACAGGGTTGCACATTCGTAGTGGCTGTAGGGATGACCGCCGCTGCCCGTTTGGCTCAGCTGCTGACATCCGTTGGCGCTCAAATCTGAGCCAATGTGGATAAACCAGAGATCGAAGGGGCGAGGCATGGTTGCGAGAATCTCGGCCAGCTTTTCTTCGGGGGGCGCGGTTGGGTTGCTGGGCAACGTCCAAAGGAAAAACTGGGGCGGCACAGTCCATCCGCTGTCTGGGTCACTGGGGTTGAAATGGCGGTGAATTTCCCAGCCGATGCTCAGCAGCTCATGGCCAATTACCGTAGGCTTTTCTGCTTCGATCGGGGCGGGGAAGCCGATCAGTGCCGGATGGGTAGATTCTGTCTGAATGGTGCGCACAAGTTCGGCTGGGGCAAAGTATTTGGCAAAGGCCAGATTGCTGACCACAAATAGGGCGCTGACTAGACCGGCCACCCAAAACACTTGAACCGTGCGCCGCCCGGAAAATTTTTGCTGGGTGAAGGGAATGCGGAGCGATCGCGGCTGGGCAGTGGTCTCTGGCCAATAGGTGGCCAATAGCCCCCCAACCAGCACCATCACCCCGGGATGGAACACAAAGTTGTACCGATGCCCTCGGGTGATATCCATCCCTAAGCCGTAGGTGACGGCAAAAAAGAGGGCGATCGCCGCCAGCACAAACCCGCCCATTAAAAACAGGCCAAACCGGCCTTGGTCAGTCAGGCTGACCAGGGACCAGGCCTGAATGAGCCGCGCCACCAGCCCTAACAGCACGGGTAGCAGCACCAGCACCGACAGCACCACGGCGGCGACACCCAAAGCCCCCTGGGCGCGGGTAATGGGAGTGATCACCATAAAGATCAGTCCGGCGAGGGTCTGGGCAATCGGGTCGAGCCACCGCATCGGCTGGCTGAGGTCAATGGCCAAATTAGAGGACTGGCTGCTGCCGTAGAAATTGAGCAGCACCGGTAGCCACGCCAGGCAGCCGGCGAGCGTGCCCAGCATGACCCCGTAGAGCCGTCGCCAGGGGCGCTGCCAGAGGAGTTTGGGCTGGGTTCGCCCCTGGTGAATGGCTAGGGCCACAAGCACCAAAGCCTGGGCCAACAGCGCCAGCACCGTAAAGTAGTGGGTCGCAAAGGCCAAGGCATTGATGCCCACCCACAGCAGCGCCAAGGGCAGGGAAATCGGTCGGGGCGCGGCGGCTCCGGGGCGGGGGCGGCGCAGGCTCCAGCCCCCCACGGCAAAACAGGCTAGCCCCAGCGCCACCAGCAGGGTGGCCATGCTGTAGTGCCGGGCCTCTTGGGACATGGCCACCCCAAAGGGCGACACGGCCATAAAGGCGGCACCGATTTGCCCGGCCAGCACTGAGCGAAACCCTAGCCACACGGCCAGATAGACCGCTGGGGCACTCAAAGCCCCAAACAGAGCGGGCAGAGCGCGCGCGGCCCAGGGCAAGGCTACTCCCTGCGCCGTAGGGAAAAGGTTCATCCACAGGTGGGCGATCGCAAAGTAAGCAGGCGGGTGATTATCCTCCTGCATGAGGTAGTGAATGGTTGAGCCCACAGTGGCCTCGGGGCGGGGCTGGAGGGGCGTTAGCAGCTGGTCTAAGGAAATTACCTGATCGAGGGGAGCCGAGTAGCTACTGTTGCCCAGGGTGAAGATTACCGTGGCCGCCTCATCCATCCAGAGGGGCTTGCTCATCAAGCCTAAAAGACGAATTGCCAGGGCAAGCCCAAACCACAGCAGCATCCAGAACGCTGGGGGTGGCAGCTGCCATGTTTTGAATAACCGCATAACACTGTCAGAAAAGTCCCAAACCCGATGATACTCCCCAGCAACTGCGCCCGGTTATCTGGCCTAGCGTGGATCCTTGCGATCGCGCGGCCAAAGACAAATTAGGGCTTCAGCCTGAGTGAGGTTGAAGCCCTAAAAAGCTCGGTGAGGGGGTGGGGCGATCGCTGCTAGCGTTTTTGTGCCAAGCAGCGAAGCCTGGGACGATTGTTTAAACCGAGACGTCGGATACCGAGTTGAGACCCACAATATCTTCGTAGGCCGCTGCGATGATGCACACCGACAGCGGAATGGTCACGAGCAGGCCAACGCCCAGCAGAATTGCGCCGCCAAGATTTAACAAGAAAATCAGCAGCAGCAGCCCAAAGAACGAAAACCATTTCTTGGTGATCAGCTTGCGGCTGGTTTCCATGGCTTGCCAGAAATCGGCGTTTTTGTCAATCACCAGGGGCTGGGCAAACAGGTAGGCTACGGCCAGGTAAATGCCCGGCAGAACCAGCAGCACAAACCCGATGGCGGTCAAAATGGTCGAGACTAGCGAGACCAAAAAGATGGGCAAAAACTTGTTGAACCCCTGAAAAAAGTCGCCAAAGACCGCATCGCGATTGCGTGCGATCTGAAAGGCTACAAAGTAATAGCCTGCGGTGAGGGCAGGGGCGACTATATTAAAGGCCAAACTGAGAATGCCGCCACTGGCACCGTCCTCACCCCTTGTGCCAATGGGAGCAGGCAGAATAGAGATCACAACTTGGATCAGCACCAGCAGCAGTGTAAATAAGACAAATAGCGGTGCTTTGGCCTTAAAGATCTCCCACCCTCGGCTAAAGTAATCACCAATCTTGACTTCGTAGTCTCGACCGGTCAAATCAGAGCTAAAACTACTCATCGTTCTCCGATATCCCCAAAGTTTTAATGAGTAGGATATCGGTTTCACGTTAACTGAGGTTAAAGTTGCGGCAAAAATTAACCTGAGATCACCTATCTTAGGGTTGATTTTTGCCGGACTTTATTTCGAATGAACACCCTGACGAGCGACGCATTCTCTGGGAATGCATAGAGCGATCGCCCTCAATCGACCACCGGGCTGCCGTGGTGGTGAATCATATACCACTGCCCCGCCATGCGCTCAAACCCGTTGGTGGCCATCGACCTGGCCTCTAGACGACGACTGCCAAAGCGATCGGTACCGGCCTCGCTGCCGCTGATTTGCAGCACGTTCTCAATCAGCACTACAAAGGCCAGATCGCCGCTGATCTCCACGGTGAGAATGTCAGTGTCGATTTCGAGGTAGCTGGTGTTCTCAAAAATGCGCTGCCAGGCGTCGCGAATTTCGACCCAGCCCTTGAGGGCATCGCGCCCGGGGTGAATGCAGAGGCAGCCCATGCCCTTCGACCAGACCGCCTCCATGGCTTCTATATCTTTTTTCTCGAAGGAGCGGTAAAAAGCCTGGTTTGCGGCCAAGACCAGTTCGCGATCGCCAGCCATAGGGTCCTCACTGATAAGATACAGGGGCTTTCCCTGCCTCCTGTCTTGAGCATAACCAACGGCAGGGGGAGGCAACCACCTCCGGCAGTAAAGTTGCACAGCCCATGTTAAGACTCGAAAATCTCTGCAAGCGCTACGGTTCTAGGCCGGTTCTGCAAAATCTCAGCCTGAACCTACAGCCGGGGGAAATCTATGGGCTGCTCGGCCCCAACGGGGCGGGCAAAACCACCGCCATCAACATTATCTGCGGGCTGCTCAAGGCCGACAGCGGCACGGTCACCATCGGCGATCGCCCCGCCGGAGAAGCCACCAAAGCCTGGGTAGGGGTGATGCCCCAGAGCAACCTACTCTACGGCAGCCTGACGTGCAGCGACAACTTGTTTTTCTTTGGCCGTCTCTACGGTCTCTCTCGCCAGGAATGCAAGCGGCGGGTAGATGTCTGTCTAGAGTCGGTCAACCTACTGGATAAAAAGCACGTCCCCGCCGAGCGTCTCAGCGGGGGCATGCAGCGGCGGCTGAGCATGGCAGCCTCGATCTTGCACCGCCCCAAGCTGGTGATTCTCGACGAGCCCACCACCGGGCTAGATATTGAAGCCCGCCAAGAACTGTGGCAGCTAATTCGCCAGTTTAAGTCGATGGGGGTGACGGTGCTGCTCACCTCCCACCTGCTCGATGAGGTCGAGCGCCTGTGTCAGCGCATCGGCATTTTGCGCCAGGGGCAGCTGCTGGCGGAGGGCACGTTGGCGGAACTGCGATCGCGCATTCCCGCCCGAGAAATTGTCACGGTGGAGACCAAGGATCGGCAGGGGGCGATCGCCCGCGCCCTGCAGCTCGGCTACCCCCACCGCACCTACGGCGGCGATCTGGCTTTTTGGGTACCCGACCAGCTGGAGCTGAAGGATCTGATCGAGCGCTTCGACGGCGTTCCCCTCGACTCGATCGCCCGCAGCCCGGTCAAGCTAGAGCATGTCTATTTGGAAGTTACTCGGCAGCCTGAGGGAGTGGGGGTAAGGGAGTAGAGAGGTAGGTTAGTTCTAAGAGGATGTTTGGAAAGTCCTATTTCTTGTAGCAAAAGTGGAGATCCCCCTCAATCCCCCTTAAAAAGGGGGACTTTTACCCCCCTTTTTAAGGGGGGCAGGGGGGATCGGCAGGTGACTAAAACTACAGCAAATCACTTTTCAAACGCCCTCTAACCCTTTACCCCTAAGATCTACAGCTCACTTGTCACTCTCCGCCCCACCCGTCCGCTAGCGCCCACGCACAGCCCCGCCACCAAAAACGCCAGGGCCGCCACCAGGGTGATCACTGTCGGGGCCAGCCCGCTATTGCTAAACAGCCCACCCCCAACGCTGGCGGCCAGGGCACCGCCGCTAAAGTAGGTGCCCGTACCCAGTCCGGCGCGGGCGGGGGGCACCATACCCAGGGCAAAGGGGAGAGTACCGTTCGAAACCAGACTGAGGGCAGCCCCAAACAGCGCGGCTAGCATCACCCCTACCGCTGTACTTGAGATCACGCCTACTAAAATGGCTAGACAGGCCATGGCGCTCAGCCCCAGCACCATGGCCCGACGATTGCCCAAATGTCGAGCCAGCTGGCCCGCCGGAATCGCCGTCAGGGCCAGGGCAATAAACAAAGCCCCCAAAACCAGGGGCGTATTCGCTTCGGGCACTCGCTGGGCCAGGGTCGCGGGCAGCGCGGTCATCACCAGGCGAAAGCCCAGACCCACCCCGACTCCCGTGCCAAAGATCAGGCCCAGCTTGGCCCAGGGCAGCGGCATAGAGGTGGGATTGGCGGCGATCGCACCACCATCCACCGAGCTAGCAGCCGCACCCTTAGGATTCGCCCAGCGCAGGGCTAGAGTGGCCACCAGTAGCACCACCGACCCCAGGGTAAAGGCGACAAACGGCCCCAGACCCAAAATAAACTGACCCGCCAGCGGCCCCATCGCCCCCGACACCCCGCCCACCAGGGTCAAAATGCTGGCCGCCTGGGGCAGCTGAGTGCCCATGGCATAGCGCCCCAGCAGCGACAGCGCCGGGCTACGAAACACCGCCATGGCCAGCGCCCAGGCCACCAGCAGCAGGGGCAGCCCCCAGCGCAGTGCCCCCGGCCCCCACAGCAGCGCCGTCGGAATCACCACAAACAGGCCCGCCGCCAGCACCACCCCCAGGCTAATAATCGGCAGGCGGGTGCCAATCTGGTGCTGCATCTGGTCAGAGAAGGTGCCCATCAGCGGTTCGACCACCATGGCCAGCAGGTTTTCAACCACCAGCAAAACCACGGCTAGCCCTTGGGAAAACCCCAGCTGGGTGAGCAGCTGCACCAGGTAGAGGTTGTAAATCACCCACAGCAGGGTAATCGCCCCTTGCATAAACGCCAGCCCCCACACTGGCCCCCAGAGAATCGACTTGGCCGCAGGTTTTTCCATAGGTTGCTAATCGCTCGCGTCGCTTGAGTAAGACGACCTTAGCTCTTCGAGCACCATCGCCGCCAGCTTGGCCGAGGCCCCCGCTGCACCCCGCACCGATCGCAGCTCCTGCCGCATCGCCCTCAGGCTCTCGGGATTTTCCAGATAGCTCACCACCTGCGCTCCTACCGCTTGGGGTTTGAGCGGGCCAATTAGCTCGGGCACCACCTGGCGTTTGGCCCAAATGTTGGGCCAGGCAAACAGCCGCCCCTCCTTATATATCTGTCGCAAAATTAGCCGGTTAATCAGCCTGGCAAAGCCATCCCCCACCAGGGGCAGGTTGGCCAGCAGGCCGGGAATGCCGTCCCAGGCTTTCATCACCTCGAGCTTTTGGGTGGGCAGCAGCACCATCATCGGCACACCCAGGGATCCCAGCTCTGCGGTGTTGGCCCCCACGGTGGTAATGCAAAACTGGAGCTGGCTCATCACGTCGTAGGCGGGGTGCGTGGGCCACAGCATTACCTCTAGGCCGCTCGGGGTGCGCAGGCGAGGTAGAGCAGACTCAGCCTCAATTAGCTCCGCCGTGGTCGCCCCCTCAAACAGGCGAATGTCAGGGTTTTGGGCGGCATCGGCAAACTGGGCCAGCGCGTCTAACGACAGCATCGGCGCGATCGGAATCACAAACTGCGTCTGGGGTCGCAGCCGATGGATAGTCTCGGCGACCCCCAGGCAAAAGGGCAGGCCCACGCTGAGCTTATTTTTTTTGGATCCCGGCATAATGCCAATTAGGTCTTGGTCGGGGAGCAAGCCGAGGCGATCGCCCACAGCCACCTGAGCCTCCCTATCGGCCTGCACATCGGCCATCAGATCGCCAATCACCTCGCACTTGCCGCGAAACTCCTCCGGGGCCGCCGCCACAATGTTGGCCGTCATGCAGCCAAAGCGATCGATCCAGCGGTGCCAGCGGGCATCCCACTCGGCGTAGATGACGGTGCGGTAGCCCAGGCGCTTGCCAATCACCACGGGATAGATCTGGTCACCGCCCAGAAAGATCACCACGCCGTGGGGTCGCCAGTCCCAGCCCGCCGCCGTTTTGCAAGACAGCAAAAAGGAGAAGAAATGCTCTGGCCCCTGAACGCGATCGACCCCCGGTAGGCTGCTGGCCATCTCGGCCTCGCGCCCCGAGGCGTTGGTGCAGGGCGACAGCACCACAGAAATGCGGACTTGGCTGGAGTCGGGGAGGTGCGATCGCAGCGCCTGCACCACCGGGCGCACCCAGGTCGAAATTTCCCCCGGCCCGTTGGAGAGAATCAAAATATCGCCGGGGGCTACAGCCGTGGTGGTAATGGGGTCAACACTCATCAACTTGGGATACCTTTTGCGATGCTTCTGAAGATGCCTCTGGGTTAGGCTAAGACTACGGATCCTACTACTCCAGCAGCTCCTATGGTCGCCATTCAGCTCCGTCAACTCGATGTGCCGCCGGGCAAGAGCCTGCTGCTGCGCGATGTCAGCTGGGCTGAGTTTGAGGCCATTTTGGCGGAATTGGGCGATCGCCGCCGCACCCGCATTGCCTACGACAACGGATTGCTAGAGATTATGGCTCCACTCCCCGAGCACGAATATTTCAAAGAAACGCTTGGGGATGCCGTCAAAGACATAGCGGAAGAACTCGATCTAGAGTTCGAAAGCTACGGATCCACTACCTGGCAGCGGGAGATGCAGCAGGCCGGTCTAGAGCCAGATAACTGTTTTTATTTTCAAAACGAAGCCCTGGTGCGCGGCAGGCTCACCTTTGACCTCGACCAAGACCCACCGCCCGATTTAGCCCTTGAAATTGATCTCACTAGCAAATCCCTCAATCGGTTTCCTATTTATGCTCGGCTGGGGGTGCCAGAGATTTGGTGCTACGACGGTGGTGTACTGGCAATGTATCTGCTACAGGGCGATCGCTACAACCAGGCCGAACAGAGCCGGGTCTTCCCTACCCTTGACATTCGCTCACTCCCGCAGCTGATTGAGGCCCATCGCTCGCTGGGCAGGCTGGCTCTGCGCCGAGCGGTGCGCACCTGGGTAAAAGAATCTGCCTAGACATCGTTGCTCTTCGCAACACAACAATACGTAATTTAAACTACACCTCTGCTTTCTCAGATTGAGGTTCCCGCTTGTGGCACTTCTCATGAACGGGCGTGAATCTCCCAAATCCTCTCAGCGTGGGAATTCTTTGCGGGCTATAAAAAGTGGCCCCAGGGATTGCAGGGCTCCCGAATGTTGCTTTTCTGAGAATGCTGATAAGCGCTGTTACAATCCGGCGACTTCGTTCAGGATCGTTGTCGGTGCCTGATCCCGATGCTAAGGTCTGAGTCATGGTTCGGATTACCTTTCAGCAAGGAGAGCACAATCCATGCCCCCACTCCACAGTCCATGTCTCTTGGCGCGTTAGGCAAGCGCCCTTGTCGCTATCGGGTTCAGATTCAGCGCGTCGCAACGCGACCGTAGACGTTTCCATCACCGATCTGAACTGAGCACACCAATATTTCAGGTCATTGAGACCGTTAAGCTAATTCAGCTTTTTGACCCTATCTAGTTCCGCAGTGCAGCATCCGGCGCTTTCCTGAGAGATTGCCTCGGCTCCGCACCTAACTCTAATCACGCTGACTGAAACACCACAGGCTCAGCAGGAGGTTTCTATGCTTTTTCACGGTAAAACCGCCCTAATCACCGGGGCATCTCGCGGCATTGGCCGCGCCATCGCCCACGCTCTGGCCCGCCAGGGCATGCAGCGCATTTTGCTGGTGGCCCGCAACGCCCAGCGCCTAGAAGAAGTTGCCGCCGAAGTGCGCCAGCTGGGGGCAGAAGCCGTTATTTTGCCTGTCGATTTGACCGACCCGATCGCCGCCAACGTGGTAATTGCCCGCGCCTGGCAGCACCACGGCCCGGTGCATCTGCTGGTCAACTGTGCCGGGGTGGCCCACCAGGCTCCGTTTTTGCAGACCACATTACCCCACGTCCAGTCTGAAATTTCCACCAATTTGATTGGCCTCTACACCGTCACCCGCCTGATTGCCCGCCGCATGGCGACCCACCGGGAGGGCTGCATTGTTAACGTGTCGAGCCTGATGGGCAAGGTGGCCGCCCCAACGATGGCCACCTACTCGGCCACTAAGTTTGCGATCGTGGGCTTTACCCAGGCGCTGCGGGGTGAACTGGCCCCCCACCGGGTGCGCGTGGTGGCGCTGCTGCCCTCGCTCACCGACACCGATATGGTGAAAGGGTTTGAGCGGTTTCGCGGGGTGCAGCCTTCGACCCCAGAGCAGGTGGCCGAGGCGCTGGTGCGGGGGCTCAACCGCGGCCAGTCTGAGATTTTAGTGGGCTGGCAGAGCCATGCGACGGTATGGGCCCAGCGCCTGGCTCCCTGGCTGGTCGATGCGATGGTGCGGCTGCTGGCTCCGGCTAGCCCGGCTAGACCCCAACAGCGCCCTATCCGCTCAACCTGAGTCGGGTTGCCGGGTGAACCAGTCCACCCGGCAGCCTGTTAGGGGTGCAGTCCTTCTTGCCCGACCTATTTTTGCCCGACCTTACTGAGACCTTACTGACGGCTAACGCAGGTCAGCACCCCCTCCATCTGCCCGGCGTTATTGCCCATTGCCCGCACCGTCAGGGATGGCTCAAACCCTGGATAGCAGCGCGTTAGCACTGTGTCGCTGCTGCGGGTGATGTACAGCACGCTGACTGGGCTGCCGTTTAAGATCGCGGGCACCAGGCGGGGTGCCTCGGCCACGGTCGCCCCGGCCGGAAACTGCCCCATCCAGCTCAGACCGATGACAATCATTGCGGCCACCAGTGAAACCCCAGCAAACATTTTGGCAAATAACCTACGCATCATCGAAACCTCGCGATAGGGTGCAGAAATAGGTGCCGGTCAACGAACCCGATCATGCCAGGGTACAACGTCAAAGCGACCTGAAGCTTAAGCCGCTGCCCTAACTCGGGTGCGGTCCCATTCAGGTGCAGCCTGAGGCTGGTTTTGCCAAGAGTTCTAGGGAGGCGCTGTTTTGCGATCGCAGGACTTGTTACCATAACTACACCAGATTCAGTACTACACCAGATCCAGAACAGTCAATAGGGTTCAGAGAACCTAGGGACAATATGGCTGAGTTAGATGATCTAAGGCGCTTGGTGCAACGGCTACAGGCCGAAAACGCTGACCTACAACAGATAGCGGCTTTGCAGCAGGTCAATCAACCGGTGCAGAACGCCCTGGGGCGATCGCCACCCTCCTTGCCCGAGGCGGTTAGCCCGTTCGAGGCCTTTATGGCCCACGCCCCGGCGATCGCTTGGATGACCGATGCCAACGGGGTGATGGGCTACGCCAACTCAGCCTGGTTAACCCTATTTGGGCTATCGGCCCAGCAGGTCATTGGCCAAACCCTAGAAGCCCTCTTTCCCCCGGCCATAGCCCAAGACTACCGGCAAAACAATCAGTGGGTGCTCGACCACCAAGCCGTTTTTGAAACCATAGAACAGGCCATCCTGCCCGACGGCACCACCCGCATCTTTTTGGTGCGCAAGTTTCCGATCTACCCAGCCGGGGCAGCGACCCGCTGGGTGGGGGGCATTGGGGTCGATATCACCGAGCTCAAGCACACCGAGGCCGCCCTGCGAAACAGCGAGGCGACTAACCGGGCCATGCTCAAAGCGATTCCTGACCTACCGCTGCGGGTCGGGTCCGACGGCACCTGCTACGACTTTCGCGCCCCAGCGAATGCTGTGGAGGGCATGTCTGTGCCGATTCGCCATCATATTTCAGAAGTCTTGCCCCCTGAGCTCTTGGCCCATCAGCTGCAGCGCATCGAGCAAGCGTTAGCCACCGGCACCCTACAAGTTTGGGAGCGTCAGTTTGAGAAATACGGCAAAATGCTCTACGAAGAGGTGCGTCTCATCCGCTGCGGGGACGATGAATGCCTGGCGATTGTGCGCGATATTAGCGATCGCAAAGCCGTTGAGCTAGCGCTAAAAACCAAGACCGAAGAGCTAGAGCGCTTTTTCTCTGTCGTCTTAGATCTGCTCTGCATTTCCGACACAGAAGGCTATTTCCACCGTCTCAACCACGCCTGGGAAAAGATTTTGGGCTATCCGCTAGCGGTTTTAGAAAACGCCCGATCTTTAGACTATGTGCATCCCGAAGACCTAGACAGCACCCTAGAGAGCATCGCAAAGCTCAATCGGCAGCAGGAGATTATTAACTTTGTCAATCGCTACCGCTGTCAGGATGGGTCTTACCGCTGGTTGGAGTGGCGGGCGGTGCCTGTGGGTGACCAGGTCTATGCCACAGCCCGAGACATCACCCTCAGACGACAGGCAGAGCTGGAGCTAGAGTCAACGAAGCTCCAGCTAACGGGGGTACTAGATAGCTCCCTCGACGGCATTATGGCTTTTCAATCCGTGCGCAACGAGGCGGACACCCTTGTCGATTTTGAGTGGTTGCTGAGCAACCCTGCCGCCTGCGAACTGGTGGGTCGCACCGCCGAGTATCTGGTGGGCAAACGCCTGCTCGAAGAAATGCCGGGCAATCGAACCGATGGCTTGTTTGATCTCTACGTAGACGTCGTCAGCTCTGGAGACGCGCTGCAGCGGCAGTTTCACTACACCCACGACGGCCTGTCCACCTGGTTTGAGATTGGCGCGGTCAAACTGGGGGATGGGTTTGCGGTTACCTTCCGCAATATTACCCCCCTGAAACAAGTAGCCCAGGCCCTTCAGCAGGCCAATCAACAGCTTGAAACTCGCGTTGCAGAGCTAGATCAGCGCAATAGAGAAATGCAGCTGTTGGGAGAAATGAGTGATTTCTTACAGGCTTGCATCACAAAGGAAGAAGCCTATCAGGCGCTGCCAAACCTGATTGAGCCGCTATTTCCCGACAGCATGGGGGGGATTTTCATCATCGACAACTCCCGCGATCGGGTTGAAAATATTGCAGCTTGGGGAGATCATCTGGAGTCGTTCCCGGAATTTAGCCCTCAGGACTGCTGGGCATTGCGGCGGGGACGATTGTATCAAGTCGGCCCCAACTTCATAGGTCTGCGGTGCAGCCACAACAAGACCCACGCTATTTCGACCAATACCCTTTGTATTCCTCTGCTAGCTCAGGGCGATACCTTAGGACTATTTTACCTCAGTATATTAGAGCTACCCCAGCCAATACAACAGCTGGCCCGCACTGTAGCCGAGCAGCTCTCGCTGGCGCTGGCCAACCTGCATCTGCGCGAAACCCTTCAGCAGCAGAGCATTAGAGACCCACTGACCAGACTGTTTAATCGCCGCTACTTAGAAGAAACGCTGACCCGAGAGGTGCAGCGAGCCCAACGCCAGCACCACACAATTGGCGTAATTATGCTCGATATTGACCATTTCAAGCAGTTCAACGACACCTATGGCCACGATGCGGGCGATCGCGTCTTAGAAACCGTTGGGCAACTCCTCCGTGAAAGCGTGCGCGGCTCAGATGTGGCCTGCCGCTACGGTGGCGAAGAGATGATTCTGATTTTGCCCGTGTCACCGCCGGAGGCCACCCTGACACGGGCTGAAGAGATTCGCCAGGCTCTGAGCCTGCTTCAGATCAGCTACAGCGGCCTGATGCTCAATTCGCTGTCGGCTTCGCTGGGGGTGGCCAGCTTTCCCGACCACGGCCTGCGCGCTGGCGATGTCTTGAAAGCTGCCGACGACGCCCTCTACCAGGCCAAGGCTCAGGGACGTAATCGAGTGGTGGTCGCAACAGTGCCTGCCATAAAAGTGGCTGATGAGGCCAGTGGGCCTCTACCCAGAGATATATCCTGAAAGTACGGGAAGGATAGGTAAATAGTAGGTATCAGGTACTACCTCATGCCGACTCGGTAGTGCGTTTTACAGAGTATTTAGGGACTATATGGCACAGGCAGCAGTGAAGCGATTGGCATCGAGTTCGTTGGCCCTAGGGACGCTCCTGGCGGGGATGGCGGCGATCGCCCCCGCTCGATTGACACCCTTGGCGGCGGCTCCCGCCCTGGCGCAGTCCACCGTGGATGAAGCCACCACGATTCGAGTCTACGATCAGGTGAGCCCAGCGGTGGTGGCCGTCAACACCCGCGATGGCGGCGGCAGCGGCAGCATTGTCGACGCCAGCGGGCTAATTCTCACCAACGCCCACGTGGTCGGCACTGAGCGCGTCGTCACGGTGCGCCTGTCTGATGGCCGCAGCTTCCAGGGCGATGTGGTGGGCTACGGCCAAGACCGGCTCGACCTGGCGGCAGTGCGCCTGCGGGGCAACCCCACCGGCCTGCCCACCGTGACGCTAGCCCCCCCCAACTCGGTGCGAGTGGGGCAGAGCGCCTTTGCCATTGGCAGCCCCTTTGGGTTAGAGGGCACTCTCACCGTGGGCATTGTCAGCCGCATTGACCGCGATCGCAATGTCATTCAAACCGATGCCGCCATTAACCCCGGCAACTCGGGCGGCCCCCTGCTCAACAGTGCCGGGCAGGTGATTGGCGTCAACACCTCGATCTTTACCACCGGTAGCGGTGGCGGCAGTGTGGGCATTGGCTTTGCCATCCCCACCGACGCGGTACAGACGTTTTTGGCCTCGGTGCGATCGGGCACGGCTACGGCCTCAGCCCCCGCCGATCGCACCCGCCGCGAACCCACGTCTATCGCCCTGGGCGCATCGGTACAGGGCCAGCTCAACAACACCAGCAATGTGCTGCCCGACGGCAGCTTCTACAACCCCTACCGGTTTGAGGGGCAGGCGGGGCAAACCGTCACCATTGCCATGAATAGCCAGGAGGTTGACCCCTACCTGATTTTGCTAGCCCCCGATCACGAAGACTTTTCCATTCAGGATGACGACAGCGGTGGCGATCGCAGCGCCCGCATCTCGGTGCAACTGCCCTACACCGGGTCTTACATTATTTTGGCCAACAGCTATGGCCAGGGCGAGTCAGGGCGCTACCAGCTTCAGCTCAGCCAGACGGGGGGCGGTCAGGGTGGCCCAACCCCGAACGCCCCGAACGGTGCGGTACTGCGGCAGCAGGGTAATCTGGGACCAGGCGATCGCACCCTGCAAGATGGCTCCTACTACCAAGAATTTAGCTTTTCGGGTCGGGCCGGGCAGTCGGTGCGCCTGCGGCTAGAGAGCCCCGACTTCGACACCTACCTGATTTTGCTCGACGAAGGCCGCAACCGCCTCGCCGAAAACGACGATGCCAACCCCAACAACACCAATTCTGAAATAGCGGTCACACTGCCCCGCAACGGTACCTACTCGGTGCTGGTCAACAGCTACCAAGCAGGCGGGCAGGGGCGATTTCTGCTGACGGTGGAGTAGGCGCTGAGGGAGTTTGGGATTGGCGAAAGGGGGGTGGGTTGGCAGGTTGAAAGGTTTGAGAGTCGCAAGGTTTGGACTTGTCAACCTGCTAACCTGTCAACGTTCCACTCTTCCTTCTCGACCGACAAACTGCCCCCTACAGCGAATGAACGTTCCTCACTCCGCTTAGTTCTTTATCTAAGGCTGCGCGGTACGATCGCCAGCCGCCGTAGGCCGAAATCTCGCGCTGACCTTCACACAGTACGGGTTCGCCCAGTACCCCCAGCACCGTTTCGCCCGTGGCTAGGGGCACTTTGCCGATGCTCAGCCCCGGTGGCTCTTGCAGCAGCACCTGCACCAGCCCATCGGGGGGTACTTGCCATACCTCCAGCACCACGGCGATGCCGCCATCGCTGACTCGCACCATGGCAGGGTGCACGTCGTTGATCGACCACAGGCGGTAGCTAGGGGTAGTGGCCGCCTCGTAGAGGAACTCTGCCCCAGCGTTGAGCAAGTTTGGGTTAAGTTCAAGCCCCCGCATTAGGGTGCCGTTGACCGCTAGTTTGATTCCCTCCGCCATGGTGGCGCACTCCCCCAGTATTGAATAGTGTTGATAGGCTGTGATGAACTGATTCACTGTAGCCTGCACCGATTCTTCAGATTTAGCTGGAAAGGGCCGGGCTGTCGCGATAGCATAGAATTAACACATGAATTTTTGTAACGCCCTTGGCTTCTGCCCTACAGCCCATCATTGACCCGGCGGTGCCCAGCGACTGGCACGCCCTTGCCCCCCGCTGGCAGGCCGGGCAGCCCACGGTACAAAAGGGTCTGCCCCACGACCAGCTTGCCCCCGCCTGGCAAATTTTACTGTTGGGGGATGGTTCACCCACCCGCCACTTGCAGCTGCTGACGCGCGATCGCACCGAGGTCGATGTCATCGACATGACCCCCGTGGGTATGGATCTTGACGGTGCCCCCGACATTATTCGCGTAGTGCCCGGCCCTCGCCTGCGCCGCCAGGTGTGGCTGCGCACCGCCTCGGGCCAGCGCCTCGCCTACGCCGCCTCCTGGTGGGAGGCCAGCCATGTCGATGAATATCTGCAAAATAAGTCGCTGCCCATCTGGGCCAGCCTGGCTCGCCTACGCACTGAGCTCTACCGCGACATCCAGGGCCTCTACTACGGCGATTCACCAGCCCTAGAGGAAGCCTTTGGCCAAGCCGGGCCATTCTGGGGCCGCCACTACCTGTTTTGGCACCGGGGCAAACCGTTGACGCTGATTTACGAAGTGTTTTCGCCCTACCTGACCCGCTACCTGGGGCCGATGCAGAGCGGGCCAACTCTGTAGAATTTTGGATTTTAGATTTTGGATTGGCGATTTGGGGTGGCTGGTTAGGATGTTGGATCGGCGATTCGGCTGGCTGGTTGGTTCTTAATTGCTTGGGTCAGTCAGGCCAATCTGACCAAAATCCAAAATCGCCAATCCAAAATCCCCTAGGCCCAGTCTCCACCGCCATTTCCCGGAGAGGGCGGCAAATAATTTGGCATGCCCGGTTCCGAAAACGCATCTTGGTAGGGGCGGGCCGATTCGACCCAGACCTGGGTGCGGAGGGGGCCGTAGCGCTGGCGCAGCTGGGCGTCGATCTGTTCGCCAATGGTTTCTGCCGATTCTACAAACTCGGGGTGCAGCACCAGGTGAATTTCGACCCAGACCTGGCGGCCCACCATGCCTCGGGAGCGAATGCGGGTGCAGCGGGTGACGCCCTCCACCTGGGTGGCAATGTGGGAAATGGCTTCGGGGGCGATCGCCGTCGGGCGCAGCAGCATTGGCAGCTGTTCGTTGAGCACTCGCCATAGGCTGCGACCTACCAGGGGCAGCAGCACTAGGGCAAAGACCGGGTCGAGCCAGCGCTGCCCCTGCCAGATCGCTAACAGCACCCCGACCATGACAATGCTCAGCCAGGCATCGGCTAAGAAGTGGCGCGTGTTGAGCTTGAGGGCCTGGCTGCTGAGGCTGCGGGCCTGGTAGCTGGCGTAAATGCCCAGGGCCACATTGAGAATCACCATCGCCGCCGTAAACCGCAGCACCGCCGGGTCAATCGCGACGGGAAAGGGAATCGCACCCCCTGTGAACCCGCTAAACACCTGGCGCAGGGCAATAAACATCAGGCTAACCCCGGTAAAGCCTAAAAAAGCGCACAAAATTAGGGTGCCTGCCACCTCGGCGCGCCCGTGGCCCCACACCTCGCGGCCCATCTGCCGCTGGGGCGACGTCACCGCCACCAAACTGAGCACGGTGCTAAACCCGTCTATCAGGGTGTGCAAAGACTCGGCCAGCAAGGTTAACGACTGGTTGGCCCACCCGCCAATGGCCTGCACCGCCAGCAGCAGCAGGGTTGCCCACAGGGTCGTCAACAACAGGCGGTAGCTAATGCGGCGTTGGTACTCGCCCTCGTTCATGGGCCACCGGGCTCAAGGTCTGGGCTCAATGGTACTGCAAGGGGCGGTTCTGCAATCGGTTAAGTGCGGTGGCTAGAGCAGTCGCAGTTGCTGGGCTGTTTCCTCAAGCACCAGGCTGTCCAGGTCAGTTAGGTCTATGTCAACAGTATCGAGGGGCAGATCCACCTCAGTTTCGTCGGCCATGAGGGCGGCGGCGGCGGCCATCATGCCCTCGGCCAGATCGCTGAGGTCGTCGCGGTTGGCCAGGTAGGTGCCCAGGGCCGCCAGCGGGTCGAGGGTGCTGTCGGTGCCCAGTTCGGGCAGGCGGCTGCGGTTGGTTTGGGCCTTTAGCTCGGGCTGAAGGGTGTAGGTGTGGGCGTCGGCCAAGACGATTTCTAGGGCAGACTGGTCGATCTGGTCCACCTGGTCGGTGCGCAGGGTGTAGAGGCAGCGCACCACGGCATCGGTGATGTCGGCCTTGGCGATCGCCCGCTCCAGCCCCGTCTGAGGATTTTCGACCCCAGTGAGATCGACTTGGATAGTTTTGAAGGGGCGCACGGGCAGGGGGCAAAACTCGGCCTTGGTATTTTCTTTACTCACCTGAACCAAGAGATAGCCCTTCGCTTCGGCTTCTTCGCTAAAGTCAACCCGTTCAATGCTGCCGGGGTAGATCATCAGGGGCTGTTCGCAGAGCACCTGGTAGCGGTGCACATGGCCCAGAGCCACGTAGTCAAAGCAGGGGCGGGCCAGCATTGCCATAGGAATGTTGAAGCCCCGCCCGGTGGCCAAAAATCGCTCAGCCCCGTAGGTGGCGGTATCGACCATGGCATGGGCCAGCAAAATCGCGGGAATCGCGGGGTCGAGGCGGCGAATTTCGCCTTCTAGGGCCACCCGCAGGCGATCGAGCAGCAGCTCGTTGACCTGGGCCATGGAGAGCCCCTCGGTTTCGGGGCGGGTAAGCAGGGTCGATTTGGTCAGCCAGGGCAGGGTGACCACCTGCACCGGGCCATTGCGGGTGTCGATGCGGTGGGTTTCGAGGCGATCGCCCACCACCACCTCCGGCACGCCCAGGGTTCTGTAGATCGACAGGCTGGCGCCGCCCATGCCCTGGGCATGCTGGTCGTGGTTGCCCACCAGCAGCACCGTGGGGATACCCGCTGCCGACAGCCGACAAAACTGGCGGGCCAGGGCCTGCTGCACCAGCGGCGGCGGCGTGGCATCGGGAAAAGCATCGCCGCCAAACAGCACCAGATCGACCGACTCGGCCAGGGCGCGATCGATGCAGCGGGTGAGGGCGGCGATGAAGTCTTCTAAGCGGGTGTTGAGGCCGGTTTCGGGGTTGAGGCGACCGTGGGCAAACCCGCTGCCCATATGGATGTCGGAGAGGTGGAGAAGGGTGATCATGGGGTCATGATAGCGCCGACAGGATAGATGCCAATGGCGAGTTGAATTCCCTGCTGAATGCGCTGGAGCGATCGCGGGTCTATGCTGCCGTAGGGGCCTTGCTCTAGATAGGTTTTGCGAACGGCAAGCACATGGTCGCAGGTGGCTAGAGAGTCTGTCTCTAAGCCCCCTTCTCCGGCGATGAGCAAGATGCGGGTCGGCGTTTCGCCGCTGCGGGTATCGCTGGTGAAGGGCACCACCAGCACGGTTTGGCTAAGTTCGTTACGCAGATTGATGGAAACCACCACCGCTGGCCGCTTTTTCGTATCGCCTAGGTTACAGATGGCTTTGATCAGATAAATTTGGCCTTGTAGGGGGTAGGGCTGAGCCATCGCTCAGAGCCCCTCATGCCCTAGGGTTTCGTCAAGCTGGTGGTGAGCAAATTCGGCCCACTGCCTTTCGTGCTCTAGGTCAGGCTGGCTTTGAGTTTGATAATACTGCCGCAGCTGGTCGTTGATGTTTTGAATGTGCCAGAGTCGCAGGGCTGCTTCGATCACCGCTGAACGGTTGTTGGAGACCTGATCGATCGCATCCAACAGATCGGCATCAATGATGACTGAAACTCGGCGCTTATGCGGTGGGGTAGCCATTGCTGAGCACACGTTGAGTGTGAGCATACATATTACTCATTATGCTCCGTAGATCGATCTCTGGTTGGTGAATCCTCTTGGGGGTCGCCAACCAGAAATTTCCCATTTGCCAAAACCCCGTCGTTAGCCGCCGAGGATAAACAGGCCCAGCATAGTGGCGCTATTCCAGGCGCTGTGGAGCACCATGGGGGAGATCAGGGTGCGCGATCGCGTGTACACAAACCCCAAAATTGCCCCCAGCAGCGTCAGGGGCAGCACCTCCGACAGGCTGAGGTGGGCAGCGGCAAAGATCAGGGCGCTGAGGGCGATCGCCCAGCCCACCGACACATAGCGGGTCAGCGAGGGCAGCAAAAAGCCGCGAAACAGAAATTCCTCAAAGATGGGCGCGGCGATCGCCGCCGTCAGAAAGAACACCAGCAGCGCCACGCCGTCCTGCTCTTCGAGCACCGTTTGCAGCAGCGGATTGCTGCCGCCCTGCCCCTGCCAAATTTTCTGGTTGAGCAGCGCCACCCCAAACATCAGTGGCACAGCGACAAAGTAGCCCCCCAGCCCCCACAGCAGCCCAGATCCCGACGGCTTCAGGCTAAACATCTCCTTCGGCACCGGGCGGTAGGGGCGAATCGACCACCACAGCACCGCCAAAGACCCCGCTGCCATCAGCAGGTAGTAGACCAGCGAAAAAATCGCCCGCCCTCGGCTGCTGAGGCTGCCGCTGCTAAAGCCCAACCCGCCCAGCACCAGAGGCAGCAAAATTTGCCCCACAAAGAAAAAGCCGACAATCAGCACCTGCCAGATGATTTCGCCCGTCCAGGGAATTTCCCAGCCGCGCCCGGCGTTTTGGCGAAGCACCGACTGGCTGCCCCGCAGCACCCGCTGGGCTACCAGCCAAATAATCAATCCCACGCCGACGATCGCCCCCAGGGCTGGCAGCGCGCCCACCAGAGCCAGCTTGACCAATTTGGCTTGGGCGGTCGTTTGCTCCTGGGTCTGAATCTGGATGCGATCGCCCTCTCGACCTTCTACCCCGTAGAGCTGGTCGAGGGCGCGGTACTTAAACCAGCCGTTGAGCGCCTGCCCCAGCCAGGCCTCATCCTCGGGGAGCACGTCGCCGTCTTGCCAAAGGCGAATCAGGGTATCGGCGGTGCGCACCGCCGGGGCAAGGGCGGTGTCGCTGTCGCGCACCTGCTGCCAGCGCTCCAGGGCGGCCTCGGGCTGGCCCTGGTAGGCATCCATTAAACCCAGCCGCAGATCGAGGCGGTGAATCAGCGCCTGCTGCTGGTCGAGGGCGGTTTGCAGCCGTCGGGCCAGGGGCTTGCCCGCGTTGGTTTCATCCGCCAAGGAATCGGCGGGAGCGGGCTGCGATTCGCGAAGCGATCCCTGGGGGAATCGCCAGCGGTCCATGCCCTCAACGGCCCCCTCCCGCACCTCTTCGTACTGCTGTTTGGCATTGGCCACAGGGTCTTTGCCCAGCAAGCCCTCGCGAATAACCGGCCACTGGTCTTCGGGCAACCCCTCCCCCTTCCAGGCGCTGCCCTCTAGCAGCAGATCGGTTTGGTAGAGCTGAAGCTGGCTCGCCACCTGGGGTTCGTTCCAACTGCTCAGCAGCGATTGCACCAGTACTAGCCCCACCAGGGCCGTCACAATAATCAAAAAAAGCCGCTTCAGCGAAAGCCAGGGCTGCATTGAGTCAGATTCAGGGGTCATGGGCAGGCGGTTAAAAGGTCAGTAGCGAAAAACACTACCCTCCCATTATTCCACTGGGTTTGACTTCGGGTGGGGTCTCAGGCAGCAGGCGGCTCTCTCAGCTAGGGCGGCTGGCTACTCCTGCGATCGCTTCGGCCAGCCGCGTTTCACCAAAATCAGCCAAAACAGCAGCACTCCCGCCGCGATCAGCGCCATCCAGCGAATGGCCGGGATATCGCCTTGGCGCACGGCGATCGCCACAAATGCCCAGATGAAGACCAAAGTAAAAGCGATATCGCCGCGCTGATAGATCACCACCTCTGCGATGACAGCGGCCACCACAATCATCGCCACCGTCCAGGTCACCGACGAAATGCCCCAGCCGCCCCAGCTCGATGCATAGAGAGCCGAGGCCACATTGACGATGGTGGCCACCGCAATCCAGCCCAGGTAGAGGCTAAAGGGAATGTGCGCCATCCAGCGGCGGCGGCGAGACACCCGATGGCCCAGCGCCGGTCGTTGGCCATCGAGACCGATATGCAGCGTCAAGTAAATGCCAATCAGAGGAATCAAAATGCCCAGCATGGCCAAAATCGACCAGCCAAACTGTTGGAGAGAAAATAGCCAAATCCAGAGCGTCTGGGCCACGCAGGCCACAATCAGCAGCTTGTTCACTCGCTGGAGCTGAGGCTCTCGCCGCCGCTCGGGGTGAAACTGATAAATTCCGTAGGCAAACAGCCCCAGGTAGATAATTCCCCAGATGGCAAAGGCGTAGTTGGCGGGCGTAATCAACACCCCCTCCAGAATCGTGTTGGCGATCTGACCCACGTTTTGTCCCCCCGGCGGGAAGCGGTTGAAGAGGGTGTTGAACACCACCGCAGCTACGATCGCGATCGCCGTAGCCACCGCCAGACCAGTGCCCGAGTTGGCGCGATTAGAGGGGGTATCCATAGGGGAAAAATGGTAATCGTAGCCCTATCCTCCCCTGAGGAGCGTCAAAACGCCACTATCCCCAGTGAGAGCCAGCGGTTAAATTACCACCAGCCTACTCATCGTCTAGCAGATCTTCGGCATCGTCCTCGGGCTCTTCAACCGTGACCGGGGCACCGTTGATGGCGAGTTTTTCGCGCACCTCGGCCTCTACCTTGGCGGCAAAGGCAGCGTCTTCAATCAGGCGCTGCACCGTGTTGTCGCGGCCCTGGCCGACGTTGTCGCCGCCGTAGCTGTACCAGGCCCCCTTGCGGACAATCACGCCGGTTTGCTCGGCCAGATCTACCAAGCAGCCCATGGTCGAAATACCCTGGCCGAAGAGAATGTCGAACTCGGCAATGCGAAAGGGCGGGGCCACTTTATTTTTGGCCACCTTGACCTTGGCGCGAATACCGTACTCTTCGGTGCCCTTTTTGAGGGTTTGAATGCGGCGAATGTCGAGGCGTACCGAGGCGTAAAACTTGAGCGCATTTCCCCCCGTAGTAACCTCGGGGTTGCCGTAGGAGATGCCGATTTTCTGCCGCAGCTGGTTTAAGAAGATTACTGTACACTGCGACTTACCAATGCTGCCGGTGATTTTGCGCAGCGCCTGGCTCATCAGGCGGGCCTGCAAGCCCACGTGGGTATCGCCCATTTCACCCTCAATTTCGGCGCGGGGCACCAGGGCCGCTACCGAGTCAATTACCACCACATCGACGGCGGCGGAGCGCACCAGCTGATCGACCACCTCCAGACCCATTTCGCCCGTGTCGGGCTGCGAGACGAGCAGCTCGTCGATATTGACCCCCAGCGCTTTGGCGTAGACCGGGTCGAGGGCGTGCTCAGCATCGACAAAGGCCGCGACGCCGCCAGATTTCTGCACTTCCGCCAGGGCGTGGAGGGCGATGGTAGTTTTGCCAGAGCTTTCGGGGCCATAGATTTCGATTACTCGGCCCTTGGGCAGACCGCCGCCCAGGGCCAGATCTAGCGTTAGCGCGCCGGTAGGGATGGTTTCGACCGTCATACGGCTGGCTTCGCCCAGGCGCATGATTGCCCCTTTGCCAAAGTTGCGCTCGATCTGGCTAAGCACCATGGTCAGAGCTTTTTGCTTTTCGGAGCCTGCGTTACTTTTAGATGCCATAGCTACCTGGGGTGAATCGGGTGAGCGGAATGGGATGGGCCTGGAGCAAGGGCCGGGAAGATGACCTTAGTAAACCCCACTTCAGCCTAGAAGGGTAGTGCCCCCTGGGGAAAAAGCGCTGTAGTGAAACTGAGCCATGACTTTACCTGAGGAGGCATTGTCTTCGCTCAATTAGTATAGTACACTTGAACCAAATTAAGCCGCCCTGGTGGGTAAATCAGGGAATTGGCTTACCCATAGGGTCACGCTCAGCAGGGCGGCACAAACACAGGGTTTCACAGGCTGAAGGGGTCAATACCGATGGATAACAGTCGTTTAATTCATGTGTCGGTATTTCCTGGCTGGGTGGCTGGGGTGACCTATCACCAGGGGCTAGGGTACCGCTGCTGGGTAATCAACCCCGAGATGGCGGTGCTCAACGATGGCGAGGTCTACCCCAGCAGCGAAGAGGCGATCGCCGCTGGGCGACTTTTCATTCACCACTCCATTGGGGCCGAGCCCGACCGGGGCAGTAGGGGATAATCGGCAGGGCGTTCTCCCCAAGAGAGAACGCTACCCGACTCGGAGAACCCCATGGAATATGTTCTGGCCCAGGTGGGGGTGGCGGTGTTTGCCATCTCTGGGGTGCTGTCGGCGACCCGGCAGCGCCTCGATATTTTTAGCATTGTGGTGGTGGGGCTGCTGACGGCGATCGGCGGCGGCACCCTGCGGGATGTGATTCTCGATGTGCCGGTGTTTTGGCTTGAGGATTTGACCGCCTTTTGGGTAGCCATGGCGACCTCGGCGGCGACCTTTATCGGCATTCGCCTGATTCTCAAGCTGCCGCTGCGCCTGCTGTCGTATATGGATGCCATGGGGGTGGCTCTGTTTGCGGTGCAGGCGATCGACAAAACCCTGGCCTTTGGGCATCCCGCCGCCGTAGCGGTCGTCATGGGGCTTGTGACCAGTATTGCCGGAGGGATTATTCGCGATGTGGTTACGCACCGGTCCACGCTGCTCTTGTCGCGGGAGTTGTACGCGACGCCGATTGTGCTGGGGGGGATTCTCTATGTGATGCTGCTGCATCTGATGCCGTCGCCCTTCTGCCGATTGATTGCTATGGGGGTGATTTTTGGTGTACGCGCGATCGCCATTCGCTGGCAGCTATTTTTACCCCTGCGGCTCACCCTCAAAATTGATCTCGATGGTAAAAAGCGTTAGCTCCGAAGGCTGGCGTTCTACGCAACTTGATCCATGCAACTTGATCCAACCGGTCTTGTCACCCGAGGATATTTGTGTAGAGCAACGGCTACAGGCGGAGTGCAGGTTACATTTCGCCCTGTAGCCCCAGTTGAAGCAGGCGGTAGCTGCGGGGCGTTTGCCCCGTCCAGCGCTTAAAGGCGCGATGAAAGGCGCTGGGTTCAGAAAACCCCAGCAGAAAAGCCATGTCGTGCATTGAGACAGCGGAATTTTGCATATACCGCAGGGCCAGGTCCCGGCGAGTTTCATTGAGCAATCGTTGAAAGGAGGTACCTTCGCTGTGCAATTCGCGCTGGAGCTGGCGGGTGCTGAGGTTGAGGGTGCGGGCGATCGCCTCCAGGGTGGGCACATCTCCGGTCAGGTGCTGCACAATGGCCTGCCCCACGGTTTTGGCGTAGCGGTTGCCCTGAATCGCCAGCATGGCCGTGGCGTGCTGCTCAAAGAGCGCTAGCAGGGTGGCGTTTGCCGATTTCACCGGCCAGGCTAGGCGATCGACGGTAAACATCAGCCGATTGATGGGCTGCGCAAACTGCACCGGAGCTTGAAAGATGCGATCGTGCTCGGCCCAGCTCGCTGGCTGCGGGTGCTGAAACCAAACGGCGGTGGGGCTGAGCCCCTGGCCCGTGAGCTGCCGGGTAGCGGTGAGTAGCGCCGAAAAAGTGCTTTCGATCGGGTGGCGCGGCTCGTCAAGCAGATAGTTTTTGACATCTCCCAAAATGGCGCAGTCGCATTGAACCAGCCCCCCAGCGACCGTGTGAGAAATGGCCACGCCCTGGCTAAACAGGTGGGTATAGCGCGCCAGTTTGTCGAGGGCTTGCCCGTAGGTTTGGCAGTTGAGCAGCACGTAGCCCACAATGCCGATCGCCGCCAGGTCAAAGGCTTCGCCAATGTGCAGGCCCAGGTCAGGATCGCTGGTCTGCACCACCGCCGCGCGCCACAGCGCTTGCAGCACTGTGCCCGAGATTGGGCGATCGGGGTCATCTAGCCAGGTTGGATCGATTCCGGCTGCCGCACAGAGGCGATCGGCCTCGCCGCCCTGGGCCGCCACGTACTGCACAATGTCTCGCACGATGGCCCCAGAGAACTTAACCTCTTGCATACCCAGCTGCCCTTTGCATTGAACTTGGAATTCAATCTGTCGTTTTCAGTCAGTGTCTTGGCGCGACGCGTCAATCGATCGCGCTGGGGCTGCCCGTACCGTTGAGGTACACCGGCAGATTTGCCCAGCGGGCCAGTGCTGCCCCTAGCGGACAAGTCCTTTGGCCCAGCTACTGCGCTCTATTTACCTTAGTCGCTTGGCGATCGCGGTTCTATTCACTGTTCTCATGGCCAACACCTGGCTCATCCAGCAGGCGCTACGCCCCTGACGAATTCTTTCTACACGAATACTACTTAAGAGGCGCTATGAATCGTTTACAGCTCGTTCGCACTACCGGCAGCTTTCTGATTGGGCTGGTGGTGATGTCCAACATTCCCTACCTGCGCTTGATCCAGACCTTTGGGTACGACGACATTTTGCGCGAGCCGGTGGACTACGTTTTGGCTCAGTTTCAGGCCGGGGGCACAGCGCTGATTCTCACCTGGTTTGTGTTTGGGCTGGCGGCGCTGCTGCTGATTCCGGCCAGTCTGCTGCTGCATCAGGTGGTCGATCGCCCCAGCACTCCCTACCTGGGGGCCGCCACCACGATGGGGGCGCTGTCGGGCCTCTTGCAGGCGATCGGGCTGATGCGCTGGGTGTTTGTCGTACCGGTTTTGGCCGAGCTGCAAACAAATCCAGCCACCGATGAGGCGACTCGCGCGGCGGTGGGCGTAGCCTACCGGGTGGTGCACCAGTACGGCGGGGTGATAATTGGTGAACAGCTGGGCCAGCTACTCCTGGTCGGGTGGACAGTGGGGTTGGGGTTGGCGATCATTCATTCTCCCCTGTTCAAACCCTGGATTGGTTGGTGGGGGCTGCTGACTGCGCCGCTGCTGCTGCTGGGGCAGAGTGAGCTGCTGGCCACCGTGATCCCCAACCTGCCGGTGATTGAGAGCACCCCCATGGGCTTCATACTGTGGGAGGTTTGGCTACTGCTGGTGGGGTTGTCCCTACTGCGAGTGCCATCGAAACGATTGGTAACAGACCCATTCCACCCCCTGTAGGCAACACCATGGGAATTCATTCATTCAGACCGTTCTTGGCCCGGCAGTTGGGCGATCCGTCGGGATGGTTTGGGCGACTCTTGCTGAAATTTCTCAACCGCCGCAATGCCACCCTCAATGACCTGGTTTTGGAGACTTTACAGCTTCAGCCGGGCGATCGCCTGCTTGAAGTTGGGTTCGGCGGCGGCGACTTGATCGACAAACTGGTGGCGACAGGCAAACCGTCGCAGGTGGTGGGGGTAGAGCGATCGCCCGACGCCATCGAGATCTGCAAGCGCCGTTTTCAACCCCTGATTGACCAGGGCAGGGTCGAACTTCACCAGGCCAGCGCCGAGGCCTTACCCTTTGCCACTCAGCAGTTCAGCCAGGTTTGCACCGTCAACACCCTATATTTTTGGGCCAATGCACCCCAGGTGCTGGGCGAATGTTACCGGGTGCTCCAGCCCGGCGGGCGCTTGGTGATTGGCTATGCGTCAAAGGCATATCTAGAAAGGCAGGGGCTAACCCAGCAAGGGTTTAGCGCCTACGAGACATCCGAGGTTGAAGCACTGCTGCATGCAGCGGGCTTTACGGCAATCAGCACCAGGGGCGACCAGCGCGATCGCCCTTCAGAAATCTTCTGCACCAGCGGAGCCGTACCGTCATAATGCTCAGAGCCCCAATCCTGCCGCTCTACGTCCTGGCTACATTCTTCCTGGCTAAACTGAGAACAACCCCCCTACCGCCCTAGCCATGCAAAATACCGCTCTGGCACCCCTGGTCGAACACATTACCCAGCAGCTTGGCACCCTCTCGGAAGCGGAACTGCACACCATCCAAGATTTTGTCGATTATTTGATCTGGAAGCACCACGGCGACGCTGGGCAGCCCCTGGCCAAGCGATCTGCCGAAGCGCGCGCGATCGATCGCATCGGTGACCTCGACGACCCCAGCCAATGGGTGACAGTCATCGAAGAGGGCGAAGAGGTGGATGAGGACGCGCTCAACCGTTGGTTAAAAGCCCGTGGCTACCAAGATTAGATACAAGGTTCAGCTGCATCGGGGGGTGACCCAGCAGGATTTGCTCGATCTGCCTGCACTGCTGCGGGAAGATTTGCCCCGCTACCAACAGATTCTCTCCTTAGACCCCTACAAAACCCGCAAGGTGCCCAGTCATGGCCTAAAGGGAGAACTGGCGGGCTATCGCGCACTGGAAATTGACTGGAACAGACTGGCCTATCGCCTGGTCTATCGCGTCTATGACACGCCTGCCCCGAGGCGCTTGCTGGTGCTGAGTTTTGCCGAGCATGACCCGGCTTACGAGAGGGCGATCGCCCGTAAAGGCAATTAGGTATAGTCAGCGCTGGTTGTGCAATGTCGGTACCAGTATCCAAGCACAGCCCAAATGAGTTAGACCGAGCGATCCGTGAGCCATAATGGGGCCAGATTTGGCAAATTGTCTGCATGGCTGACCTTCCCCACCGCACTAATTCCCTGGCCTGGCAAATTCGCCAGGGAGCGCAGAACGTGGGGGAATGGTTTGAGTACCAGTTTTCTCAAGTCGATATTGACCAGCCCGAGGTGCCCGACTGGGGCTGGTTAGGCCCAGTGGCCGAGGGGCTGTTTTGGCTGGCGATCGCCGCCCTGGCCCTCTGGACAGGCTGGCTGCTCTACCGCGCTATCCTGGCCTACCTCGACTACCGGCAGCGGCGGGTGAAGTCAGGTGCGATCCAGTTCTCAGCGCCCACCGAAGCTGCCCTTAAGCAGGCGGCCCACTGGTGGCGCGAGGCCCAGCGCCTGGCCCAGCAGGGCGACTACGCTGGAGCCTGCCAAGCGCTCTATATGGCGGGTCTAGCGCGGCTCAACGATACCGAGCGGGTGCTCTACCGCGCCAGCCGCACCGATGGCGAATACCTCGACTGCATCGCCGCCGACCCCAGCCGCCCCTACGAACTGCTGATTCGCACCCACGAACGCCTTACCTACGGCGAGGCCTTGGCAACGGAGGAAACCTACCAGCGCTGCCGCCGCGCCTACCAGGAGATCGCCCAGTCGTGACGCGATCGCTCCCCTTCAACCGCCGCACCTTGATTTTGGCATTGCTGGCCCTGGCGCTGCTGCTGGGGCTGATGCTGGTGACGGCTCCGGCCACCAGCTATTCAGACAGTGGCTCGACCTGGCATCGGGGGCCAGCGGGCTACAGCGCCTGGTATGAATCCCTAGAGCAGCAGGGCGTCACCGTGCAGCGCTGGCAGCGCCCGGTAGACGATTTAATCGAGCAGTTAGGGGAGGTAGAAGAATCCACCGTTACCCTAATTCAAAATCCAGCGGCCATCCCAGAAACGCTGGTAGCGGTGCTGCCGGGGTTTATCGACGAGCCAGGCCTGTCGGCCCTGCTGCCCTGGATGCCCGACTGGATAGAAGCCGGGCATCGGCTGGTGGTGCTGGGCGTTAAGTTTCCAGCGACAGCGGCCCCCTTCTCTCAAACCCTAACCAGCGAAGCTGGCCCAGTCAAAATTGACACCCGCCGCCGCTACAGCCAGGGGCCAAACCTGGGCGTTGCCCTCGAAGACGAGTATGGCGCAGTGGTCTGGCAACAGGTGTTTGGATCCGGGGAGGTGACGATGGCTGCCACGCCCTACCTGGCTGCCAATGCTTACCTAAACGAGCCGGGAAATTTTGCCTTGCTGACGGAGCTGGTTACCAGCTCAGGCGGTCGGGTGTGGGTGGATGAGTACCTGCATGGGTATCGGGATCAGGAGGCGATCGCCACAGAGGTCGGCGGCGGCAGCTGGCTCAACTACCTGGCTCGCACACCCCTGGCCATTGTGGTGCTTCAAGCCCTAGCGGTAATGCTGCTGGCGCTGCTGGCGCTCAACCACCGGCTGGGCCAGCGGCACACCCTGCCAGCCCCTCAGGTAGACAACAGCCGGGCCTACATTCAGGCTCTGGCCGGGGTACTGCACAAGGCGGGTAGCCACGACTTTGTGGTGCAGACCCTGAGCCAGGCCGAGCGCATTCGGCTGCAAAAATCGCTGGGGCTGGGCAACACGCTGCTGCCCGTGGAGCAACTGCAAGCGGCCTGGGATGCTCAGCCTACCCTGCCCACCACTGACCTAGCGGCAATTCTGAATCCCCCCATCCCCAAAGGCGAAGGCCAGCTGCGCGACTGGCTCAAGCGGTTACAATCCCTTCATTACCCCGGCAACACCACAGGAGACACTAGCGGGCCATGACCGAGCGACCCAGTGAGCGCCAGAATGGGCGTCAGAATGACCTACAGGGGGCGATCGCCCGCATTGGCAACACCCTCAGCGGCGTGGTAGTAGGCCAAGAGCCCCTGGTGCAAGAGCTGTTGGTGGCCCTGCTGGCGGGGGGGCACGTCATTCTTGAAGGGGTGCCCGGCACCGGCAAAACCCTCATGGTGCGCGCCCTGTCGCGGCTGATCCAGGCCGATTTTGGCCGCATTCAGCTCACCCCCGACATTCTGCCGTCGGATATTTCGGGCACCAACGTCTTTGACCTCACCAGTCGCACCTTCACCCTCAAAAAAGGCCCGGTGTTCACCCAGGTGCTCCTCGCCGACGAAATCAACCGCACCCCGCCCAAAACCCAGTCGGCCCTGCTCGAAGCCATGGAAGAACAGCAGGTGACGCTGGATGGCACCAGCCATCCTTTACCCGATCTCTTTTGGGTGGTGGCGACGCAGAACCCGCTGGAGTTTGAGGGCACCTACCCCCTGCCCGAAGCCCAGCTCGATCGCTTCCTCTTTAAGCTCGTGGTCGGCTACCCGGCCCCAGCGGCAGAGAAGCAGATGCTGCTGAATGCCCAGGGCGGGTTCGAGGCTAAGCGATTGGATGTGGGTCAGCTCAAACCCGTCGTTGCTGATAAACATATTCTCGCCGCCCGTCAGGCCGTCAAAGCCATACCCGTGCAGGAAACCATTCTCGACTACCTGCTGGCCCTGGCCCACAAAACCCGCCAGCACGCTGACCTGGAGCTGGGCACCTCCCCCCGCGCCACGGTGCAGTGGCTGGCCGCCAGCAAAGCCCACGCCTGGATCAACGGGCAAGAATTTGTCACGCCAGACAATGTGAAGGCCGTAGCCATGCCGCTGCTGCGTCACCGACTGATACTGGCGGCAGAGGCGCAATTGGATGGGTTGAATTGCGATCGCGTCATCCAGGGCGTGCTCGACAGCGTGGCGGTGCCCCGCTAATGGCAATCATCCCCACCGGTCGCACCTATGGACTGCTGCTGGGGGGCGGGTTGGTCGTCACCCTGCTCACCAACTTTTTCGACACCCCCAACCGACTCACCATTGCTCTCCTGGCCTTGCTGCTGTTCGATGGTGCAGTGCTCGCCGCGATGTTTTGGGATGGGTTGCGAGTCAAAGCCCGTCGGGTGACGATCAAGCGGGATCCATTGCACCGTCTGTCGATCGGACGCGACAATCCGATTTCGCTCCATGGGGAAGCTTCCACCCCCGTTCGACTGCGCCTGTTCGACAACTACCCCACCGCCTTCGACGGCACCCCCATGCCCCTGGCGATTTTCCTCAGCGGCAAAGAGCCCGAAACTCTCACCTTTACCGTCAACCCCAAGCAGCGGGGCGAATATCCCTGGGGCGACCTCCAGATTCAGCAGCGCAGTCCCCTAGGGCTGGCCTGGGCCGATTGGCAAGTTCCCGCTGCCGAAACCGTCGCTGTGTACCCCGACCTGATTGGCCTCAACCAGCTTTCGGTCAAACTCGCCCTCCAGGCCACTGGCACCCTCAAGCAAAAGCGCCGCATGGGCGTGGGCACTGAGTTTGCCGAGCTGCGCGAATACGGCACCGGCGACGACCTCCGCTTTGTTGACTGGAAGGCCACCGCCCGCCTCAGCCAGCCCCTGGTGCGGGTGCTGGAGCCTGAGCGCGAGCAAACATTGCTGATCCTTTTAGATCGCGGTCGATTGATGACCGCCCAGGTGCAAGGACTTAACCGCTTCGACTGGGGCATGAATGCGGCGCTGTCGCTGGCGTTGGCGGGGGTGAGTCGGGGCGATCGCGTCGGCTTAGGGGTATTCGATCGCACCCTCCACACCTGGATTCCCCCCAAGGGCGGGCGGGCCAACTTTCAGCAGATGATCGATCGCCTCACCCCGATCCAGCCCGTGCTCGAAGAATCAGACTACCTGGCCGCCGCCACCCAAGCCGCCCAGCAGCAGCACCGCCGCTCCCTGGTGGTGCTCATCACCGACATTGTGGATGAAACCGCTAGCGCCGAACTGCTCTCGGCCCTGGCCCGCCTGCGTCCTCGCCATCTGCCCTTTTGTATTACGCTGCGGGATCCGGCGATCGATCGCCAGGCTCACCAACCCACCGCCGAAGCCGATGCCGCCTACCAGCGAGCCGTTGCCCTGGACTTGCTCAGCCAGCGTGAGGCAGCCTTTGCTCGCTTGAAAAGGCGCGGTGTGCTGGTGCTCGATGCCCCTGCCCACCAGATCTCAGAACCTCTCGTGGAGAGCTACCTGCGGATCAAGAGCCAGGGCAAACTGTAGGGCTCAGCGCATCTTTGAGCAATGGCCTACCATCAAAAGAATAGCTGTAGCCAATTTGTTTGAGGCATTTTGCACCTGCTTAGAGAAGTCCTATGATTGCCCAGCCCCAGGTCTCCCCCACCTACTCCCCTGAGGAATACCTCGACTTAGAGGTAGCCGCTGAGATCCGCCATGAATACATTGATGGAGAGATCGTGCCCATGACTGGCGGTACGCCGAACCACAATCGCATTATCCGCAATCTTTGCACGGCACTAACCGTAGGTCTGCAAGGCCAGGACTTAGAAGTTTTCGTAGCTGATCAACGGCTGTGGATTCCCCAAGCCAAGATTTATACCTATCCAGATGTGATGGCGATCGCAGGAGAATTGACTTACCAGATGGGCCGACGCGACACCATCACTAACCCAACGCTGATTATCGAGGTGTTGTCCGAATCAACCCGCAGCTACGATCGCGGCGACAAATTTGCCGCCTATCGCACCATTTCAACATTCCAGGAATATACCCTGATCGATCAGTACTCTGCCCATGTAGAGCACCACGTCAAAACCGGCTCAAAACAGTGGATGCTGCAAGAATACGACGGCTTAGATACCATCCTCAACTTCGCATCCCTAGGGTTTGAAATCTCTCTGCGCGATATCTACAACAGGGTTCAGTTTGAGCCGGTTGCGCTAGATAAAGAAGCTAAGACCTAAAGTAGGGCAAAACATATTACTCAAATCTAAGGTGAAGATAGGGGCGTGTCTGCAACAGACTCTACCTCCTTCGTTGACATGGATAGCTTAAGGTCTAAGAGGATGTTTTAAAAGGGTCAGATTGAGCAACAAAAGTTACCTGTACGGATAACCTTGATCCTTAAAACCCTCATTCCTTCGTAGTAGTTCCTCGGTGGTCAAGGTAGTTCTGGCTACCCTATAGGACTTTTCAAACACCCTCTAAGACTTGTGGCTCAGCCCCACGGCATCGGCGATGCTAGACAGCTGATGCTCCTCCAGTTTGGTCAGCAGTCCGGCCAAGACCCGCCGCACCATCCAGGGGCCTTCGTAGATCCAGCCGGTGTAGACTTGCAGCAGCGTCGCCCCAGCGGTGATTTTCTCCCAGGCATCGGCAGCGGTAAAAATCCCCCCGACCCCCACAATCGGCAGGGTGCCCCCGGTGCGCTGGTAGATGTAGCGAATTACCTCGGTCGATCGCGACCTTAGCGGCGCACCACTAATCCCCCCCGCCTCATCTACGACAGCGTTGCCGGTCTGTAGCAAGGTCTGGGTTTTGAGGCTCTCCTTCGCGATCGTGGTGTTGGTGGCAATAATGCCCGCCAGTCCGTAGGCTTGGGCCAGCTCGATCACAGCGTCAATATCGGGCCAAGCCAGGTCGGGGGCAATTTTGACCAGCAGCGGTTTGCGATCGCTATTTTCCTCCTGTAGCGCCGCCAAAATGGGGCCGAGCTGGTCGGCGGCCTGGAGCGACCTGAGCCCCGGTGTATTGGGCGATGACACATTCACCACAAAATAGTCGCCGTAGGGGTAAAGCTGCTGAAAGCTAAACCGATAGTCTTCAGCGGCATCGGCCAGCTCAGTCACCTTCGACTTACCTAGGTTGATGCCAATGGGAATCCTGGGTCGTTGGGTGCTCCAGTAGGATCCGAGGCGATCGGCCAGGGCCGCTGCCCCCTGGTTATTAAAGCCCATGCGGTTGAGCACGGCCTCATCTTTGACCAGGCGAAATAAACGCGGCTGGGGGTTGCCCGGCTGGGGGTGGCGCGTGACCGTGCCCAGTTCGGCAAAGCCAAAGCCGAGCTGGGGCCAGGCCCGCGCCGCTAAACCATCTTTATCAAAGCCCGCCGCCAGACCCAAGGGATTGGTGAAATCTAGGCCCCAGCAGATTTGGGCCAGGCGTGGGTCAGTCAGACAAAATTGCCGCTGTAGCCAGGGCTCAGTCTGGGCTGCGATCGCCCCCCTGTCAGCCTGCCCCAACCAAGCCAACAAATCCATGGTGCGGTGATGCAAAAACTCTGGGTCGAGCGTCACCCCGTGAAACAAGACTGGACGCACAAGCTGACGGTAGGGATCTTTCACAAACGGCGGTGGTGTATGCAAATAGAGGGCGGGTAGACTAATATTCTCGCTAGAGGCGAGATCTGGTGATGCCTATAGCCTGTGCATCACGGAACACGCCAGGAGCACACGGTCAACGGTCTTTAGGCTGGCAGCACCGCATCGTCTGCGGTTGGCTTTCCCCATTAAAGCAGCCCTAGACAGCCGCTAAGACTATTTGGCAGATCTGGGTGAAGTCTACAGAGATCAAGTCACTGTGCTCGGCGGGTTACGGCTCTAGCCGCTACCCTAGCCGAGGGGTAGCCCAGCGACTCGATTAGTTCCCTAGGAACTTAGGGATCGGCCTGGTGGGCCAAATATCTGTTTCTAATCCCTTTCCGCAACCGAGGAGATTGTTGACGCCCATGGCGCAATCCCAACCCCACGACTCTCCCTCTGACCGGCACGACCATAAAATTATGGCCCTGTCGCGCATTCTCAAGGCGCTGCGAGGCAGCATCACTGCAGAAGAAGCAGTGACCCTGGCCCTCGACCACGTGCGCCAGGAGATGGACTTTGAGGTGTCCTGGGTCGGTTTGTACGATCGCATCAACCATCGCCTGGTCACTAAGGGCTGCCACAGCCCCCGACCGATGCGATCGATTCGCACCATGATCAACCTCACCCCTGGGGATGTGATGGAGCAGGTGGTGGTGCAGCAGCGGCCCCTGATTGTGGCCGACCTGCAAAACGAAATTCGGGCCGGAGAGTGGGGCACCATCGCCAAGCAGCTCACCCTCCAAAGCGCCATTATCTTCCCCATCAAACGCCAGGACATATGCTTTGGCCTGCTGGTGCTAGCCTCCCCTGAATGGGGTAAGAGTGCCTCCCTAGGAGAGCGCTCCTACCTGGCCATTGTTATGGGGGAACTGGCAGAGGCCCTGCACCAGTTCGAGTCTGAGCAGCAGCGGCAGCAGACCAAGCGCCTTGAGCAACCTCTGCTCACCCTGATCGGCCACCTGGGCACCCTGCCCGATGTCGATAGCCAGCTCAAAGAGGTGGTGCGCGAAACCCAGCGGTTTATTGGCCCCCAGCGCACCCGCGTCTTTTGGTTCGAGCCCAAGGGCAATTATTTTTGGCAGCGCACTCCGGGGTTAGCGCCCCGCACTGCTGTGCCCGAGGATGAGCGATCGCTGCACATTGCCGTCGATGAGGTGCGCGGCCTCTACCAAGCCCTCTGCAATCAGCAGCTCGTGGTGGTAGGCGAAAGCCGGGGGGCACTCAAAACCATCGTCTCCGATCGCCTCATGCAGCAGCTCAAGGCCGAGTCGCTGATGATTGCCCCCATCAGCCGCCAGGGCGACCTGATGGGCTTTATCTCGGTGGAGGGCACCGTTCCCCGCATTTGGAAAGAGCCCGAAAAGCAGTTTTTAATTGGTGCGGCGCAGTTGCTCACCGTGGCGCTGCCTGCCGCTGCGGCTAAAGAAACCGTGCGCCAAACCGAGCTCGACCAGCATCTCACTACCGGCGTAATTCAGGGCATCCACGGCGATGTGGACTGGCACCACACCCTGCAAACCTGCTTCGAGGTGCTCCAAGACCGGCTGAGCATTCAGCAGTTTTTTGTGCTGTTGTTTAACCCCGATCGCAACGGCTATGACCTCTGCTTTCAGAGCCAGGCCAGCCGCCCTCGGGGGGTGCCCATGCTGTGGCCCTGCCTCGACGATGTCGATTGGCAAATGCTCGAGCGCAGCCCCTCAGCCATCAGCATCGACAACCTCTCCCACGATCTCAAGCTCATGGCCTGGCGACCCTCCTTGCTGGAACTCGGCGCTCAGGCGGTGCTGGTAGGCAATGTGGCCCCCGGCAACGCCCCCGAGGGCATGGTGCTGATCTGCGACACCATCAGCCGCCAGTGGACTACCACCGAGCAGTCGCTGTTTGAGGCTGTGGCCCGCCAAATCGGCGTCATTTTGCACCAGTGGCAGCTCCAGCGCCAGCTCGACCAGCAGCAGCATATCTACGAATCGATTCAGTGGGGTCTCCAGGCGCTCCACAAGGGGCTGCACCCCGACCAGCTAGAGCAGACAACCCTTCAGCACGTTATGCAGCTGCTGCACGGCTCAGCAGTGCTGCTGTTGAGCTGGCAGCCGGGTAGCCCCAACGCTGCCGTCACCCAAATCGTCAGCCAAGACACCAGCGTCAGCATTAAGGCCGACCACCCGATTCCTGTGGGGTCTGATGCGGTAATTAACTGGGCGCTACAAACCGACGGTATGCTGCCGCTCACGGTCGATGAACTGCCCAGCGAAACCACCACTTGGTTTCACGCGCCCCCGGGTAGCCGCCTGCTGATTACCGCCCTGAGAACTGCCCCAACCCACGTGGTTACTGGCGTGGTCATCGCCGTGTCGCCGTCCCACCGGCAGTGGGCCAACCACCACCTGACTATCTTTAAGCTGCTGACCAGTCAGCTGGCCTGGTCGCGGCGACACTTGGCAATGACCACTATGCTCACCCAGCAGCGCCAGGAACTCGAAAACCTCAACTGGTATAAACACCACCGCCTGGAGCATCTCTACCGCGTGCTGGGGCAGACGACCCAAAATTTGGCCCATCTCCAGGCCAAAGATACGGCGATCGCCAGCGAACTTCAGCTGCTCCACGATCAGCTGGCCGCCGTGATGGAAAATGCCGAAACGGTGCTTGTCGGCGAACGCTGGCAGCTGCACCAGCAGCCCCAGACCATGCCCTTGATCAGTTTGCTCAACCGCCTGGTAGATCGGGTTAATCCAATCTTAGAGGCCCGCCAGCTCTGGTCTAAAGTCCACAACGAGAGCAACGTTGTGTTGGGCGGCGACATGCTCAAGATAGAGCTGATTCTCTACGAGGTGATGGCGGCGGCCTGTAACCGATCGCCAGTTGGGGGGCGCATTGACCTCTGGTGCCGGGTGCTCAACCTAGACTGGGTGGAGCTGTCGGTAACCGACGACGGTCACTGCCCACCGCGCCTGCTCGAAGAACTCAACCAGAGCCATCCCCCCGATGTGCTGGCTCCCTCGTCCCTAGACGGCCCGCCAGGGCTGCATCTGGCCATCTGCAAACTGCTGATCGATCAGCTCGGCGGCGAAATCAGCTTTTCGACCCTCGACGATGGCCGCACCCACAGTCGTCTGCTGCTGCCCCTAGCCGCCTACAGCGAGCAGCACAAACCTAAACCGCAGCTGAGTTCGGTGACGTCTACAGAGGCCAGTTCTCCCAGTCCTACGTAGGGTCTAGAGGTATGAATCCGCTGCAACCAATTGCTTATACGAAATCCGATTTTTGGCAAACCCCGATTCATAATCAGGCACCCCGTAGGGGCGTAGCATGCTACGCCCCTACAAATCAGGGGTATTCCTTCGGGGTTTGGTGTTAGGAATTTTAAGCCTTATTTCCCCATGATAAAAATCTCCAACAGTCCATCGGTTCGATGGACTGTTGGAGATTTATGGCCGTAGCCAGTTCAGCCGAGACATTGCGAAATTCTAAGTGTTCAAACGCTTTCAGATCATCCTCATGTCCGAAACACAATGGCTACATCGACTAGATTTTCAAGCAGATTAATTCTGTACGGTGGTGGCGATCGGGGTGACGGCTACCTGGGCACCTGGGGTTTGCAGCATAGGGGTCTGGGTAACGGCGTTGTTGGCAATGGTAAACAGGGGATTCGACAAAATGCCCGCCAGCGACGTGGCCACTACGGCCAAAATCAGACTCACCTGCATGGGGCGCAGACCGGGCAGATCCCAGCGAATCGCGGGGTAGTTCTTCACGACGTCAGACATTTCCTGGGGTTCTTTGACCACCATCATCTTGATGACGCGGATGTAGTAGTAGATCGAGATGACGCTGGTGACGAGACCCACCAGCACCAGACCGTAGGCTCCGGCCTGCCAGCCCGCCCAGAAAATGTAGATTTTGCCAAAGAAGCCCGCCATGGGTGGAATGCCCCCCAGGGACAGCAGACAAATGCTGAGGCCCAGGGTGAGCAGCGGGTCTTTTTGGTATAGTCCGGCGTACTCGCTGATCTGGTCGGTGCCGGTGCGCAGCGAGAACAAAATCACGCAGGTAAAACCGCCCAGGTTCATAAACAGGTAGATGAACAGGTAGTAGAGCATGCTGGCATAGCCCGCGTCGGAGCCCACCACCAGGCCAATCATCAAGAACCCGGCCTGGCCAATGGAGGAGTAGGCCAGCAGGCGCTTCATGCTGGTTTGGGCTAGGGCCACGACGTTGCCCAGCACCATGCTGAGAATGGCCAATGCGGTGAAGACAAAGTGCCACTGCTCCGACACCAGCGGGAAGGCGGTGACCAGCAGGCGAATGGCCAGGGCAAAGCCAGCGGTTTTAGAACCGACAGAGAGAAACGCTACCACCGGGGTGGGAGAGCCCTCGTACACGTCGGGAGTCCACTGGTGAAAGGGGACGGCGGCAATTTTGAAGGCAATACCAGCAATCACGAATACCAGGGCGACCACCAGGCCAATGGGGGCTTCGGTACCGTCGCTGACGATGCTGGTGGCGATCGCAGCTAACCGCGTCTCACCCCCCGACAATCCATACAGCAGGGACGAACCGTAGAGAAAAATCGCCGAACTCGCCGCCCCAATCAGCAGATACTTGAGCGCTGCCTCGTTGGAGCGGGGGTCGCGCTTCATGTAGCCGGTCAGCAGGTACGACGAAATACTCAGGGTCTCTAGGGCGACAAAAATCATCACCAGCTCGCTGGCTCCCGAGAGAAACATGCCCCCCAGGGTAGCGGTGAGCAAGATCACCAGGAATTCAGCGAGGGAGGTGCCCGACTGCTCGACGTAGCGAATCGCCATCGGCACCGTCACCACCGCCGACAGGGCGATAATGCCGCGAAACACAATGCTCAAGTCGTCGGCGTTAAAGGCCCCCATAAACCCGATGGGGTTGGCCATCGACCACTGCAACACCAGCAATGTGGTGGCCCCCAGCCCCCCGGATATGGCTACGTAGGGCGTCCAGGCCGAGGACGAGCGACCCTGGATCAGATCGCCGACTAAAATCACCAAAATCGTGACGAGCAGAACGGCCTCTGGCCAGATAGTGGCAGCGTTGAGCTGTGCCCCGAGGTTGACGAGATCCATGGGTTCTTTTTCCCGCGAGATTATTTTTAACCGTACCAGGTCAACCGTGCGGTGACCAGGGGCTAGGACTCAATGATTACCCGCTGTGGGCGATCGCCCATTGCCCAATTTCCGCCCAGCCTGGGAGAAATTGATGGCACACCCTGGGCCGATGGTAGCGCGATCGCAGCCCGCCGACCAGAGAACTTTTCCCGCGAGCTATCCCCTGGGCCTCGACTTAGGTGGGGCTGGACGACAGCTAACGGAATGATCTATTTATGTAACCTATGGCCGATTCACTCAACCCTAGACCCGACCGCAAGGCGTCCAATGGTTAAGTTTTCATGGTTAAAGGCACCAGCAGTTCGGTAGGTGTGCAGTACAGTGTTGATCATCTGGCCCCCACACCTGCGCCATAAATTATATAGATGGGTTTGCCAAAACCCGCTATAAAGCTGTAGGTTACCGAGCCCGTCCGCGATTGCTAACGATTATTACCGAAGCGCCAGCAGCCCTATGTCAACCCTTGTTATTGTCGAGTCTCCTACCAAGGCCAAAACGATTCGCAACTACCTGCCATCGGGGTACCGGGTCGAGGCGTCTATGGGGCACGTGCGCGATCTGCCGCGATCGGCCAGCGAGATTCCCGCCAGCGTCAAGGGCGAGAAGTGGGCTCAGCTCGGGGTAAATCCAGAGGATGACTTCGCACCGCTGTACATCGTGCCCAGCGATAAAAAAAAGGTGGTCAAAACCCTCAAAGACGCCCTCAAGAACGCTGACGAACTGCTGCTGGCCACTGACGAAGACCGCGAAGGCGAAAGTATTAGCTGGCATCTGCTCCAGGTGCTCAACCCCAAGGTGCCCACCCGGCGCATGGTGTTCCACGAAATTACCCAGGAGGCGATTCAGGCCTCCCTCAACAACTGCCGCGACATCGACAGCCAGCTGGTGCACGCCCAGGAGACCCGCCGCATTTTAGACCGCCTGGTGGGTTATACCCTGTCGCCGCTGCTGTGGAAGAAAATTGCTGGCGGCCTGTCTGCCGGTCGAGTGCAGTCAGTGGCGGTCAAAGTCGTGGTCAAGCGCGAGCAAGAACGCCGCGCCTTCCGCCGAGGCTCTTACTGGGATCTCAAGGCCAGCCTGCTCAAGGATAAGAATGCCTTTGAGGCCAAGCTCTACTCCCTGGGCGGCACCCGCCTGGCCAACGGTAGCGACTTCGACGAAGCCACCGGTCGTGTGGCCGAGGGCCGCGAGGTAGTGCTGCTCGACGAAACCCAGGCCCGCGAGCTACAGACCCGCCTTCAGGAAGGGATGTGGACCGTCAGCAATCTGGAAGAACGCCCCAACACCCGCAAGCCGTCCCCGCCCTTCACTACCTCTACGCTCCAGCAAGAGGCCAACCGCAAGCTGAGGCTCTCGGCCCGCGACACCATGCGGGTGGCCCAGAACCTCTACGAGCAGGGCTACATCACCTACATGCGTACCGACTCGGTACACCTGTCGGAGCAGGCGATCGCCGCCGCCCGCGCCTGTGTCACCACCAAGTACGGCACCGACTACCTCAGCCCCAAGCCTCGCCAGTACGCCACCAAATCGAAGGGTGCCCAGGAGGCCCACGAGGCCATTCGCCCTGCCGGCAGCACCTTTAGAACCCCCAAAGAAACGGGGTTAACCGGCCGCGAAGCCTCCCTCTACGACCTGATCTGGAAGCGCACCGTGGCCAGCCAGATGGCCGAGGCCCGCCAAACCAACATCACCGCCTCCATTGAGGTCGAAAATGCCCTCTTCCGCGCCACCGGCAAGCGCATCGACTTCCCCGGCTTCTTTCGGGCCTACGTAGAAGGCTCTGACGACCCCGATGCGGCGATCGAAGATCAAGAGGTGCTGCTGCCCGCCCTGGCCACGGGCGACGCCCTCAGCTGCACAGGTCTAGATGCGATCGGCCACGAAACCCAGCCCCCCGCCCGCTACACCGAGGCCACCCTGGTCAAAACCCTAGAGAGTGAAGGCATTGGCCGCCCTAGCACCTACGCCACCGTAATCAGCACGATTATCGATCGCGGCTATGTCAACCTGGTCAACAACAGCCTGATCCCCACCTTCACGGCCTTTGCAGTGACCGAACTGCTAGAGCAAAACTTCCCCGACCTAGTGGATGTCCACTTCACCGCCCGCATGGAGCAGACCCTCGACGACATCTCCACAGGTGAAGTCGAATGGCTACCCTACCTGAAGGCGTTCTACTCCGGGGATCAAGGCCTTGAGACCATGGTGCAGGAGCGCGAAACCCAGATCGATCCCACCGCTGCCCGCACGGTGCTGCTCAACGATCTCGACGCCAAAATCCGCATTGGCCGCTACGGTCCCTACGTCGAAATCGGCACTGGCGAAGAGTCGGTCAAGGCCTCCATCCCCGCCGATGTACCCCCCGCCGATCTCGATAGTGAGCAAATTGAGCGCATCATCAAGCAGAAGGTCGACGGCCCTGACGAGGTAGGCCTGCACCCCGATACCGGGGAACCGATCTTTCTCCGCATCGGCCCCTACGGCCCCTACGTGCAGCTGGGTGAACCCACCGACGACAACCCCAATCCAAAACGGGCTTCTCTGCCCAAAGGCACCCAGCCCGAGGCTGTCACCCTAGAGATGGCGGTGGGGCTGCTGCAGCTTCCCCGTAACCTGGGTGCCCACCCAGAAACGGGCAAGTCCATCAAGGCTGGGCAGGGCCGCTTTGGCCCCTACATCGTCCACGACCAGGGCAAAGAGGGCCGCGACTACCGCTCCCTCAAAGGTGACGACGACGTGCTCACCGTTACCCTAGAGCGCGCGCTAGAGCTGCTAGCCCAGCCCAAGGCCGGGCGCGGCCGCAAGAAAGTTGACCCCCTCAAGGAACTGGGTGCCCACCCCGACGACAATGAACAGGTGGCGGTGTTTAACGGCCCCTACGGCCTCTACGTTAAGCATGGCAAGGTCAATGCCTCGGTACCTGAAGGCATCGAGGTCGATGCTGTGACCCTAGAGGAGGCTCTCAGCTGGATCAACGCCAAGGCCTCGACCAAAAAGGGCAAGGGCGGCAAGGGCAAATCGACCACCTCGCGCACCACCAAGACGGCGGCAGCCAGCAAGACGAGCGGTACCAAGAAAACGACCAAAACCACTACAGCTAAGTCGTCTACGGGCACTAAGTCTACCGGCACTAAGAAGGCCGCAGCCTCAAAAACGACTAAGACTACAACCCGGCGATCGCCCAGTAAATCTGCCGCCAAAAAAGCCGATTCTACTCCTGAGGCCGACGCCTAGCTGGGCTGGGGCGATTAAGAAAAGCCAGACAACCCGGCAGGAATTTACTGAATTCCTGCCGGGTTGTCCGCTAGCGACATCAGTCAAATTAGCTAGCTAACTAGCGCTAGTAAACCACTCCCCGATAGCGACGCACAGCAGTACCGTCAGCCAGTTTCTCATCGGCAGGCAAAGGCTTAGGCAATGCGCTCGACTTAACCGCTGGCGGTGGGGGTGCAAAGGACTCCTTAGCCGCCTTGCGAACCCTCCCATTGCTCAGAGCCCGGAGCCCGGCAGTTACCCAGTCAACATCGTTTAGGGGATCGGGGGCAACCGGCTGGCCGTCGGGGCTGGCCGACGACTCTGGCAATGTCTGGACATTGGCTAGGGATAACCCAGCGCCTTTGGTGCGCTCTGGGCGACTGGCAGGGGCTACGGCTGCCTGGGTCGTGCCCAACTGCCGACGAATATTCAGCAGCACCGTAAGCAGCGCCTTTTCGTTGAGAAACGGGTAGTCAAGACTGGTCAATATTCGTTTGACGTTATCGGTCGCACCGCTCATTAACGTGTCGCGGTCAAACCCGCAGAGAAAGTCGGTGGCTCCCTGCTGTTTGGCCCAGCGTCGCTCGGTATCAGAGATGTGAAGCTGACGACAGCGGGTCAAAAAAATCTGCATGGAGGGAAAGGTGGCACGGCACCAACGGCAAAACTCGTAGGGGTTGAGTTCTGCGGCTTCGGCATCTAGCACAATAACATCGGGCAGCGTTAGCCCGGCACTGGCGATTTGATTAATGCAGTCGGCCAGGTCGCCCTTGGCCGGTTCTAAAATGACGGCCAGCTTTTGGGACTTTAGCAATGCCTGCCACATTAGCCCCTGCAGGCGATTAGATTGAACAATAAAGGCTAGCTTCTGCGGTGCATCCACGGTGTGTAAAATCCCCTAACGTGCGTCCAACAGTCATCTCTAAGTCTTGGCGATATTCGCCTCGGTTTGGGCCAGAAACCAAGTGTCAGGCTAGGAATAGCCACACTCTGGCAACCTGGAATAGCGCTTAGCTGGGGCGAGCTAGCTGAATCTGAGTTTCAAAAGCAGTTTGCTGGGGCTTTGCAGTCAACACCCTGGCGATTCGCGAAGCGATCCCGGTGGGAATCGCAGCCCAAACATAGTTTAGGTGGCGTAATCAGGAATATTTAGACTAATGTACGGGCGGTTTGTCTCCCAAAAAAGACAAACGCGCTACATAACTGAAGATTTGTGAGGGATAGCGCGTCGAAACCCGTAGTTTTGGTTCAGTAGGGCTTACCGATCGCCCGTTAGGCATACCGCTGCTTGACGGGCTGGGGATGCTCGGCAGAGCGGCTGACCAACTCTAAATCGAGATCTGTATCAGCGGCTCGGCGGGTGCGAATGAAGGCCTCAAACTGATCGACTAGAGCTGGGTCACGCCACCCCTGGTCAACCTCCTGGCGCACAATGCGGAGCGATTCTGCAATCGAGAAGGCGGGTTTGTAGGGGCGATCGTGGGTGAGGGCATCGAAAATGTCGATCAGCTGAAAAATCTGGGCCAGTCGCGGAATCGCCGTGCCGGCTAGGCCATCGGGGTAGCCGCTGCCGTTCCAGCGCTCGTGGTGATGGCGAATGATGGGCAGCACCCCCTGCATGGTGCGCAGCGGACGGCAGATGGTCTCGCCAATGGCCACGTGCTGCTCCATGATGGTGCGCTCGGCCACGGTGAGGGGGCCGGTTTTGAGCAGCACTGCATCGGGAATGCCCACCTTGCCAATGTCGTGCAGGTAGCCCGCCCAGGCGAGATCGCGAATGTGGGTCGGGCACAGCCCTAGGTATTCGCCGAAGGTGCGCCCGAGGCTAACCAGGCGATCGCAGTGATCTCCGGTATTGGGGTCGCGGCTCTCGATGGTGCGGGCAATGGAGAACAAAACTTTTTCGGCATGGTCGAGATCTTCGTTAAGGCGCTTTTGGTGAATCAGCGACTTGACTCGGGCCGAGAGTTCGAGCTGGTCGAAGGGCTTGGTTAAGAAGTCGTCGCCGCCCGCTTCAATGCCCCGCAGGCGCGCCTCGCGATCGCCCAGCGCTGTAACAAACACCACCGGTATCAGCCGGGTGTCGTCGTTCTCTTTGAGCTGACGACACACCTCAAAGCCATCTAGACCAGGCAGCATCACATCCAGCAAGATCAGGTCGGGCTGGTGCTGAAAAATTCGGCTCAGGGCGCTCTGCCCGCAGTGGGCCTGCTCTACCTGATAGCCGTCTACCGACAGCAGCGCTACGGCGGTCATGCGGCTGGGGGCGTGGTCATCGACCACAAGCACACGGGGCGGCAGAGGGTTTCGGTAGGGCACAGCAACAACCTTAAGGATGGCGACGACTAAGCGTGAAGCGGGGTCTCGGAATATATAGCCTATCGAGCTGGCAATTTTTTTTCATGCGGGGGCAGCCACCGCTTGCGCCAGCGCGACGTTGGTACTAGGTCTGACCCAGCCTGCTCCTGCTGACGGCGCTGGCGAATGGCAGCGGCGCTGTCGTTCAGGGTGGGATCGCGGTAGGGTATGGCCGCCCGAGTCAGCAGATGCTCTTGCTCTTGCAGCGATAGTGGGGCTAGGCCCCTAGGGTTCACCTGAGCCAGAGTACCCGGCCAGCGGCGACCAACAGCATTCACCGGGCCAACTGAGAGCCCCGCTAGCTGCAGGGCCGTGCGCACGGCGGCGGCGCAGGAATAGGTGACAAGCTTGCCCTGGGGATGCAGGCAGGCCGCAACCCGCGCGATAAATTCCACCGTCCACAGTTCGGGGCAGTGGGGCGGCGAAAAGGGGTCAAAGAAAATTACGTCGGCCTGGAACCCCAGCGCTTCAACCGCTTGAATGAGCTGGCGGGCATCGCCCCACAGCAGGGTGGCATTGAGGCCAGGGCGCGTGGCTTGGCCGGTGGCGGCTAGCTCTCGCAGAGCGTCCTGCACGATCGCGGGCCATCCGCCAATTAAGTCGGCCTCTACAGCCTGGCGCGGCACGCGGGGATCAATCTCTAGGGCCATCACTTGCACTTGGCAGGCGGGGTTGATCTGGGCGATCGCCGTCAGGGCGGCGGCGGTGTTGTAGCCCAGGCCGTAGCAAACATCTAGCACCGTCAGGCTCGGGGCTCGGGCTAGCGTTGCCAGGTCGGTGGCCTCGACGTAGGTGGCGTTGGCTTCGGCGTAGGCCCCCTCGCGGCTGTGGAACCATTCGCCAAAATCTGCTGAAAACAGCGTCATTGACCCATCGGCGGTGGGCTCAAGCACCAGAGCCCCAGTAGGGATTTGCATGGATTTTGCATGGATTCAGTGGGGATATTTTGACCGAGCTAATGTCCGCCGCGCTGGCCCGCCGTCTGGCTTAGCCACCTGGGGCATCCCGCCCAGGACTCAACCGATTCCCCTGGGGCTAAACCTGTTTGGGTAGCACGGTGCCCAGGACTTGGTAGGGTTACTTTAGGGTAAGCAAAATCGCCCTTACCGATTGCCAATGGTTACCGATCGCAATTAAAGCGATAAGGGATTTTAACCCCCAGCCTCTCGGTTTTAAGCGAGAATACACATAGTTAAGAAACGTTTTAGTTGCTAAACACCAGCGTTACGCGCTGGGTTAGCAGCCCCTAAACTTTGCAGGAGGTTCTCCATGGTTGTAGCGGCACCGGCACAAAAACGCCTCACCATTCAGGTCGAAGGGGTGGCTGACGACACCACTACCATTCGCTCTTTGGATTGGGATCGCGATCGCTTCGACATCGAGTTTGGCCTGCAAAACGGCACCACCTACAACTCTTTCATTGTTCGCGGCGAGAAAGTGGCCCTGGTCGACACCTCCCACGCCAAGTTTCGGGAGCTGTACCTGCAAACCCTAACCGGCGAAATCGACCCCAAAACCATCGACTATCTGGTGATTAGCCACACCGAGCCCGACCACAGTGGCCTAGTGCGTGACGTGCTAGAGCTGGCACCCCAGGCGGTGGTGGTGGGGGCTAAGGTGGCGATCGCCTTCCTCGAAGACCTGGTGCACCGCCCCTTTGAGCGGCTGATCGTCAAAAACGGCGACACCCTGGAGCTGGGCAACGGCCACACCCTGGAGTTTGTCAGCGCCCCCAACCTGCACTGGCCCGACACCATCTTTACCTACGACCACAAAACCGGCGTGCTGTTTACCTGCGACGCCTTTGGTCTGCACTTTTGCAGCGATGCCCCCTACGACGAAAATCTAGAGCTAATTTCCCCCGATTTTCGCTTTTACTATGAGTGCCTGATGGCCCCCAACGCGCGATCGGTACTCGGTGCCATGAAGCGCATGGATGCCCTGCCCCCGGTGAAGCTGGTGGCCACGGGCCACGGGCCCTTGCTGCGCTACAACGTGGGAGAACTCACCGGGCGCTACCAGCGCTGGAGCCAGGAGAAAGCTAAGGCCGAAGACCTGGTGGCGGTATTCTACGTGTCGGATTACGGATTTAGCGATCGCATCTCGCAATCCATTGCCCGAGGCATTACTAAAACCGGCGTCGCCGTCGAAATGATGGACATGCGCTCCGCCGATCCCCAGGAGGTGACAGAGCTGGTGGGCCGGGCCAAAGGGCTAGTGGTGGGCATGCCGCCCGCCTCGGGAGTCGGTGCCCAAGAAACCCAAGCCACCCTGGGCACCATACTGGCGGCGGTGCACGGCAAGCAAACCATCGGCCTATACGAGTCCTACGGCGGCGACGACGAGCCGGTGGATCCCCTGGCCAATAAGTTTCAAGATTTGGAGCTGATCCAGGCCTTTGCCCCCATTCGCATTAAAGATACCCCCACCGGCGGGGTCTACCAGTCGTGCGAAGAGGCCGGGACTGACCTCGGCCAGGGCCTCGCCCAGGCCGTCAAGCTGAAGAAGCTCAAATCTCTCGATGTTGACCTAGAGAAAGCCCTGGGCCGTATCAGCAGCGGGCTATACATCATTACCGCTAAAAAGGGTGAGGTTTCCAGCGCTATGCTGGCTTCCTGGGTCGCCCAGGCTAGCTTTCAGCCCATGGGCTTTACGGTAGCCGTCGCCAAAGATCGCGCCATTGAGTCGCTGATGCAGGTGGGCGACAGCTTCGTGCTCAACATTCTCGAAGAGGGCAAGCACCTGGGCCTGATGAAGCACTTTCTCAAGCGGTTTGCCCCCGGTGCCGATCGCTTCGCTGGCGTGCGCACCCGCCCCGCCACCAATGGCTCGCCCCTGCTGGCCGACGCCCTGGCCTATTTGGAGTGCGAAGTCACCACCCGCATGGAGGTGAGCGACCATTGGATTGTCTACTGCACGGTGCACGACGGCAAGGTGTCTGACCCCGATGGCCAGACCGCCATCCACCACCGCAAGGTCGGCAACTACTACTAAGCCGAGTTATAGACAACTCGGAGTTTGCAGCGCCTTGGGACAATGATGTCTTCTAAGATTGAGTACTCCGGGTTCTTTGAGGTCTCCTGTTGTCGTCTTTTGCTGCGATCGCTGTCACCCCCGCCGGGCTCAAAGCCCTAATACCACTGGTCACCGGCCTCCCCGCCGAGCTGTGGGTGCCCTCTAGCCTCGTTGCCGACGCGGCAGCTTTAAATGTCAAGGCTCAGGTTTACGATCGCCCCCTCAAAGACGCCCTCGCTGAGCTGTGGACGGCCCACGACGGTCTAATTTTTGCCCTGGCGACCGGGGCGGTGGTACGCCTGATTGCCCCCTTACTGGCCGACAAAACCACCGATCCTGCCGTAGTGGTGGTGGCCGAAACCGGCACCCAGGCAATTAGCCTCTGCGGCGGGCACCGGGGGGGTGCAGACGATCTGACCCGCCAGATTGCCCATCTGCTCAATGCCGATCCAATTCTCACGGGATCAGCCCAAGCCCACGGGCTACCGGGGGTCGATGTGCTGGGGGTGCCCTGGGGCTGGAGCAAGGGTGAGGGCGACTGGACTGGGGTGAGCGCGGCTCTGGCCCACAATAAACCCGTCGAAGTGCTGCAAGACTGCGGCTCTACCCTCTGGCAAGATCACCTGCCAACGCCCCATCCCTTGGTGTTTGAAGCGGTTCGTAAGCCCGCTGCTCGCCTGTGGATTAGCCCAATTCAGCGGCGGTTTGCCAGCGACAGCAGCTTCCCCAAGGCCCAGTGGCATCCCCGCGTGCTGTGGGTGGGCATCGGCTGCGAGCGCGGCACACCCCAGGCGGTGATTGAGGCCGCGATCGCCCGAGTCTGCCGGGCCGGGCACTTTGCTGAAGGGGCGATCGCAGGCATCGCCAGCCTCGACCTCAAAGCCGACGAAGTGGGGTTAGTGGCCCTCTGCACAGAACACCATTGGCCCCTGCGCTGCTTTACCGCTGAGCAACTCAAGGCGATCCCCGTACCCAACCCGTCCACGGTTGTGGAACAGGCGGTGCAGACCCCCAGCGTGGCGGAAGCCGCCGCTGTTTTGGCGGCTAAAGGCAGCCTGCGGGTGACTAAACAGGTAGTGCGGATGGAGGGGCAGCCGGGGGCGGTGACCGTGGCAATCGCCCAAGCCGAGCGCGAATACATTCCCCACCCCGGCCATCTGGCGCTGGTGGGCACCGGCCCCGGCGATCTGAACCAGATCACTCCGGCGGCAAAGGCGGCCATTTCCCAGGCCGATGTGGTAATTGGCTACGGCCTCTACATCGACCAAATTCGCCCCCTCTGCCGCCCTGGGCAAATTGTCGAACCCTGGCCCATTACCCAAGAGCGCCAGCGGGCCGATCGCGCCATTGACCTGGCCCGCTGGGGCTTAAGCGTAGCGGTGGTCTCGTCGGGCGACTGCGGCATCTACGGCATGGCCGGGCTGGTGCTAGAACAGCTCCAGGGCACCGGCTGGGATGGCGCAACGCCCTCCGTGGAGGTCTTCCCCGGCATTTCAGCCCTTCAAGCGGCGGCGGCGCGGGTCGGTGCCCCGCTGATGCACGACTTCTGCGCCATTAGCCTCAGCGACCTGCTCACCCCCTGGGACGTGATTGTGAAGCGGCTAGAGGCGGCTGCCCAGGCTGACTTTGTGGTGGCAATTTACAATCCCAAATCCAAAACTCGCACCGAGCAGATTGCCACGGCCCACCGCATTTTTATGGCCCACCGCTCGCCCCATACCCCGGTAGCGGTGGTGAAGTCAGTCTATCGTCCCGATGAAACCATCTACCGCACTACCCTGGGGGAATTGCTCGAGGCCCCCATCGATATGCTGACGGTGGTGCTGATTGGCAACCAGAGCACCCAGCGCCACGGCCCGTGGCTGATCACCCCGAGGGGCTATAACGGCAACCTATAAAGAACGAAGATAGAAGAGCGAAAAACGAAAAAATGCCCGATAGGCTTGAACCTTAGCAGGTTGGGCTGTCCCAATCCAGACTTCACCGGCTATGGAGCAGGCCGTCTAGCACAAATGCAGCGTCCCCGCAGAGGTGAGGATGCCTAGGCCAATCTACGATTAGGATTGGGGAGGGTGCCCGATACAGGAGTAGATCGATTTTTCCTTTACTTGCCCGAGGAGGTTGACGATGCCGCCTGAGGATTTGATCTCTGCTTCCCGTGACCCTGAGGCGATCGCAACCTTGATTAGCGGCCTCAGCGCCTATGGGCGACTCTATGGCTTGCCCAACTCACCTGAGCAGGTGCAGGGCATTCTCAGCACACTGCTGCGGCTGTACCGGCCCGAGCAGCCTGCCGTTTTAATCGAGGCCATGACACACCAGGTGCTCGATGGCCTCACCCCTGACGATCTCAAAAATGCCATCGTCGATCGCGCCACCAGCGCTCTGGCCAAAGCCGCCCACCGCTGGCAGCAGCATCTGGAGCATCAAGCGCAGGGCATTCTCGCGGCCTACGTGCAGCGTTACAGGCCCAATCTCACCCCAGAAGACTTGAGAACAATAGTCACCGCTGTCATGCCGCTGCTGGGCGAGGCAATGGCTGACCAGCGCCCCCTCACCCGCTCAGAAGCCCTCGGCCTGATCAGTCAAATCGTGCAAACCTTTGATGTCAGTGGTGCGATCGCCGCTGCCATCGACCCGGCTTACCTGGCGATCGCCGAAACCTTAGCCACTGCCCTAGCGCAGCGACCGATGACCGAGGCAGTCGGTGAAACCGTTACCGCTTACGTCAAAAGTCATGCCCCGACCCTCATCAATATTGGGGCTGACCTAATTGCTGCGGCTTTGAGCGCGGTGCTAAAAAATCAGGTCGATTTCAACATCGACACTCAGCTCAGCGTTATCGATGAAAACCTGCTGATTGAGCAGGTCAGTTTTCAGCTAAATATTTTGCAGCAGTCGCCACCGCCCTCTAAGGCCGCCTGGGCGATCGCAGACCAGGTCAACACCGCCGTCGAGCAATACCGAGATCACCGCGCCAGCAGCGTTGATGTCACCGCTGGCTTGGTGAGTGGAGACGGCCTCTCGATCTCCAGTCCGCTGACCTCGACCCGCCAGCCGGGCGATCGCCCCGCCCCAGACTCATCGACTCTGGGATAGCTTTACCGCTGACCGCAGCGCCTCTAGACCCTGCCACATCTCGCCAATGTGCAGCCAGCCGACGTAGCCCGCGTACAGACAGTCGCCCGCCGCCGAGGCCAAAAACACGTGGTGAATGCCAAAGGGGCTGCGCCACAGGCGAATGCTGCTGCCATCGGCAAAGGTATGCCAGGGGGTGGCCCGGTCAAAGTCGCGCTGGTGGGCATCGGTCATACCCGGTATCTGACGCAGCTGATCTACTAATGGATGGGGCAACAGCGGCAGGCTTAGGCTGCTGCCGCCCCAAAACTGTTGAATCTGTTCTACCACGCGGGGATGGCAGCGCAGCGCGGCATGGCTAATGCCCCCTAGGCAGACAAACTGACCGTTGGGCACCCGCGTACTCTCCACAGGAATGGTGCCGTCGCTGCCGCCATCCACATCGCCCGCAATGGAGAGCGTGTTGATGGCGGCGGCAATGCGGGCAGCTAGGGGGCGGCGATCGCGCCCCAGGTCAGCGGCAATGCCCACCCCCACCTGAAGCGGGTCGAGAATGCGGCCCAGATCGGCCCCGCCCACCGGAGAGCCCACCAGCACCAAAAACTCCACCCGTGGCCACCAGTCTGGATGGCGATTGAGCACCTCCAGCCAGATTAAGCCCCCCATAGAGTGGCCCACAATCCGCACTCCTAAACTGGGCTGCCGGGCCAGAGTAGCCGTGGCCAGAGCATCCACCTCGTCAATCAGCGGGGTCATGCGCAGCCAGGTCATGGCGTAGTTGAGGCAGGGGGCCACAATTTGGCCCTGTTCGCCCACCAGCTGCCCGGCCAGGGTCAGCATTGACTGGTTGGTGTCGGCCCAGCCGTGCTGAGCAAAAAGAATGTAGTCTTTGAGCATAGGCGGCTCTAGGCCAGTTCCTTACGCGCGGCCAGGGCCGACCCCAGCAGTGAAGCCCCACTAAACAGCAGGCTAACGCCGACATACAGACCAATCAGCCAAAGGGATCTAAACGGCCAGCGATTGATCACCAAAATTCCCAAGATCAGCGTAATAATGCCGTTAATCGCCACAAACCACGACATGCTGCGCCCCGCCCGGTAGGTAAACGCCATAATGATGGTGAAAATGCCTTCGGCAATAAATAGCAGACCAAACGCCAACGTCAGCACCGCCGTCGCTTTTGCCAGGTTAAGCAAAATATATAGCCCAGCCATGACGTAGAGCAGGCCCACCCCTAGACTTAACCACAGCGCCTTGATCGCCCGCGCCTGAAACGCCTGAATAACCTGCAAAATGCCGCTGATTAGCGCTACCCACCCAATGGCGGAGGTGAAGACCGCAGAGGCAATTCTCGGCATTAAAATGGCCAAAATACCTAGAAGAATCAACCCTATGCTGAGGGCCATCACCCAGGCCGTCGCTGATTTAATCTCAGTACTCGATTGAGGGTCCATAGTCATAACAGCGCCTCGATGAATAGGATCTGCTGATTAAAAAGGTTGATCGCAATCGATTTGCCCCCGTATGCCCCAACGGTTGGCCCACGACGATGGCCTCACGACGATGGATGTTGTCAGTTCAGCAATCTTATACCCTACTTTTTAGGTGCACCGCCATCCCCCGCTAGGTCTGACTGTGTCCCGTTCAAAGCCGTTTATCTAACCTATGACCTACCCTCGCAACCTGGTACCCGCTGATTGGTTGACCCAGCACTTAGATGATCCCAACGTGGTGGTGGCCGACTGCCGTTTTGCCCTGGTCGACGCCAACCAGGGGCCGCAGCAGTATGCCGCTGGCCACATTCCTGGGGCCTGGTACTTAGACCTCAACCAAGATCTATCTAGTCCGGTACAATCCCACGGGGGTCGCCATCCGCTGCCCGATTTAGACACCTTTAGCCAGCGGCTCACAGCGATGGGGGTGCAGTCACACGGCCCAGAGCCCACCCTGATTGTGGCCTACGACGATAGCCGCTTTGCCTTTGCCTCGCGCCTCTGGTGGCTGCTGCGCTACCTGGGCCACGACAATGTAGCCGTGCTTGACGGCGGTTGGTCAGGCTGGGTGCAGGGCGGCTATCCTACCAGTACCGAGATCCCAGCCCCTCGCCCAGGCAGCTTTATACCCGCACCGCGCCGGGATTGGATTGTCGATATTGAGACGGTGCGCCACCGTCAGGAGGGCGCGGTGCTGATCGATTCGCGATCGCCCGAACGCTACCGGGGTGAGGTCGAACCCATCGACCCGGTGGCGGGCAGCATTCCCGGCGCGGTGAACTACTTTTGGCAAGATGTCTCTGACGAGCACGGCCAGATGAAACCCGCCAATGCGCTAAGCCAGCATTGGGCCAGCTTGAACGACGCCGAAGAGGTGATCGTCTACTGCGGCTCTGGGGTGACGGCCTGCGTCAACCTGCTGGCCCAAAGCGTGGCGGGGCGATCGCCAGCTAAGCTCTATCCCGGCGGCTGGAGCGACTGGTGCTCATATCTCTAATAGATTTTGGCTGTTGCTGAAGGCAATACTCGACCGCTAATCTTGCTGAAGGGGTAGTGCCGGGGTAGCCTCTTCCTGCTGGGAAGCTGCCTCTACAGGAAGGCTACTCTGAGCCTCTAGCTCAGCCACAGTGGGCACCTTGCCCTGGCTAAGGGAGTCTGGCTCAAAGCTGCCCGTCTGTTCGATGCGCTTTGAAAAGCCCCAGGCAAACACCAGGGCAATCACCAGCACCATCGCCCACTCGGGGGGCACCAGGGTGGGGTCAATCACCCGCACCAGCAGACGGACGCCCACAAAGCCAACCGTGATAAAGCCCGCGTCTTCTAAATGCTCAAACTCTTCTAGCCAGCGGATGAACAGTCCCGCCATAAACCGCAGGGTAATAATGCCAATGGTGCCGCCCAGCAAAATCACTACTACATCCTTAGACAGCGCCAGGGCCGTGGTCACACTGTCGAGGGAAAAAGCCAGATCAGTAAAGGCAATCACCGGAATTGCCTGGAGCACTGTGGCAAACCGAGGCCCGTGGTGATGGGCTGCTTCATCAGATTCGGCGGTGAAGTGCTTATAGACCAGCCACAGCAGGTAGGCGGCCCCCATGACCTCAAACTGCCAGAACTGAAGCACCCAGCCCGCCGTCAAGATCAGCCCGACTCGCAAGACAAAGGCGATCAGCAACCCAAAGTTGAGCGCCCGGCGCTGCATGGCTTCGCTCTCTAGACCTTGGGCGATCGCCGCCAGGGCGATCGCATTGTCGGCCGACAGCACCGCTTCCAGGGCAATCAGCACCGGCAGCAGCAGCAGGGTATCGACCCCAAAGTTATTAGAGATTTCGAGTAGTCGGTCTAGCATTAGCTCAGTTCAGCCGCCTAGAGTAGCGATCAAAATAGTTCAGGGGAAAAGCATCGGGCTCACAGCCTCACTGACCCACGGTCGCAGACTATTCAGGGAACTTCCCTCGCCTGCGTTAAACCCGGCCAGCGGCGCAATGGCTTCAGTCTAACGTGCCCCACTTCCTTAGAATAGTACGGTTACCATCCACCCGCAGGGGAGACCGCCCGAGTGCTAAGTTCGCTGCTGACGCAATTTCGACAACAGTATCCCCAGGGCAGCCTGACTTCGGATTTACTCACCATCCACGACGGGCAGTACGTAGTGCGGGTCTGCGCGGGGGTAGACAGCCGGATTCTAGCGAGCGGGCTGGGGGCAAACCCCGCCCTAGAGTTGGCCGAAGATATGGCCACCACCCGCGCCCTAGAGCGCCTAAGTCTTGCTGCGGCTGAGTCGCCCAGACTGTCCCAGTCGCTCAATCATGCCCCACTTCAGGAACCTGAAGTGGCGATACCCGAGCCGCAAAGAGCCCTTCCCAGCCTTGAGCCCAGCGCAATTCTTCCTAGAAGAGGCTTCGCCAACGACCCATCAGAGCAACCCAGCGACGAGAGCATTGAACCCACCCGTCCAAAACTTACCCCGCCGCCATTGACCCTCGTGCCGCCCCATCTAGACCCAGAGCAGGCATTGGAAGTGGCGGCTCCTGACCAATCGACTGTAGCCGTGGCAACTCCACCCCTACCCCAGGTGTTCACGCCATCCCAGGAAGAACTGCCAGACAGCTTCGAAGCACCGGCAAACGAGTTTACAGAGATGGGCATAGAACCAGCGGCGATCGATCTATCCGACATCATTGCCCAGACCGATGTCGAGCTGCAGCGGCTGGGCTGGGGTGTCACCCAGGGGCGCGAGTTTTTAGAGAAGACCTACGGCAAGCGATCGCGCCACGACCTCACCGACGACGAACTGCTGGAGTTTTTGCTCTTTCTCGAAACCCAGTCGCCCGTCCCCCAACCCTAAATTTGGGAGCAAAAAGCCCCCCAGATCTCTGGGGGGCTAACGTTATCGGCTGTTGACCTGGCCTACATGACCGTCAGTGGACGAGACCCGACAGCGGTGCGATCGATCACCTGGTCGATCAGGCCATATTCCATGGCCTCTTGGGGGCTCATAAAGAAGTCGCGCTCGGTGTCTTGGGCGATCTTATCGATGGGCTGGCCGGTGTTCTTGGCGATCGCGTCATTCAGCTGCTTCTTCAGGTAAAGAATTTCCTTCGCCTGAATCTCAATATCGGTGGCCTGACCCTGGGCACCGCCCAAGGGCTGGTGAATCATGATCCGGGAGTTGGGCAGACTCATGCGCTTGCCCTTTTCGCCTGCAGTGAGCAAAAACGCCCCCATGCTGGCGGCCAGCCCCACGCAGATGGTGCAGATCTGGGGCCGAATGTGGTTCATGGTGTCGTAGATGCCCAGGCCCGCCGACACCGACCCACCGGGGGAGTTGATGTAGAGATAGATGTCTTTATCGGGGTCTTCGGCTTCGAGAAATAGCATCTGGGCCACAATTAGGTTGGCCGAATCGGCGGTAACCTCTTGGCCGAGGAAGATAATACGCTCCCGTAAAAGCCGGGAATAAATATCAAACGCGCGCTCGCCACGCCCGGATTGCTCAATAACGGTTGGGATCATCGTGATAAGCCACTTTGTACGGGTTTACCTGATTCTAGCGAGTTGTGTTCCCCAAAGGTGCGGCAGCGTGGAGGGATAGCCGAATCAGGGTTTGTTATCCTGGCAACCATATTCCCTTTTCAGGCGCAGCCATGGCCGTTAGCGTTGATCAAATTTTGCGGTGGAAGCAGACGGGCCAACCGGCCCAGCCCATTGCTGTGCTCACCGCCTGGGATGTGATGTCGGGGCAGATTGTCGATGCGGCAGGGGCCGACATTGTGCTGGTGGGCGATTCCCTCGCCATGGTGGCCCTGGGCTACGACACCACACTGCCTCTGACCCTAGAAGACATGCTGATCTGCGCCAAAGCCGTGCGGCGGGGGGTTAAAAATGCCCTGTTAGTTGTAGATTTGCCCTTTCTGAGCTATCAAGCCAGTGTAGAAGATGCCGTGCGGACGGCGGGGCACATGCTCAAAGCCGGAGCCCAGGCGGTAAAGCTGGAGGGAGGGCACGAGGCCGCGATCGCCATCGTAGAGCGCCTGGTGCAGTGGGGCATACCCGTGATGGGTCATGTGGGGCTAACGCCACAGTCGGTGAATCAGTTGGGCGGCTTTCGCAAGCAGGGAAAAACGGCAGCAGAGGGCGATCGCATCCTTGCTGAGGCCAAAGCGCTAGAGCGGGCGGGGGCGTTTTCCATTGTGCTAGAGCACATTCCCGCCGAACTGGCCCGCGACATTACTAAGGCACTGAGCATTCCCACCATTGGCATTGGGGCGGGGTTGCACTGCGATGGCCAGGTGCTAGTCACCGCCGATGTGCTGGGGCTGTCGGCCTGGCAGCCGCCCTTTGCCAAGGTCTACGCCAACCTTAGGCAGCAGGCGGTGGAGGCAGCCCAGCAATTTTGTGAAGAGGTGCGATCGGGGCAGTACCCGGCATGAAATATCGGGGCAGTACCCCGCATAAAATTCCGTTAAGCTAAGAACGCTGGCAGTTAGCACAGAGACGATTTACTACGGTTGATACCCAAGCTATGACCACATCTCTTCAATTTAAGTACGACGTTAAAGATATTTCCCTGGCCACCCAGGGCAAACAACGGATTGAGTGGGCTGGGCGCGAGATGCCCGTGCTGCGCCAGATTCAAGACCGTTTTGCCCAAGAGAAGCCCCTGGCGGGTATTCGAATTTCGGCCTGTTGTCACGTCACCACCGAGACTGCCCACTTGGCGATCGCCCTTAAAAACGGCGGTGCCGATGCCGTGCTGATTGCCAGCAACCCCCTCTCGACTCAAGATGATGTGGCCGCCAGCCTGGTCGTCGACTACGGCATTCCCGTTTTCGCCATGCGCGGTGAAGATAGCGCCACCTACCTACGTCATGTTGAAACCGCTCTCGACCACCGCCCCAACATCATCATTGACGATGGCAGCGACGTGGTTGCCACCTTGGTGCAGAATCGCCAGGCCCAGCTGTCTGAGATCATCGGCACCACCGAAGAAACTACCACCGGCATCGTGCGGCTCAAGGCTATGTTTAAAGACGGGGTGCTCAGCTTCCCCGCCATGAACGTCAACGACGCCGACACCAAGCACTTTTTCGACAACCGCTACGGCACCGGCCAATCGACCCTCGACGGCATTATTCGCGCCACCAACGTGCTGCTGGCGGGTAAAACTGTCGTTGTGGCTGGCTACGGCTGGTGCGGCAAGGGTACCGCCATGCGAGCCAAAGGTATGGGGGCCAACGTTATCGTCACCGAGATTGACCCAGTGCGCGCCATTGAAGCCGTGATGGATGGCTTCCGGGTGATGCCCATGGCCGAGGCTGCCACCGTGGGCGACCTGTTCATCACCGTGACCGGCAACAAGCACGTTATTCGCCGCGAGCACTTCGAGGCCATGAAAGACGGCGCGATGGTCTGCAACTCCGGCCACTTCGATATCGAAATCGACCTCGAATCCCTCGCTTCTATGGCCAGCGAAGTCAAGCAGGTGCGCAACTTCACCCAGCAGTACATGCTCACCAACGGCAAGTCGGTAATTGTGCTGGGCGAAGGTCGCCTGGTCAACCTGGCCGCCGCCGAGGGCCACCCCAGCGCGGTTATGGATATGAGCTTTGCCAACCAAGCTATGGCCTGCGAATATCTAGTGAAAAATAAGGGTTCCCTTGAGCCCGGCCTGCACTCCATCCCCGAAGCGGTGGACAAGGAGATTGCTCGGCTGAAGCTAGTCGCCATGGGCATCGAAGTCGATAGCCTGACCCCCGAGCAAGAGATCTACATCAACTCCTGGACTGTGGGCACCTAGGCGATTCCGGGACGGATGCTCGCTTCGAGTTTCCGTTTCTGGGATGCCGCAGGCTTTACGCTGCGCGAATCGCCGCCTAAACCAAAGCCCCAGGGTGCTTAAAGCATTCTGGGGCTTTGCCATTAAATAACCCCCAGTGCCGAGGCACCGGGGGCTGCTTAGTATAGGGAGTTAGCTATAAATTGCGCGAGATCCGTCTTGTCTGTACTTAGAATGCCTTAGATGAAGCGATCGGTCATCCTTTTCTCCGCATCTTTATGGCAGATTGGCCAAGGGTTAGCAGCCCTCAAGGGTTTTGCGAACTGTGATGCCCATCACTTACAGAGTTCCGCACACCAATGTTATAAAGATTGGCTGCGCTGCAATATCCTCACGGCTAAGCAAAAGGGGGAACATCTAAAACGAAGCCCGGTAGCACAGATTCTCCAGCAAGCTGGGTAGGCAGCGATCGCACCTCCGCCCCCTGCCCAGATCGATAAATTTCCACCTGCTGATCCTGAGGATTCATCAGCCAGCCCAGGCGAACACCACTGGCCATATATTCCCGCATCTTCTCACGCAGGGTAGTCAGACTATCGCTGCTTGAACGCACCTCCATGACAAAATCAGGCGCAATGGGGGGAAACCTGCGCCGCTGCTCTAGGGTCAGCGCTTCCCAACGGGATAGTTCTACCCAGGCAGCATCGGGCGATGGCCCTTCGGGCCGGTCTTTGACCATCGCTTGCTGCCAATGGGCAGCTGAAAAACAGTGGACGAGCTAAAGACTTTGCCGAGTTTGGCTTGTCGGTTTTACAACGCTAAGTCAATCCCTAACTCCATCTCTTGATTGCCGCTCTCACCGCCAACGGGGGGCATAACGATCAACACTCCTTGGGCATTTTGCTCGATCGCCATCTCCGGGTTATGGATGCAGAGTTGGTAAAACTGCTCATCGGTAAAGTGAACAGCCTCAAGATTGATTTCAAGCGGCAAATCCAGGGTGGTCATAGGATGCTCCAGTGGAAGGGGGCGATCTCTAACTGACGGCGGTGCCTTCTATGGTAGCGACTCGTCTACCTTGTGAAAATCGTCAAAAACCGTTGCGGACGAACAACTCTTCTGGGGAAACTGTCTACACTGTTGGCTAACTTGCTTCACCCTTACCAGCCATGAGCTATAGCTTTGACATCATTGGTATTGCCCCGGTGCTGCAATTTTTCAACCACCAGCAGCGGGTGGAGGCACGGCGCGATCGCAGCCAGGCCTACCTCGGCAGCTACTGCTGTACCCTCGATGCCTTTATCAGCGCCACCGAGGCCGTGCACCGCAAGCCCGACTGGGACTGGGATGCGATCGTCAGCACCATTGTTGCCTTCTGGCTCAGCCAAGAAAACGACGTGCGCCACTGGAAACAGCAGTTTGCCGTTGCCCAGGGCGATCAAAACCTGATCGTGGCCCGCATTGTTAACTACGACAGCCTGCGCCACGAGTTTGAAACTCTGTTCGACAACTAAGCGACGGGGCGAAGATGGGAAGAACATGCCAGAATAAAGGCTGATTTAGCACCCCGCATTTCATAGGTTCCGTTGATCAGGCTCCTGGCTAAAATTCGCGACATCTTCCTGCACTGGTGGGGCGATTTCACCCTCCAGACCCGGCTAATGGCCGGGGCCACGCTGGTGGTGTCAATGATTACGAGCGCCCTCACCTTTTGGGCCGTCAACACCATCCAGATGGATGCCCGCCTCAACGACACCCGCTTTGCCCGTGACTTGGGGCTGCTGCTAGCGGCCAACGTCGCACCCCTAGTTAATGAAGCCGATCGCACCGAACTGGCCCGCTTTTCCTACAGCTTTTACCAGAGCACCTCTAGCGTGCGCTACATGCTCTACGCCGATGAGAATGGCGATATATTCTTTGGCATTCCCTTCTCTGAAGCGTCGGTACAAAACTCCCTCACCCTCAGGCGGCGCATGCAGCTGCCCGAGGGCTACGCCCAAAACACCGATCGCCCCCTAGTGCGTCAGCATCTCACCCCGGCGGGTGAAGTCACCGATGTGTTTGTGCCCCTCAACTACAACGGCAACCACCTGGGGGTGCTGGCCATGGGCATTAACCCCAACCCTACGGTGGTGGCCTCGTCGCACCTGACCCGGGATGTCACCATTGCGGTGTTTGTCTCGATCTGGGTGATGGTGATTTTGGGGGCCGTGTTTAACGCCCTGACCATTACCCAGCCCATCAAAGAACTCTCGGTGGGGGTCAAAAACATTGCCGACGGCAATTTCAGGCAGCGCATCGATCTACCCCTCGGCGGCGAACTGGGCGAGCTGATCTACAGCTTTAACGACATGGCCGAGCGTCTGGAAAGCTACGAAGAGCAAAATATCGAAGAGCTCACCGCTGAAAAAGCCAAGCTCGAAACCCTGGTTTCTACCATCGCCGACGGAGCCATTTTGCTGGACAGCGATATGCACGCTGTGCTGGTCAACCCCACCGCCCGCCGCATCTTCGGCTGGGACGACCAGATTTTGGACGGGCGCAACATTCTAGAGCACTTCCCCGCTCCGGTGCGGGTGCAGCTCACCCGGCCCCTGTTTCAGGCCGTCAAGGGCGACTCAGAGGCGATGGAGTTTCGGGTGCCCATCACCGAGCCTAGCAATCGCACCCTGCGGATTTTGCTCAACACCGTGCTTGACCAAGCCAAAGAAAACGTCAAAGGTCTGGCCATCACCGTGCAGGATATCACCCGCGAGGTGGCCCTCAACGAAGCCAAGGCCCAGTTCATCAGCAATGTCTCCCACGAGCTGCGCACGCCGCTGTTTAATATCAAGTCGTTCATCGAAACCCTGCACGAGTACGGCGAAGACCTCAGCGACGGCGAGCGCAAAGAATTTCTCGAAACCGCCAACCACGAAACCGATCGCCTCACCCGCCTGGTCAACGATGTGCTTGACCTGTCGCGCCTAGAGTCGAGCCGCCAGTACCAGCTCGAAGCGGTGGATATCATTCAACCCATTGAGCAGACCCTGCGCACCCACCGGCTCAATGCCCGCGATAAGCAGATCGAGCTTTTGCAGGATGTCGAACCCAACCTGCCCCCGGCCATGGGCAACTACGATCTGCTGCTGCAAGTGTTTAGCAACCTGGTGGGCAATGCCCTCAAGTTTACCGAACCCGGCGGCCAGGTGATGCTGCGAGCCCACCAGATTGTGCCCCCTGGCGATGACCCTAACGACGGGGGCTATATTCGGGTTGAAATCTCCGACACCGGCATTGGCATCGCCCCCGAAGACCAGCAGGCCATTTTCGATCGCTTCTTCCGGGTCGAAAACCGCGTTCACACCCTAGAAGGCACCGGCCTGGGCCTCTCGATTGTCAAAAACATCATCGAAAAGCACACCAGCCAGGTACACCTGGTCAGCGAAGTCGGGGTCGGCACCACCTTTTGGTTTGACGTAGCTGCCTACCAACCCGATGCGATCGAGGTGCTGACGAAAGACACTACCCACCACGAAGTAGAGAGCAAGAATCTGGCGATCGCAGCCATCAGCCCCTCATTTTTAGATACCTCACAGCTGACACCCAAAACTGATCAAAATTGACTTTACGGAAACGCCAGGCGTTACACAGCAGAATGCAACCAGGGCTGCAATTGTTCAAACAGCTGCTGAATCAACGCCAAATCCTTCACGCCGGGCTGGTGTTCGACGCCGCTGGAGAGGTCGATGCCGTCGGGGTTGAGGGTTGCAAGGGCCGTAGGGATATTCTCAGGAGTGAGCCCACCGGCCAGCATCCAGGGGCAGGTAGGTCGAAACGACACCAGGGCATCCCAATCTAGCGTTAGCCCCGTGCCGCCAAGCTGATCGGGATGGTAGGCATCGAGCAGCAGGGCATCGACGTAGGGGGCATAGGTTTCGGCCCGTACTAAATCTGCGGCGGTGCGTACACGAATAGCTTTGATCAGGAAAATACCAGGCAGCTCAGCGAGGAGCCGCTGACATTGCTCCAGGGTTTCTTGCCCGTGGAGCTGAATGTGGCTGAGGTTGGCCTGACGGGCAATGGCAGCCATCTCAGCCAGCGAGGCATCGGCAAAGACTCCCACAGTTTTAGTCACCACTCCAGCCGCATCGAGCGCCTGGGTGATTTTGGCGATCGCATCGGGAGTCAGGTAGCGGGGCGACTGGGGCACGCAAATAAAGCCGAGGTGGGTGGCACCGTGGCGGGCGATCGCGATCGCCTGCTCTGCCTGGGTAATGCCACAAATCTTGACCCGCATGTTAACTCTATTGAACATTTCGCTGAGGGGGTGTCGCCGGATTTTTATAATCCAACTAGGCCTAAATGCCCATGCTAGGGCCGCATCTAGCTAAGCGTTAAGCGATCGCCGTTAAATTCTGTTTCTCAAGACCCAATTTTAGACCTCTAGCGGAGAAATAACATTGCTGTTTTCTACCCTGCTTGCCGCCTACACCGTGCCCACCACTCCCGAGTGGTCATACAAAGTGGCGCTGATTATGATCACCTGCAACCTGTTTGTGCTGGCCATTGGCAAGTACGCCATCCGCAAGCCTGGGGTCGGGCCAGCACTGCCCGTGGGCCTGCCCATGGTGTTTGAGGGCTTTGGTCTGCCCGAGCTGCTAGCGATCGCCAGCTTTGGCCACATTCTCGGCGCTGGCATGATTTTAGGTTTGGGCAACGCTGGCTTGCTCTAGCTGCCGCCAACGACCGCCGCCCGGCGACTTTATGGGCCGATTGATAGAATAAAGCCATACCTCCCAGACCTGAGGGCTCTAGTGCTGCTAGACACCATCGGGGCTGGGCTGGTATTTGACAGCATTCATAGGAGCTAGGCAATGCAATCCAGCTGGCGCGTTGGGGCTATTTTAGGAATTCCCCTGTTTGTCGATAGCTCCTGGTTCATTATTTTACTGCTGGTGACTGTGTCCTACGGGCTAGAGCCCAGCTGGCACTCGGCCTGGGGCAATTTGGCCTGGGTGATGGGGTTTGCCCTGGCGCTGCTGCTGTTCGCCTCGGTGCTGCTGCACGAGTTAGGCCACAGCATTGCCGCCAAAACCCAGGGCATTGCGGTCAACTCGATCACGCTGTTTTTGTTTGGCGGCATCGCCTCCATCGACAAAGAGTCGAAGACGCCAGAGAATGCGCTCAAGGTGGCGATCGCAGGCCCCCTGGTCAGCTTTGGGCTGTTTTTGCTGCTCACTGCCGTCTCCCTAATTCCAACCCTGCCGACGCCAGTGGCGGTAATTACCGGCAGCGTCGCCCAGATCAACCTGGTTCTTACGCTGTTCAACATGATTCCTGGCCTGCCCCTAGACGGAGGCCAGGTGCTCAAAGCCGTGGTGTGGAAAGTCACCAACAACCGCATCAAAGGCATTCGCTGGGCGGCCCGCTCAGGCCAGCTCCTGGGCTGGCTGGCGATTACCTTTGGCCTGGTAATGGCCCTGGCCTACCAGGCGTTCTCAGGATTTTGGATCGCCGCCATTGGCTGGTTTGCCCTACGCAACGCCGCCGCCTATAACCAGGTGACCAACCTGCAAGAGGCGATGCTGGCTCTGTCCGCCGTGGATGCTATGGCCCGCGACTTTAAGGTAGTCGATGCCGACATGTCGCTGCGACAGTTTGCCGATACCTACCTGCTGGAAGAAAACCGCGCCCCCGCCTACTTCGCCGCCTCCGACGGGCGCTACCGAGGCCTGGTCAGCGTTGACGACATGCGGGCGATCGAGCGCAGTCAGTGGGAAACGCTGCCCCTCAGCCACATCGCCAAACCGCTGCTGGAGATTCCGTCGGTACGGGAAGGCACACCGCTAACCGAGGCCATCGACCAGCTCGAATCCCTGCAACTCCCTAGGCTCACGGTGCTGACCCCCGCCGATGCCGTCGCGGGCACCATCGATCGCGGCGATGTAGTGCGGGCGATCGCCGATCGCCTAGGCCTGCGCGTCTCCCCGGCCATGATTCAGCGCATTAAAGAAGAAGGCCAGTACCCGCCGGGGTTGCAGCTATCTTCGATCGCTAAGTCGGTGATTGAAGAAGCCAGGGCGTAGGATATTAAGTATCAGGTTTAGGTATCAGGGGTAGTCCTAAACCTAATACCTAATATCCAAAACCCTTCTTCCTACGCCATCCCAAATTCAGCCAATAGCGCCTCGTCGGAGTCGTCGGCAATGGTGGCCACAATGGTCATCAGTCGCGAGATCTCAGCCGGAGAAATATCCTTCAGAATGCGGCTCGAAATCACCAGCACCTGATTGCCGGAGATACCAAAGCGGGCTTCGAGGGTTTCGTTGCAGTTTTTCTCCAGCAGTAGCTTCATCAGCCGGGGCTCGTCTTTGGCGGGCAGCACTAGCACGGGCGACCACACCGTCAGGGTGTCGGTCTCGGTTTCGCCAGTGAGCTGGGCATACACCTCGACACTGCCGTACTTAAAGCGCCACAGGTGCCCCCCATCGGTCTGATTGACCATGGCCCCATCCCCCTGGTCGAGGGAAGCCAGCACCGCCTCAATGGTGTCCACGTAGGACACAATGTCTAGCCCATCCTCAGAGGGCGGGGTGGAATAGGACAGATCCATATCTATTGCGTCGTTAGCCATAACAGACCCCTGGTAGCTATTGCTCAACAAACTAAATCGTGTGGTCAGACTGCGGTGAGAGCAGGTGTCAATCAACCGTCACCAGACCGGCGGCCCGCAACCGCTAAAATGCAGCGGCGATGGTCAGAGACCGGCTCAGAGAAGCCATCCTGCGCTTTCCCAACTGTAGCCCCTTGCGGCTAGCTCTGACTATCCCTCAATCGCCTTCCCAACCTCTTGGGGGAACGGCTGGCCCCAGGTCACAGCCTAGGATGGCTGCGATTACCCTACTGTTTCGACTTCCTGGAATTGGTCTTCTAGGGTGTCAAAGCTGTAGTCTCGCACCTCGGGCGCTTCGGGCGGCACCTCAAACCCGGTAATGGTGCAGGCCTGACGCCGCTCGGGCCGCGACGAATAGCGGCAGAGATGTTCGATAAAGTGAAACACCACCTTGGGGTCAGACCACTTCATCTCGGCCCGCTGCTTGAGAATAATCAGCGCCTCTTTATCGCTCATGGAGCTGCGCCAGCCTTTGCGCTGGCGGCACGACACCCAGGCGTTGAGCACCTGAAAAATGCGGGCCAGGTGATTTTGAGGAATCGCCCGCAGGTGGTATTGCTCTAGCACGTCGGCGACATCGTTGAGTCCGGCATCGCGGGCCAGTTGGGCGCTGGCGTTAAACAGCACTTCCATTTCAGAGATGGCCTGGCCGTGGTCGGGATATTCTTGCCGGAGGTGTTGGTCGTTGAGGTAAATGGCCCCCAGATTTTTGAAGTGGGCGGCCAGGAAAAGCGTCTTTTTGTCGCGATCGCCCAGTCCGGCAATGGTGCCGTAGGCCAGGCAGAGATCGGCCAGAAAGATCGATTCTTCAAACAGCAGGGGTTGCCTGCGCTTGAGCAGACTGCGCAGCAGTTTAATAAAGCTGTGGAAGCTAGGGTAGCTCATGGGTCAAGGATTCCCTGAAACAGCTGGCGGCAAACAGAAAGTTCACCACTAGATGAAGTGCTGTGGACTGCGCAGACCAAGGCTAGACAATTGGCCGGTCATGGGTTAGCACGCCAACCTGACCAGGACTCGCTGCATTTGGCCTGCACCCAATCTCTAGGTTCGAATCAGCAGAGCCAGGGCAGTGTTTTCAGGGAACACCCCAAGTCTAAGGCAAAATTATGATGCGGTGACGCCGTTTGTCAGGTTGCCAGGCCACCCATTGCGGCCCATCGGTCTCAGGGAACTAATAGATTTAGTGAGGCTAACCAGTCGGCTAAGCCGTTCAAAATCAGCTGCACCCCAATGGCCATGACAAACAGGCCCAGCAGCCGACTCATGGCTTGAATGCCGCTGGCCCCCAGAACTTTTAGCAAGAGCGTAGACGATCGCAGCGATAGGTAAATCACGATGCCAATCAGACCAATGGCGGTGGCGATCGCCAGTAGATTCATCGCCGTAGGTACCGACAGATCGCCCCCGGCCTGGGCGGCCAGGCCGAGAGTGACGGCGATCGCCCCTGGCCCCCCCAGCAGCGGTATGGTCATCGGCATAAACGAGATATCTTTGTGCTCACCGATGCGGTGGACGGCATCCTGATTGTCCACCTCGCTGAGCTTGGGGTCAGAGTTCATCGCCTTCCAGGCCGCGTGGAAGACCACAATGCCCCCCGCGATCCGCACCACCGCCAGAGAAACCCCAAAAAACCGCAGCACGCTGCCCCCCACTAGGAGGGTGCCCACCAGCAACAGCACCACGTTGCGGGCAATATTCAGAGCGTAGCGATAGCGCAGCGAGGCGGGCACCCCCGTAGTCAGCACCAAAAAGATCGGCACCGCACCAATGGGGTCTACCACCGGAAACAGCGCCGCAATGGTGCCTACCACAAACTCTAGAAACGTTCGCACTGCCGCTTTGCCCCAGCAAACCTGGTTCTACTTTACGGCTATTTTTCTGTTTATAGCGGCGGCTGTGCTACAGACCAGACTACTTCCAGGCGCGGTTTTCTAGATCGCGTACCTGACGCTCCAGGCGATCGAGCCGCCCGCGCAGCTCATCCATCTCCGCCTGGCGGGGCACCCCTAGGTCTTGCAGCGTATTGCGAAACAGCCGCTGAAACTGATCTTCAAGCGCGCCATTGCCCTCGTTGAGCTGAGCCATCACCTCATCCATGAGGGTGCGGGCCTGCTCGGGGTTAAACTTGCCCTCACGCACCCACTCCTCGGTCACGACCTTGACCCGCTCGGCTACCAGGGAGGTGGTGCCCACGCCAATCATCAGCAACTGGCGCAAAAGGTTGTTGGTATCCATTGAAATCTCCTTGTTATATGCGGGCGTGGTCTGCCAGGTCTGAGCCGCAGGCCAAAGGATGCTCAAAAGACTTTTCGGCCACCCGTCTATTCTGTCAGAGATTCCCAGATTGCCGGGTATAGAAAGCCGTACCGAGCACTGGGGGATGCTCCGGTAAACGCCGGAGATTATGCAAAATGCTGCCGAGGGTCGGTGAGGCCGATCGCCCCAGTATCGTCCAATTCATTCATCAACTAGGATGAAAGCTAACGGCTGGAGAGGATCACCCCCATGACAGCACAATCTGCCATTGCCCAATCTCAGCTGTACGATCGCGACCTGGCCCGTTGGTATGCCGAGACCCTAGCCCAGCTCAAAGCGGGCGATCTGGAGAATTTAGACGTAGGACACTTGATCGAGGAGATTGAAGGATTGGCCGCGCGCGATCGCCGGGAGATCAAAACCCGCCTCAAGGTTCTGCTAGCCCATCTGCTCAAACGCATCTATGTGCCTCTGCCTGACAACTATCGCGGCTGGGAAAACACTATCGACGAACAGCGGGAGCAGCTTCAAGATCTTTTAGAGCAATCCCCAAGCTTAGAGTCCTTCCTCGAAGATAGCTTTGCAGAAAGCTGGCAACGTGCCCTCAAGCAGGTGCGCAATGACTATCCCGAAGTGAGCCTCCCTGACCTCTGGCCTGGCGATCGCACAGTAGAGAGCATTCTGACCAAAGCTCTTTGGCAGCGGTAGACGACCGACGATTTGTAAGGAATCTAACTGCTGTGTCTCTACCAGCCAGCTCTAGACAGGCCAGATTGTCATCAGCCGCCGGTTAACTCATCCACCTTGGCCTTTACCGCCTGAATGTCTTGCCACATCAGCCACTTGGGGCTGCCCTTGTCGCGCGACGGGTTGCGCAGCAGATAGGCCGGGTGAAAAATCGGCATGCACAGCCGACCGTCCCACTCCATCCACTGCCCCCGCACTTTGCTGATGCCCAACTTCACCCCCAGCAGCGCCTTGAGGGCCGTCGCCCCGGTGAGCAGAATAATTTTAGGATCCACCAGCCGAATTTGCTCCAGCAAATATCCTTTGCAGGCGGTCACTTCGGCGGTGGTGGGCACGCGGTTTTCGGGCGGGCGACATTTGACGATGTTGCAAATGTACACATCAGTCTCGGTGTTAAACCGTACCGATTCGAGAATTTTCTCCAGCAATTGTCCTGACTTGCCCACAAAGGGAAGCCCTTGCTCATCCTCCTGCTGCCCTGGCCCCTCGCCGATGATTAGCACGGGAGCAGTCGGGCTGCCCCGGCTGACCACGACATTGGTGCGGGTGACGGCCAGATCGCAGCGCTGACAGCCCCGACAGTGGGTACCCAGGGTCTCTAGGTCAGGGTAAATGCCGGGGAGAATCGGCACCGCGCCATCGGTGGGTATGGCATCAAAATCTACGGTGCTGGGATCTGCCGTTGCGCCTTCGCTAGCACCACTACCGGCGTTAAACAGGCTAAATTGCTCGTTGGCCATCGATTCTTGGGGGCTACATCATCCTCTTGGCATTATTGTAGAGGGTCTCGGCCTGCCATGCCGAGGCGGCGGCTCAGCGGTGCCCCAGCACGGCGTTGTATAGTAGAAAGCTAGTTAAATTCTGTTTGTTGTCCAGGAGCCTCAGCCTTGACTTTCTCCGCCGAAGATTTTGCCAAAGCCCTTGAGGCCCACGACTACGATTTTCAGGTGGGCAGCACCGTACGGGGCACCGTAATTGCCCTAGCCAACGATGGGGCCACGATTGACATTGGCGGCAAGTCATCGGCCTTCATGCCCATTCGCGAGGCGGCGGTGCGGGCCATCACCTCCTTTGAGGGCTTGCTCGAACCTGGCGCAGAATACTCGTTTCAGGTGATTCGCGACCAGGATGCCGACGGTCAGGTGCTGCTGTCGATTCGCAAACTCCAGCTCAAACAGCTGTGGGATAAGCTGGCCCAGCAGGCTGAAGAGAGCGCCGTGATGGAGGTCAAAGTCACCGGCCACAACAAGGGCGGTGTGACGGTCGATGTGGAAGGGCTGCGGGGGTTTGTGCCGCGATCGCACCTGGGCCGCACCTATGAAGATCTATCCGACGCCGTGGGCCAGCGCCTCACCGTGGGGTTCCTCGAAGTCAACCCTGCTGCCAACAAGCTGGTGATGTCGGCCCGCCTCGCCGCCCGCAGCCAGGTGATGAGCACCCTGGCGCTAGGCCAGCTGATCGAGGGCACCGTGGCCAGCCTCAAACCCTTCGGCGCGTTTGTCGAGTTCGACGGCATCAGCGGCCTGCTGCACATCAAGCAAATCAGCAAAAACTACGTAGAGTCGCTGCCCACGGTGCTGCAGGTAGGCCAGTCGATCAAGGCGGTGGTTGTCGGCCTCGACCCTGAGCGCAACCGCATTTCGCTCTCGACCAAGGTGCTTGAGAAGTACCCCGGCGAGGTGATCAAAGAGTCTGAGGCCGTGTTTGAAGACGCCGAAAATCGCCTGGGCGACGTCAGCCGCATGCTCAACGACAGCGAGGCCTAGGCACTATGGGCACCGTGTGGGAACTCGACTTTTACTCCCGGCCCGTGCTGGATGAGAACGGCAAAAAACTCTGGGAAGTGCTGCTCTGCGAAGGGTTAGTCGGCACTGGAGTGGAGGCTGACAAGCTGTTTCGCTACAGCAAGTTTTTGCCCAGCAGCGAGGTCAACTCAATTGTGCTCAAGGGGGCGATCGAGGAGGCGATCGCTGAGGCGGCCAGTCAGGGCATCGCGCCCCCCAGCCGCATTCGGTACTTTCGCTACCAGATGCAAAACATGATTTTGCGGGCCTGCGACGATGCGGGTATTCCGGCTCGGCCTAGCCGACGCACGGTGGCGTTGCAGCGGTGGTTGAGCGATCGCAACCAAACCCTGTATCCCCAGATGGAAGGCTACACCAGCGCTCCATCGCCCTCGGTGGCAGCCCCACCCCCCAGCCCCCAGGCCCTGCCCGACGCCCTGCTGGGGCAGAAGTGGACCTTTGTCACCCTCGAAGCCGCCGCCTTTGCCGATCTGCCCGACTGGGAGATTGGCTTTGGGGAGTCGTTTCCCCTAGATATGGCGAATCTAGACCCCGATACTCCAATCCCCGGCCTGCTGATTTTCTCCCCCCGCGCCACCGCCCTCGCCGCCTGGATGTCGGGCCTAGAGCTGGCCTACTGGCGAATAGAGTCCAGCAAAGCTCCCCAAATTATTCTCGAAACCGGAGCCTCCGACAGCTGGGTTTTGGCGGGTCTACCCGGCCCTAAGCTGCTGGCCGAGGCCCAGGCCTTTGAAGCCGCCAAGGCCAAAGCCAAGCAGGTGCACTTCATTGGCATCCAAGACAGCCGCGAGAGCGAGTCTTTTGCCGGGTTCTGGCTGCTGCAAGAGCTGAGTCTGGGGTAGGGGAATGGCTTTTTTCAATGGCCTGGCTAAGTGGCCCCACTGGCGGAATGCGGGGATTTATGTGCTGCTGCTGGCGATCGCCCTGGTGATGGTCTTTCCGCTGCTGTGGCTGCTCAGCACCTCCCTCAAAGGCTCGACCGAGAACCTGCTGGCCAACCCGCCCCAGCTTTTACCCCAGCAGCCCACCCTGGCCAACTACCGGCAGGTGTGGCAGTCAAACCCCTTTGGCCAATACTTTCTCAACAGCACCGTGGTAGCGGTGCTGACGGTGGCGGCAAACCTGCTGCTGTGCTCGCTGGCGGCCTATCCCCTGGCGCGGCTGGCGTTTTTGGGCCGCGATACCCTGCTGGCGCTGATTGTCGCCACCATTATGATTCCGTTTCAGGTGGTGATGATACCGCTGTACATTCTGGCGGTGAACTTGGGGCTGCGGAACACCTACCTGGGGCTGGTGCTGCCCTATCTGGCCTCGGCCTTTGGCATTTTTCTCATGCGCCAGGCGTTTCAGGGCGTGCCTAAGGAGCTAGAAGAAGCCGCCCGCATGGATGGCTGCTCTGACCTGGGCATCTGGTGGAATGTGATGCTGCCCGCCACGCGCCCCGCCCTGGTGACGCTGGGCATCTTTGTATTTATTGGCACCTGGGGCGAATTTCTCTGGCCGCTGATTTTGCTCGATCGCCCCGAACGCTATACCCTACCCCTGGGCGTTGCCCGGCTGGCGGGCAGCTTTTCCCTCGACTGGCGGCTGATTGCGGCGGGGTCGATTTTGTCGGTGCTGCCCGCCATTTTGGTGTTTGTGCTGTTGCAGCGCTACATTGTGCCGACAGAGACAGCCAGCGGGGTGAAAGGGTAACGAGCGGATGGGTAGGTAAGGGACGGTACAGGTAGCGTATTTAGAAAGGGGAATAGACTAGCGTTGCAACTGGCTTAATCTTAAGCCGAAGTCGTTATACTACTGATCAGTAATAAAATCCCGATTCCTTTTTACCCGGCTTCTTGGTCTATCGCTATGGCTCTTGCTCCTACGGCTTCGCAGGTAACTTCCCTCGACGATGACTGCCGACTGGTGCGGCTGTCGCCAGAAACACTACAGCTGGTGGCCGACTTTTTTAAGGTACTGTCAGAGTCGAGCCGGTTGCAGATTGTCTGTGCCCTCAAAACTGGGCAGAAGAACGTGACTGAAATAATTGAAGCCACGGGGCTAGGCCAGGCCAATGTGTCTAAGCACCTCAAGATCTTGGCTCAGGCGGGCATTGTTAAGCGCCAGCAGCAGGGGGTCTGCGTCTATTACCAGATTGCCAACGGCTTTGTATTTGAGCTGTGCGAGCTGGTGTGTGACTCGCTGTCGGTACAAATTCAGCAGCAGTCTGAGCAGATTGCCCACCTGGGGGCGTTTCGTCAGGCTTAGTTGAGGGAGAAAGGTTGGGGCGATCGCGCCTAGGAATTGCTCGCACGGCTGCAGGGCTGCGATCGCTGCACCACTGCGCTCCAGAGTCTGATATCCACTAGCGCCGCGCAGGCCAATCGAACAGCCCTCTGGAAACCTAGAGCAGCGAACCTTGGTATATAGAACTACAGCTTTATCGGTTCTTTAGATTGATCACCTAGATTGATTTAGGCGATTAATCAACCTCGCTTCATCAGCCGCGGCCTAGAGGGCGGCGGCTCCCTTTTCTGCAATGAAACTCGATGAACTATGAAACTTAAAACCCTGGCCGTTGCCCTGCTCTCGACCGCTGCTGCCGTTGGCCTATCCATTTCTGCGGCCTTCGCCCAGGTCGCCGAGGTGAATATCGACAGTCTCAACGTGCGCTCTGGCCCCGGTCTCAATAGCAGCATTCGCGGCACCATACCCAGGGGTGCCCAGGCCAAGATTATTCAAACCCAGGGGGACTGGCTTTACATTGTCACCGGCCCGATTGAGGGTTGGGTATACGCCCCCTACGTCACCGTTTTAGATCAGCCTGGGCCTGGGGTTGACTCACCCGTAACCACCGTTATGGTTTGCAACGGCACCAACCGCACGACGGCCCGTGTCTACCGCCAAAACGGCGAACTCAAGCTGCGGGTGCACGATCGCCTCGACAACCTCACCTGGCTCGACACCCCGGCCCGCATGGAAACGGGCTCTGGGGCGACAACCTACGTCAACATTCGCGGTGAGCAAACGACTCGAGTATTGCAGAGCCAAAGCTCGCCAACCAACTGCTCGATTCAAACCACCAATCGCCCCATAGAAGCTGGCGTAGTGACCGAAATCGAGCAGCCCTAGCGCGGTTGATGCATTAGATAGTAGGCAGCGGGTTTATTTGCCGCCTGTGACTTTGTTGACCAGGTCTTTGGCGTCTTCAACCAGATTCTTTTGATCGGGATTTTCCTGACGGTACTGCTTGAGGTTTTCCTCGTAGGTCTTTTGCACACCGTTGGGGTTATCGATCACGTCTACAGCCTCTTCGTAGGCCTGGTCACGGGGTTCTGCGGTCAAAGTTTGGTCTACGGGTGGGGTCGCAGTGCCCTTGTCATTAGCGGCGACAGCGGGCTGGGTAGCCAGCGTTAGCCAGCTCATTAGACCAACCAGGCAAGCTAGGGCGATCGCGCGAAAGCGGCGGCTAAAAAATTCTTTTGAGAGCGTCATAGGGCGTTTCATAGCGTTCCTGAAGTCCTTAGGTAGGGGAAAATCCATCGGTAAGGAAGCGACGGAATAGAGTCGCTGACAACTCACAACAGATTGAACTGTATAGTACGAAACCTAATCTCAGCCCCTCTCTACCCCCAGGCACATTCTCTGGGCTGAGGTTTAGCGGGCTGTGAAGGATTCGGTGCAGGGCAAGGGGTTTAGGGTTTTACAGCCGCTGGCTAGCACAGGATTGGCAACTGTGAAAACCCCATAGCACGGTTTTTGCTGGGACACCCAGTCATTTACGTTGGGGGATTGACTGCTGTAGGATGGTTGCCTGTGTAAAATTTCGGCTAGGTTCAGGCATTGGCGCTAGTTTTTAAAGCGCGCTCTAGGGCTCGGGCTACCGGAATGCTTGGTATGTTGCGCCGGTGCCATGATTCCCCCCTCCCAGTTGCAAAAGCTTGAGTCTTGCCCCAGCGGCCCCTTGCAGATTGAACCCTTGCCAGCTCCAGCTGGGGATGACGGGGTGGCGCTACAGACCCTGACGTTATCCCTAGCTATCCCCACCTATAACGAAGGCCAGAACATTGGCCCCCTGGTGGAACGCCTGATTACCCTGCTCGACAGCGCGATTCCCCAGGACTACGAGCTAATTGTGGTGGACGACGACAGCCCTGACCTCACCTGGAACAGGGCTCTAGAATTGCAGGCAACCTATCCCCAGGTGCGAGTGCTGCGGCGACAGGCGGAGCGAGGCCTGTCTTCGGCGGTGATTCGCGGCTGGCAGATCGCCAAAGGGCGCATTTTAGGCGTGATCGACGCCGATTTGCAGCATCCCCCCGAGGTACTGCTCGGGCTGTTGGAGGCGATTCAGCAGGGGGCTGACCTGGCGGTGGGCAGTCGCCACGTCGAGGGCGGCGGCGTCAGCGAGTGGAGCCTGGCGCGGCGAGTGCTGTCGCGGGGGGCGCAGACGGTGGGGCTGCTGCTGCTGCCTCGGGTGGTGGGTCGGGTGAGCGACCCGATGAGCGGCTACTTTATGGTACGGCGGAAGGCGATCGCAGGCCCCCTGCTCAACCCCAAGGGCTACAAAATTTTGCTAGAAGTGCTGGGGCGCGGCACCATCGACACCATCGCCGAGGTGGGCTACGTCTTTCAGGAGCGGCAGGAGGGGGCCAGCAAGGTCACCTGGCGGCAGTACATCGACTACATTCACCACCTGCTGCGGCTGCGGCTGGGGGGGCGGCTGTCGCAGCTACACCAGCGTTTCCCCATGCAGCGGTTTGTGCGCTTTGGCCTGGTGGGCCTCAGCGGCGTCGTGGTGGACATGGTGATTCTCTACCTGCTGCACACCACCCTGGGGCTACCCCTCACCCGCAGCAAAATTGTGGCGGCTGAGGTGGCGATTCTCAACAACTTTATTTGGAATGACGCCTGGACCTTTGCCGACATCAGCATGCTGCAAAAGGGCTGGTCGGCGCGGCTGAAGCGGTTTCTCAAGTTCAACCTGGTGTGCCTGGCGGGGCTGGTGCTCAACGTGCTGGTGTTGAATGTGGTCTACAACCTGGTGTTTGACCAGCGCTGGCCCTACCTGGCAAATTTGGTGGCGATCGCGATCGTCACCTTCTGGAATTTCTGGCTCAACCTCAAGCTGAGCTGGCGGGTAACGCAGGTGAAGTAGGGGCATAGCATGCCACGCCCCTAAGGGCTTCCTGATTATGAATCGAGGTTTACCAAATCGGATTTCGCATTGTACCTGCCTTCTCAACGGCAGTCGAGGGTAGCAAACACCTGGTCGGCAGCGGTTTGGGGCGCATCGCCGTGGGCCAGCACCCACACAAAGCGAGCATCGTTGTTGTGCTCTACAAAGGTCAGCAGACTGGCAGCATTATAGGTAGTGCCGCCGTCTTCAAAGCTGCCGGTCTGAACCACAACCGATACGGGTTGGTCGCAGAGGGTGCGCTCTTCGACCCGCTGCTCGGTGAGTTGATAGCTGCCCTGGGTAGTAACGCTGTCCTGAAACTGCTCAACAAAGGTTTGCTGGGCGTCGTTTCCTTGGAGGTAGGGGGGAATTTGGCCCATGGTCAGCAGCACCGACGGCGGCGAGTCGGTATTCGCCACCTGAATCACCTGCATGCCAAACATGCCCATGTTAAAAATGGTCTGGCTCTCGCCGGGGATGGCGTAGGTAAATAGCTCTTGGCTATCCGCTGAACCCTGGTCGGGGCCAACGGCGAACCGCATGGTGCGGCTAATAAAAAACGCCAGGGCCAGCCCGGCCAGCACCGTTACGCCGAGACAGCCGCCGCAGCCCAGCGCCACCCACTTAGCCGTGTTGCTTTTACCTGAGGAGGTTGGGGGTTGAGGGTTAACCTGGGTCATCGGTTAAATGCTGTACAAAACGCGGTATTGCCATCATATCGCCCCATTTTTGGGGCGCTGCCGCCGATGATGAATCTTTGCGATCGCCCAGTAGCCAATCACCGCACCCCGCTTATGCCTTCCCCGATCTGTTCAGTCAGCAAGGGGCTCAGCAAAGCACCATCGCGCCGGGGCAATAGGGATTTTCGACCAAAAAAGCGGCTATCTAGACAAAAATCTATCTCTAGCAACTTAAGCAACCCGTCGCAGGAGTGTTTATAATGCTCAATGCTGAAAAATGCTCTTTCAATAGGTAGTTTTGCTATGGCCTTTTCTCGTCTACCTGGTGCTAAATTGTCGGCCTCTGCCTGGGGTCGCCTAGGCGCAGCGGCAGCACTCTGCCTGGTTGGTGCCGTCGGCTGCACCACCCCCGTAGAAGTTATGGATCCCAATGAAGAAGCGCCCTCAACGGAAGCGCCCATGCCCGAAGAGCCTGGAGCCACAATTGATGTATTTTTCGGTGATGTCGAGAGTCCAGCGGGCGGCATGGTGAAGCAGCTCCGGCTGCCTGGCCCTGAGACTGCGGTAATGGTGGCCTGCGACCAGGAAGGCTTTGTGCCCTTTGGCTTCAGCGACATGGGCTTTGATTGGGTGGGCTGCCAGGTGCCCAACCCCGGCGACGCCGTTGGCCCTGAGTCGGCGCTGACCGAGCCTGAACTGTCAGATGTGCCTAGCCCCGTCGGCGGCACCGTCTCCATGGTGACCATCCCCGGCCCCCAGAGCTCGATTTCAGTGCTCTGCGAAACCGGTACCCCCTTTGTCTATGAAGATCAGGGCACCTGGGTTGGCTGCCAAGGCAGCTAGTCTTGGCAGTTTGTAGGGGCGCAGCATGCTGCGCCCCTACAAATCTGTTTTTTTACGCTCCCACAGCCTCTTTCGCTGCGTAGAGCACCTCGGCGGTGATGCTGCCGATCCCCTGCTCGTGGGCATACTTCTCGGTGTTGCGCTTCACCTTGCCGCGCACAAAGCCGGGGATTTTTTGCAGCTCGGCCAGGCCGTCGGCGCTCCAGCCCAGGCCCGCCTCGACAGCGGCATCGGCGCTCATGGTTTTGGTGAGAATCTCTTTGGTGTCGTGGCCACCAAAGAACTCCAGCAGGTGGTCTTCCATGCCCAGGGTGAAGGAGTTGTAGACCAGATCAACGATCTGGTTGGCCCCCTCGTAGCCCATGAATGGGCGATAGCCCACCGGAAAGTTTTGAATGTGAATGGGGGCAGCAATCACACCGCAGGGAATGTCGAGCCGCTTGCCCACGTGGCGCTCCATCTGAGTGCCAAAGATGGCGGCGGGTTCGAGCTGGGCAATGCGATCGCCAATTTCCCCATTGTCCTCACTGACCAAAATCTCGTCGCAGTATTCGCCCACCTCGGCGGCAAACCACTCAGCGTCGTACTTGCAGTAGGTGCCCGCCAGCACCACATGAATGCCCATCTCGCGGGCGAGAATTTTGACCATAGCGGCGGCGTGGGTGCTGTCGCCAAACACCACGGCCTTTTTGCCGGTCAGGTTCTGACAGTCGATCGAGCGCGAGAACCAGGCCGCCTGCGACACAAACCGGGTCTGCTCGTCGATCAGGGCATCGTAATTCACCTCGGCTCCCTGCTCGTTTAGCACCGTTTGAATGGCGCGAATGCAGCGGGCGGTCTCGACAATGCCCATGGGGGTGATCTCTACATAGGGCATCCCCAGGTCGGTCTGGAGATATTCCGCCGTCAGCGGCCCCACTTCGCGGTAGGGCACCAGGTTAAACCAGGCCCGGCCCATGTCTTTAATTTGCGTGACCAATGCGCCCTCGGGCATCACCAGGTTCACCTCAATGCCGAGCTGGGCCATCAGGGTGCGTAGCTCGCGGCAGTCGTGGTTGTTGTGAAAGCCCAGGGTGGTCATGCCAATGATATTCACCGAGGGCTTCTCAGTTTTGCCCTCGGGCAGGGTGCCCTGCTTGCGGGCTTTTTCGGTGTAGAACTGCACGATTTGCTGGAGGGTGCGATCGGCGGCTTGCAGCTCGTTGACCCGGTAGTGGTTGACATCCGCCAGCAGCACATCGCCCTGAGAGTCGAGGCTAGCCCGCTGCACAAAGTTGGCCAGATCCTCTTGCAGAATGCTGGAGGTGCAGGTGGGGGTGAGCACAATCAGGTCGGGGCGCTCTTCTTTGTCTTTGCGGACGATATTATCGACCACCTTTTCTTGGGAGCCGCGCGCGAGGACGTTGCGATCGACAATGCTGGCGGTGACGGGGGTGAAGTCGCGCTCCCGCTCTAGCATCGATCGCATAACGTTGAAATAGTCATCCCCCAGCGGCGCGTGCATAATGGCGTGCACGTTCTTAAACGAGCTCGCAATGCGCAGGGTGCCAATGTGCGCCGGGCCGGCATACATCCAGTAGGCCAGTTTCATCGGGTGAGTCTCCTTGGTGGCGGTGGTCAGCGTGAGTTTGCCGAAACACCCTGAGCCGCGCAGCCCTGGTAGACCCAACGGTTCTGATTGTCGCCAACATAGGGGTGGGCCGGGGAACTCTGAGAGAATTCTTTACCTCAGCTGCGAGATGGCGAGTGTATGGTCAAAGTCCGGCCCCCAAAGGGCCGAGGATTCCGCCTGCCGAAGTGGCCTAACTAAACCAACTGCTGCAATAGTCATGAACGGCCCTCGATATTGCTGTACCCTAGGGCATTTCAAAAAGTGTCTCCGCTGTAGATGACGTAACGGAAGACTCGCCTAGGGTTGACGTAGTTATTCACACCCTTAAGGAGTCAGCCGATGAATTCTGTGCAGCCGCCATCTAGCCATAGCCAAGCTTGGGTCGTGCAAACCTGGCTAGCCTTTTTGCTGTCGGTTGGCAGCCTATCGCTGGGCATCTTTTGCCTGCCGGTGGATGCCTGGGTGAAAGGCTATATGGGCATGGGCACCATGTTTGCTTTGGGGTCTACCGCCAGCCTCTCTAAAACGGTGCGCGACCTGCACGAAGCCAAGCAGGTCACTGCCCGCATTGACGAAGCCAAGGTCGAAAAGCTTTTGGCTGAGCATCATCCGCTAAGGTAGCGCGATCGCCCCTGCCCTAATTCTCGCTCACTTTAGGGTTTACTGATTAGGGCAGCACAGGAAAAGCTCCCAGGGTTAACCCTTAACCCTAACTTTGAGACATGTAAATCTTGAGATGAATAACTTCTTTCAGACTGCCAAGGTAAATTAGCAAGGCATAGATAAAAGTTGCAGTCCCTGCCATTTCCAGAAGCTCTTCAATCACTATAGCGATCGTTGTGCTTACACCAAACTGACCAAAATATACTCTTAAAAGCCCACTGACCATTTCCATGCCTAAAGCTCCGCCTAGATATAGAGCTGTGGCAAGCAAGAATAAATATCGAGTTTGCCTGGGCAAATCCAAGAAAAACCTTAGATATTTAAATCCAAAAAACACCACCGCAGGAATTCCAAATATAACCCAGGTATGAAAAAATATTGGGAGTAGATTAAATGCTTCTCTAAGCGCTGGAATAATCAAAATCTCGTGAAAGCTGAAGGCTTCGTCTAAGCTAAGAAAAAGAAATATTAAAGAGAGGCTCTTCCAATAGCTAAAATACTTATCTGTCTTTTTAATTGAAGTAATTACTGCTAACAATAGCGAAGCAGACAATAACATGAACGATGAATACCAAGCAGGTATATTCAACTCTTCATCAAGGCTAAAGAGTTCATAAAACCATTCTGAGCTTGGAAACGAGAACTCGGAAACCCAAAAATAAGCACTAATAGCGCCGGTTAGACCCAAGAATGCAATCGCCATAATTAAACGTTTTATCGTTTTTTTGGCAGAGATATGAAGGGATAAATTTACATCTTCAGTAGATGGCTGCGGCTTATAGCTTTCTTTCTGTAACATTATCAGGAGGATCTCGATTAATTGCCTTATTGCGAATTTTTGGAACCTAAAGCGCCTGCAACCTCGCTGTTTATTCTCAATAAAATCTGTTTTTTGAGGTGCTCTTAACCGTAGCATAAGGTTTTTAACCTAAAAATCTCCTGAGAGGAGGATTATTAACTATATAAATTGGCTATTGTGCTCTATCGCCTAACCATCACTGCCTTAGCCCGCCGAAGTCTTGGGGCAAGCCATTGGCAATTTCAAAGCGATCACCGTTTGTCTTGGGGTCTACCGCCAGCCTGTCAAAACGGTGCGCACCGGTACAAAGCCAAGCAGGTCACCGCCCGCATTGACTAGGCCAAAGACGAGAAACTGTTAGCTAAATATCGTCCGCTGCACTAAGGCGATCGCAGACCGTTTTAGAAAAATTCCTCAAAGGCCGCCAGCGCTTCGTCTGCGAGCACCGGGCCAACGACTTCGACTGAACGCTTGCCGTGCTTGAGCACCTCGCGGGCACCCAGGGGCAGCTGAAAGGGTGACTCACCTTGCAGGCTGTAGAGGCGATCGCTGCCCAAGGCATACACTAGCCGCCCCACCCCACTCCAAAAGATCGCCCCGGCGCACATGGGGCAGGGTTCAGTACTGGCGTAGAGGGTGCAGTCTTTGAGGGTGTCTGGGCTGAGGCTTTTATCCATTTGCCGCAGCAGCACGGTTTCGGCATGGCCGGTGCAGTCTTGCTCGGTGATCTGGTTGTTTTCGGCTTCGGCCAGCACCCGGCCCGAAGCATCGGCTAGCACCGCACCAAAGGGGCGGTTGCCGGCCTCGCGGGCGCTTTGGGAGAGCGCGATCGCCCGCCGCAAATGGCCCAACTCTTGCTCACTCACATCGCTCATAGGTCACCTTCTGGTTAATCGCTCATCCATCATCCCATTAGACCTGGGGCTGCTTAGGAAAGCCGTTGGGAATCTCAAAGCGATCGCCCGTGCGGCAGTACTCATAGCCCGCCATCCGCCCGATCGCCCCTACTTTATCCACATCGATGCGGTTGTTTTCGCCCAGCACATCGTCGCGCACAAATAGGTGCACCACCTGACCAATCACGATGTGAAATTCGCCCACCGGCACAATTTGCAGCGTGCGGCACTCAAAGGCCACGGGCGACTCGGCCACGCGGGGCGGCTGAATAACGCGGCTGGGGGCGGGCGAGAGATTCACGAAGTCAAACTCTGACTCGCCGTAGGGCAGCGGCTCGGCACATTCCGCCACCTGGTGGGCGTAGGACTCAACGGCCAGGTTAATCACATACTCACCAGTGCCCCCTTCGCTGGGGGGGCGCACGTTGCGCAAGGTGTCTTTTTCGCTGCCGTCGGGCTTGAGGCTAATGCTAAACATCAGCGCCAGGGGCTTGTGGCCCGCCGCGTTGAAGTAAGAAAAAGGGGCCAGGTTGGCCACGCCCTCGGGCGACAGGCTGGAGACAAAGGCGATCGGCCGGGGCACAACGCTGCCGATCAGCAGCTTGTAGCGAATTGAGGGGTCTAAAAGCTCGGGGTCAATTTCCATTGGGAGTTAGAGTTGGTGTGGGCAATTCCACGAATTTTGCCACGTTTCATCGAATGTAGCCGAACTCCAAGCAGCTAAGCCGATATCTATACTTAGCAGTTCAAAGTAACTTGGCATCCCAGGGTCATTTGACGCTTATAATCCGCCGTCAGAGGGTGACGGCCATTCAACATAGACTGAGCAGCCGCTAAACAAACGTCGCCACATCGCCTTTGAGCTGTGGAAAACCCTCAAATAGGAATACAGCAGGGAATAATCAGACATCCGGCCTGTGCGCTTTGAGCCTGCAACGTTTGGGCAGCCACTTTGCAGGCTCTAAATTGCTGAGGCGCCAGTCGAATGGCAGCGCTTAAATTTTGATCGATTAAAACGCGCTTGACATAGTCTGAGCAAGATTCGCCGTACAGCACCCCATGGGGGCAAGAGAACCCTTTACGCGGTGAAATATGCGTGCGGTAACCGTTGAGCGAGGCGATCGCGGCTCGGGTGGCCACCGATTCAAGCGTATAAGCAGTCATGGGGTGAGGGCCAAGATAGACGTCACCGCTCACTGTCATCTAAAACTAAGCCTAGAAGACTCTATCAAGCGGTCTATCTATAGCTATGGTCGCTTCCAAAAACTAACGGCAATAATCGTTAATCGGGTGCGCGGCCTCGATCGCGATCGGCGACCACTGGCGTACCACAAACTCGCTCAGGCCCACATTGTCGGGGCGATCGCGGTCAAGGGTAGCCCAATCGGCGCGATCGCCCCAGTCGTAGGTGTAGCCCAGCTGAGTCCACGGATAGGGCAGGGCGCTGGGGGGTTCTGCGCTGTTGATGGCGATCGGCTGCCCCTGGTATTGATAGCGCTGATCGTACTGGGCATAGAACCAGTGCTGATAGGCGATCGGCACCGAGACAAATTCACTGCCGGTGCGAAAAGTCAGCTCGGCCTCGTGGTCGGTAATTTCTGGGTCGGGGCTGGGGCGAAAAAGAAACTGGGGGTCAACCCAGATCTCAACCACCTGGCGATTGGCTGCCTGAGCAGCGGGTTCAGGCGGCAGCCCAAGCAATTGGCCGAGGCGCGCCGCTAAGGGGACCTCGGCGGTTGGGGTATACGCCTGGCAAAAGCGTTGCAAGTCGGGGACGACCGTAACCCAAACATCGCGGGTGACGATTAGCCGATTCCCCACATTTTGGGTATAGCCCACCCAGTCGGCCCAGGTGGCTACCAATACGCGGCCCTGGTCATCCCAACGGAGGAAGCTGTTGCGGCGGGTGATGGCGGTGAGGTCTCTAAACACTTCGTCAGGCTCGGGCATTCTGGCATCTTCGACAGCATCCCAATAGGCAGGGGGAATGGGCATAGGCCCCGCCTGCGCCTGGGCTGGGCTTGCGATCGCCCCACAAACCTCAGCCAGGCCCAGCACAATAGCCCCAATGCTAAAGCGCAGCGTTTGCCTAGAGTTAATGCCCATGCAATGCCACAGAGTTCTATCGCGTTTAGAGTACCCAGATGATGCGATTGCAGGGAGTGCTCATGGTTTTGTATGATAGCCGTCTCGGCTGTCTAATTAGAACAGGCAAGATGCCTATCCCACCAGGCATACCAGGAGTTTGGCTGATTAGTTCACAAAAGATTCTGGTCAACCTGCGATCGCCATCCTATATTTTAAGCGAAGGCTTTAGGCTAGGGCAGATCGTTAAGCACCCACAACAGGGTTGGCATCCAGGCGTTCTGCTAACCAGAGCTTAATAATGGCCTCCCGTTGAATCCCCAGCTGCTGGGCCTCTTTATCCAGAGCCACTACCATCCAATGCGGAAACGTAATTTCAATTGCCTGAGGCTCTAGCCCAGGTTGCCTGAGGGTAGAGAGATCAAAGTACTCTAGAACGTCTTCCCAATCATCGAATTTATGGTCCAGGTCTTCAGCGTTCATATAGCGATACCTCATTGTCGCGAGAGCACCGTACAGAAATGAGTGGATATTGTTCAAACATTAATTAGCTTGCCGTAGTAACCTGTGTGTCGTGCTTTAATCTAGCTTGCGCTAGAGACTGTCTGTATTCTGAAGCTTCGGCTACTTTAGTGATTCTGACTTCAGATGTACAAGTACTCAATTCTTTATCAACTTGCTTCACAGCTTTTGCTATCTCTGCCAGAGATATCCTAAAAAACTCCTTTCTCGAGTTGATGCTATTTACACGTCTAGAGTCGAACAACTTGTGTAGCCTTGATTCTAGCTCAGGGGCATTACTGCAAGAAATCATCGCATGAATGTCAAATGGAAAGGGAACCGATGCATCGCTTAATTCTTTAACTCGCTCATCTGGATTTAGCCGTCTGGTCATGCCAATTTTATAAATGTTTTCGCCAAAAGATCCAACATTTGAAATGATATAGACATGGCCAGACTTAGTTAGTTGCGCTTGTGAAATAGCCCGTTCTCTGTTGGCTTCAGCTTCCGCGACTCTCCTTTGTAGCTCTTCGATTTTTGCTTGCAGTTCTTGTTGAAGCTTTCCTGTTGCACTTTCTGCTTCTTTTTTCGCTTTTTCAAGAGCTTCCTGATACTGGCGCTCCTCTTTCTCAGCTTCTAGTCTTGCACGCTCTAGTTCTCTTTGCGCCCTTTCCTCTTCCCGCATCTGTTCTCTTATTTGTCGTTGCTCTTCTTGCTCCTGATATCGCTTCTCTTGATATTCATAAGTGAGCCTCAGTTCTTGAATTTTCAGATCGAGATATTCTGGAGTAATTTCGCAATGCGTAGTCTGCGAGAGCTTGTTTAGAGATTCATAAGCTTTTTGAATTCGTTTCTCCATCGTTTGAATGTTGTTGTATTTCACCTTGCCCACGGCAGCATCACATTCTCCATTAAATGCTCGGAGAACAAGCTTGAGGAAGCTGTCGACCATTTTTCGGCCTTCTTTCTTGCTTCCAGAGACTGTCCATTCCGTATCACATACCGCTGCACGTCGATTTTTGATGAGTTGTTTTTGTCTTGCTCGAATCTTGTCTAGTCGATCCTTGTACTCTACTGCCTCCTTGAAGTCATACTTTGACTCGTAAAAGCCAAAATCCTCTACAAAGTCTTTTTCTTCCAGCTCGGATAACTTTGTGTTCAGAACGCTGATTTTATGGTTTATTTCCTGCTCTTCAGAGTCAGCTTGTTTTTGCAGAAGTTTGATGCGATCTTGAAGGATGGAAGCTTGACTTTGAAGCTTTTTAACCTCTTCTTCTTTTGAAATTAATCCCCCATACTTCTTATCTATAGCTTGCAACTTTTTGTTGCCTTCTTGGGTGCGCTGCTGCGCTATTTTATTTTCTTCTTTGCTTTTTTTTAATTGCTGGTACAGTAGCCCTGTGGCGGTGGCAAGACCGATCGCCATCAAAAATAGTAATAATGTCATAGCTCTGATTTATGGGAATCCTTTCACTTCTTCAAAGGATTCCCCAGAAATCCGCAAGAAAGCCAAGCCTCAGCAATCTTGTGGGCGTCTCACAAGCAAAACCCCGAGTTTTTAAAAACTCGGGGTTCTTAGGAAAACCTCTATAGCGGACGATAGACGCGGTAGTTAATGTTGGGGAAGATGTTGTCTACCACCTCGATCTTCTCCAGCCAGCCGGAGTCGATTTTTTCGCGCAGAATGTCATCCCACAGCTTTTGGAAGCGCATCAGGTGCGATCGCGTTCGCCGCACGGCGTAGGGCACCATCGTCCCCGTCCGCATAATGAAGGCCCAGTCGGAAGATTGCGCCAGCAGCAGTTCCCGCGCCGCCTGGTTGAGGGCGCGCCACTCTAGCTCGTCGGCGGGTTCGCGCTTGGCCAGGTCGATCATGCGTTCGGCGGCCTTGTGCAGGTGGGGGTAGATCCAGGAGTTGGTTTCGTTCAGCCAGTATTCGTGGAAGCCCTTGTAGCCCCAGCTCGACTGAGAGGGGCGGGCCACCTGCTGGGTGGGATGACCCTGGATGTAGTCGGCCAGGTGGGTCATTTCGTAGGTGTTTTGGTCAAACCAGCTCTTGCGGAACAAGTAGTCGAGGAACCAGGGGCCTTCGTACCACCAGTGGCCAAACAGCTCGGCGTCGTAGGGCGACACGATGATCGGCGGGCGCTGCATCAGGCCGTGGAGGTGGCCAATCTGCTGCTCGCGGTTGTACATAAAGTTGGCGGCGTGTTCGGCGGCTTTTTCTTTGGCCCAGTAGGGGTCGTAGAGCTGCTTGTCGGAGAGGCCCAGGCCCTTGCCGGTAATTTTGTGATATTTGATGCCTACATTCTTGCGCTGGCCGTTGGGCATGATGTAGGGCTTGATGTATTCGTACTCGGCATCCCAGCCCAGGTCGCGGTAAAACTCGCGGTACTCGGGCGCGCCGGGGTAGCCCACCTGGGACGACCACACCTGCTGCGACGACTCGTGATCGCGGCCAAAGGCGGCGACGCCACTCTCGGTAAAGATGGGGGCATAGCTGCCGAAACGGGGCCGGGGCCGAGCGTAGAGAATGCCGTGGCCATCGGTTAAAAAGTAGCGCAGGCCGGCGTCGGCGACCATGCGCTCTAGGCCCTCGTAATAGGCACACTCGGGTAGCCAAATGCCTTTGGGGGCCTGGCCAAAGGTATCTGCGTAGTGTTCAGCGGCGACTTGAATCTGTGCCCACACGGCTTCGGGGTACATTTTCATCAGCGGCAGGTAGCCGTGGGTGGCTCCGCAGGTGATGATGTCGAGGTTGTTGCTGTCTTGGTACTGCTTAAAGGCGGTGACCAGGTCGCCGCTGTAGCTCTCCCACACGTTGCGAACGTGGTTGAACTCTTTGGCATAGTTTTCGGCCAGGTACTGCATGTGGCCGTTGTGGACGTGGCGCTCAACTTCTAGCTCGGTGAGCTCTTCGAGCATGGCCAGATGGTTATCAAAGCGCTCTTGCAGCAGCGGGTCGCGCAGCATGGAGACCAGGGGCGGGGTCATGCTCATGGTGAGCTTGAAGTCAACGCCGTCGCGCTTGAGCCCCTCAAACATCGTGAGCAGGGGCACGTAGGTCTCGATGATGGCCTCGTATAGCCACTCTTCTTCTAGAACGTAGTCACTCTCGGGGTGACGCACGTAGGGCAAATGGGCATGGAGTACGAGCGCGAGATATCCAGTAGCCATAGGGTGCCGTTGAAGAAGTTAACTGAGTGCCGAGCCGTCGGGAGGGTAACCACCGTTGACCAAATTTTAAGGCAAAAGGTAAACGCTAACGGCGGGCTGGGCTGCATCCACCAGCCGGGGCTGCTTAAGGTGAGTGAAGACAACGTCGGCCCTGGTATGCCATGGAGGGGCATGCCCAGAAGATTTTGGCTGAACTTTCTGGGGAAAAGTTAGTCGGCAGGGCGGGTTTACGTCGCTGTGCCCACGGCTTCTGGCAGGGCTGGCTGAATGCCGTTGACCACCAGCACGTCTTTGCCCCCGCCCCGCAGAGCCTGCTAAATCTGCCGAATGCCAAGGGTGGATGAGTTGATCGATGCCATAGCGTTGTCCTCGGTTGCTGCGGTTTGATGGGTCAGGGGCAACCTAAGGCCACGCTACAGCAGGGGTGAGGGGTTGGCGTGCTGTGTGGGATACATCGGGGAGGGCGTGGGTGAGTGGGGGGCAGGAACCGATAGAGTGTTAAGCCAAGGGATGCTTGCTCAAAATCAGAAACTCAACCTTCAGAAGGCAAGCAGCAAACACGATCTATGGGAAAAGTCTCTGGTTGGATACTCTGTACGGCTTTAGTGCTGGTGGGCTGCCAGCGGGAGGCGGCGGTGCCGTGGCAGGCGACTATGCTTTCGACTGAGGCGTTGGAGAATCTGGCCTATCCACCGTTTTTGGTGGATGCTCAGGCGGCGGCGCGCTACCGGCAGGAGGGGCTGGCCTTTCGGCAGCAGGGGGATCTGGCGCGGGCGATCGCCACCCTTAAGATCGCCGCTGCCCTCGACCCACGCAACCCCGAGGGCCAGGTTTTGCTGGGCTGGACTCAGCACCTGGCCGGGTTTGCAGCCCCCGCCGTCGATGCGCTGCAAACGGCCCTCGCCCACAGCCCAGAGCACGTGCCCGCCCTCAACGCCCTGGGCATTGTGTATCTGGTGGATGGGCAGCTTGAGGCGGCGGTGGAGACTCACACCCGCGCTGCCGAACTGGAGCCCAACAACGAAATCGCCCACTACAACCTCAGCCTGGCCTACCAGCGGCTGGGGCAGACGGAGCAGGCGATCGCCGCCGCCCAGATCGCCACTGAGCTAGAGCCGAGCAACCCGCACCCCTGGGTGGCCCTGGCCCTAGCCCACTGGTCAGCGGGGGATGCCACTGAGGCCACAGCAAACTATCGCCAGGCCCTGAGCCTAGACGGTCGCTACAACAGCCGCGACTACCTCGACCATTTAGAACAAGCCGGGTTCAGCCAGGAGCAGATCGAGGCGACGGCGGAAATTCGCCAGACGGCGGGGCTTTAGAAAAGTTGTGTTCGCGCAGCGTCTCTGAAGGAAAAATTTTGAATTTCTCCCACATCAAACTGCTCTTTCCTCTAGCTCCTTGACATTCGCTTAACGCAGCGGTGCTAATGCTAGTAAACCGCTGGCCTCTGCCCTTAGATAGGCATGCGCCAAGCCACGCTGTGCGACGCTGCTGTAAACCATTCCGGTGCCCCACTATGACCCCTGCCCCTCTGCCTGAGCTATCGGCCCAAAACGTGCTTTACGCCCGCGCCCGCCTGGGGGAAGGCCCCCTGTGGGACGGCGACAAACAAGTGCTCTACTGGGTCGATATTCTCAACCACCGTGTGCATGTGTTTGAGCCCAGCAGCGGCGACGACTGCCACTGGGATGTGGGCGATGTGGGCAGCGCTATGGCGCTGATGGCGGGCGAGAAGCTGCTGGTGGCGATGGGCGATCGCATCACCCACCTCGACCTCACCTCTGGAACGGTCGAAACCCTCCATACCTTTAAGTTTGATGCCCCCGGTACCCGCTTTAACGACGGCAAGTGCGACCCCCAGGGCCGTTTCTGGATCGGCTCTATGTGCCCTGAGAACCCCGGTCAGGCGGCACTGTACCGCTACAACCCCGACGGATCCGTAAAAACCATGGAAACGGAGCTGACGATTTCCAACGGGCTGGGCTGGAGCCCCAACGGCGACACCTTTTATTTAACCGATTCGCCTCAGCGCAAAATTTTTGCCTATGCGTTTGATGGGGCCACGGGGGAAATTAGCGATCGCACCGTTGCCATTGACCTAGGCGACGAAGACGAAAGCGTAGAACCCGACGGCCTGGCGATCGACAGCGACGGCAACATCTGGACGGCCCTGTGGAATGGCGGGTGCTTGGCCTGTTTTAGCCCCACGGGCCAAGCCCTGGGCCGTGTTGAACTGCCCGTGCAGCGCCCCACCTGCCCGACCTTTGGCGGCCCCAACTTATCGACCATCTACGTCACTACCGCCTCGGTGGGGCTGAGTCAAAAGGAGATTCAGCAGGGGTTTTATTCGGGGGATGTGTTTGCGATCGCTGCCCCCGTTCCCGGTCTGCCCACCAACCCCTTTGGAGCTTAAGCCTGTTGACAGTAGTATGGCTTGAATGCTGGTGGGCGGTGCCCACCCTACGCCTTCACCCCCGGAGCCTGACCATGCGCCGTCTATTTATGCAAAGCCCCATTGCCCTGGCCGCTCTGTGGATTGTGGCCTACCTGGTGATTATTTTGCTGCCCATGGCGGCGCTGCTGCTGCACCCGGCCCCGGCGGCGCGCGGTTTTTGGACTGAGTTCTCGGTGGCGCTGGGGTTTATTGGGCTGGCGCTGATGGCTTTGCAGTTTGTGCTGGCGGCGCGGGTCAACCGCATTGAGGCCTCCTACGGCATCGACATTTTGATTCAGTTTCACCGCTACACCTCGATTGTGGCCTTTGGCCTGGTGGTGATTCACCCGCTGATTTTGTTTGTCGCCCGGCCCGAAACCCTAGCGCTACTCAACTTCCCTGAGGCACCGTGGCGGGCACGACTGGCGGTGATGAGCGTGCTGGCGTTTTGCACCATGGTGGCGACCACCATCTGGCGCAAGCCGCTCAAGATTCCCTACGAGCCTTGGCGGGCGGCCCACTCGGTGCTAGCGGTGCTGGCGGTGGGGCTGGGCTTTGGCCACGGCATTGGGGTGGGCTTTTACTTAGGTCAGTTTTGGCAGATCGTGCTGTGGTCGGGGTTTATGGCCGTGGCCCTGTGGCTAATTCTCTACGTGCGGGTGGTGAAGCCGCTGATTATGACCAAGCGCCCCTACCTGGTTGAAGAAGTAGTCGAGCAGCGGGGCGATGTGTGGACCCTGGCCCTGCGCCCCCACGGCCACGATGGCTTTACCTTTGAGCCGGGGCAGTTTGCCTGGCTCACCCTGGGAGTGACACCGCTACACATGCGCGAGCACCCGTTTTCAATGTCGTCCAATGGTGACCAGCGCGATCGCATTGAGTTTGGCATCAAAGCTCTGGGCGACTTTACCCGTCAAATTAAGCATGTCAAGCCCGGCACCAAGGCCTTCCTCGATGGCCCCTACGGCGTGTTTACCACCGAGCTTTACTCGGATACCGCCGGATTTGTGCTGATCGCGGGGGGAGTTGGCATCACCCCCATGTACAGCATCCTGCTCACCGCCGCCGAACGCCAGGACGATCGCCCCTTTTTGCTGATTTACTCGGCCTCTAGCTGGGACGACATTACCTACCGCGAAGATTTAGAAGCGCTTAAGGAAAAGATCGATCTCACCATCGTCTACGTGCTGCGCAAAGGCCATGACGGCTGGGAGGGCGAAACCGGTTATGTGGACAAAGACCTGCTAGATCGCCATATTCCCCGCCACCGGGGCAGCCGCCAGTACTTTACCTGTGCCGCGCCTGTCATGATGGATGCCGTGGAGCGCGCCCTGTTTGATCTTGAGGTGCCCGTCACCCACGTTCATATGGAGCACTTCAACCTGGCCTAGGCGGGAGTGGGGTGATCGCGGTATACCAAAAGCCGCCCAACATCAGCGCCGGCATCGTAGTCTCACCTCAGCCAAGCCGCAGAGCATTTATCTGACATTCGGTACAGGCGTTCTAGAGAGCCACAGCCCTAGGATGAGCACTAAGCCGTTTCTCTAACTCGGGCAAATGTCATCTTCAACCAATCGCGAATTACAGCCCCCTGAGGCCCAGCCGCCCTCCCTATTCGATCGCATCTTTCGCGACGACGCAGGCAACATCGTCATTGGTCAACCGCCCAATCTGATAGTTTTGGTGGCGGTGGCGGCCACGGTGCTACAAACGGTTCTCTCCGGCGGTCTGCCCCAAGCCGCCGCCGATCTGGTGGCCTTTGGTGCCTGGTTTACCTGGGCCTGGCAAGAACTGTTTGAAGGGGTCAACTACTTTCGGCGGGCGATCGGTCTAGTTACCCTGGTGGGCTTGCTCGTTTTGAAGCTCAGCCTGGCCTAGCCTGGGTCATTCACAACCCCGTGCCATCATCAAGAATAATTTGAGCTAGAGGCCTTCAGCCGCTGGCTCTTCTTTTTGCTGGCGCAGCAGCTCGACCCCGCGTGAGGTGCCGATGCGGGTCGCCCCCGCCTGCACCAGGGCCACGGCCTGAGCGGCGGTGCCAATGCCCCCCGAGGCTTTGATGCCCACCCGTCCCTGGGTGAGTTCCCACAGCTGGCGCACGACTTCGACGGTGGCACCGCCCTGCCAGCCAGTGCTGGTTTTGAGAAATGAGACCCCGGCATCCATACAGACTTCGGCGGCCAGGGCAATCTCTGGCGGGCTGAGCACGGCGGTTTCGAGAATGGCTTTGACTAGCAGCCCCGTCTCTTCGCAGATGGTGGCGATTTCGCGGTGAATGGCTTCGGTTTTGCCCTCTTTGAGCCAGCCTAGATTGATCACCACGTCGAGTTCGTCAGCACCGCGCTCGGCGGCCTCCTGGGCTTCATAGAGCTTGGTGGCCGAGGTGGTCGCCCCGGTGGGAAAGCCGATGACCGTACAGACTTTAACTTTGGTGTTGTGCAAGAGATCGACAGCCTGGGCCACGTGGCTGGGGGCAATACACACCGCCGCAAAACCGTAGCGATCGCCCTCGGCACACCACTGGGCCACCTGCTCGGTGGTCGCCACGGGGCTGAGCAGCGAGTGATCTATATAAGGAGCCAGATCTACCCCGTCATCGGCTGTTGGTCGTCGGGCCATGGGTCTAAGCGCCTCTAGGTGCCAAAGGTTGTGTAGGTTTGCGATCGCATCCCACTATATAGCGTTCTGACTGCCCTAACGCTCTGACTCGCTTCCGAGGGATAGGGCAGACCACGACTCCCTCGGTACCCCGATGCTTGAAGAAATGTATCGCCTATCTCCGTGAATTTACGCCCTCTGGCCACGGGCTAAACCCGCCGTAGCTTTACACAACTTAACCATGCCCACAAAGGAGGGGCGATTCAAATTGCAGACAGGGAAAGTTTGCCTCTAATGAAAGCTGGTGGCATCTGAGAAAAAGCAACCTTTATCTACAGACCAAATCTGCTGTTTAGGTTATTTCGAAATAAACAATTTGAGAGTTTCTAAAGTGCGATCGCTCTAGCACTGACTTTAGCATTCCTTAATTGAGATTAACACTTTCAGCGTTGTTTAAGTCAACCACAAAACTTTATTTATTTGAATACATCGCTAGCACGGTCTTTAAGCAATAAGGAGGTTCCCTGCTTCACAGTATGCCTTTCACCATCGTCACCAAAGTTAAAAGAAAAAACTATTTCATCAAAAATCCGCAAATTGTCCGGATTTAAAAATCTTAGGTATTCACGCCATGTTGATGCCTATGGCTAACGCGATAAAACAAGGATGTTGACACAAAGCCCTCTTTCAAGGACTAGCTAAATGAGCCTTCAACCGAACGAATTCATGTCTAAAATGGTGTCACGCATTGACTTCAATGCTGACGACAGAACCGTGCTCCAGACGAATGCCGTCTGGGGTCTAGAAATCGCCCCAGAAATGGCCGACTACTTCTATCAGTATCTGGGCCGAGACGCCGAGATGAGCGCCATTCTCAACGAGTCTGAGGGCCGCATTCACCGCCTGCGCGAAACCTTTGTGGCCTGGTTTCACGAGATGTTTACCGGCATGGATGACTGGGGCGAAGCCTACGCTGAGCGGCGCTGGCGCATTGGCCTGATTCACGTGCGCATTGGCATTGGCCCCCAGCATGTGGTGCCCGCTATGGCCGTGGTCGTGCACGAGGCTGGCAAGCGCGCCATAGCCGACGGCAAAGATCAGCAGTTGCGCGACGCCCTGGCAAAAATTTGCATGGTTGATCTGGCCTTTATTGAGCAAGCCTACATCGAAGTTTCCTCAGCTGCGGTGCTGAGAGAAACCGGCTGGTCTGAGGGTCTCTTCAGACGCCTGGTTGCCACCGGTGCCGGAGCGATGTAGCGCTCGTCAATCTAACATTTCTGCTGATTTTAAGCCTGCTCAATTTATTGATTTCCCCTACCCACAGAGAGAATTACCATGGCCATTAGCACCGAAAAACTCACCCACATTCTACAGAGTTTTGTTACCTCGACCACTGATATTCAAGGAGCAGCCGTAGTCACCCCGGATGGTCTACCCCTGGCTGCCACCCTGCCCGGCGGCATGGATGAAGAACGGGTCTCGGCGATGTCGGCCGCTATGCTTTCCCTGGGCGATCGCATTGGCAGCGAACTGGCTCGGGGCGGCATCGATCGCATTTTTGTCGAGGGCGACAAAGGCTACGGCATTCTCACCAGCTGCGGCGAAGACGCCGTGTTTCTCGTGCTGGCCGACAAGGCGGCAAAGCAGGGCCTGCTGATGCTTGAAATCAAGCGCACCCTGGCCGATCTAAAAGCCGTTTTGATGTAGTACCCGCAGAACACCCCCCTTTTTAAGGGGGGCCTGGGGGATCTCCCACCCTTGCCATCCCCCAGACCTCTCTGCCCGCGCGAATTTGTGGTGTGCCCCCACGACCTTTGACCTTATTCTTCATTGCCTCCGCCCATCCATGGAAATCATGCGTTTAGTGGTCACCGGCCCCGTGGGGGCCGGGAAATCAACCTTTATTCGATCGGTCAGCGAGATTGAGGTGGTAGACACCGATCGCCGCGCCACCGACGACGCCCTCTTGCTTAAAAAGCGCACCACCGTTGCCTTTGACTTTGGCCGCCTTCAATTTGGCCCTGACATGGCACTGCATCTCTACGGCACCCCCGGCCAGTCGCGCTTCGACTTCATGTGGGACATTTTGATTCAAAAGGCCCACGCCTACATTTTGCTGGTGGCCGCCCACCGGCCCCACGAGTTTCGCGAGGCCCGCCGCATCATGATGTTCATGAAACAGCGATCGCCCGTGCCGATGATCATTGGCCTCACCCACACCGACTGCCCCGGTGCCTGGGATGCCGCCAACATTGCCCTGGCCTTGGGCTACCCCAACCCCGCCCGCCGCCCGCCTGTGGTGGCCGTCAACGCCAACGAAACTGCTTCTGTCGCCCAGGCCGTAATTGCCCTGGTGCAGCACACCTGGGCTGGCAGTTTAACCCCCACTGCTTAGCCATCTGACCATGAAATTTTGATGAGCACTATGCGGGATTTACAGAGGCGACGCTGAAGCTACCGGTACACAACAGTCACTCCCCCGGCCTAACTCCCCCACGCCCCGACGCTCCCCACCCCTCGCTCCCCACCCGTCCACTCGCCCACAGAAAGGGATAGCACCCATGACTGTCACCGGATACCTCGCCGATTTCTCTCTGCCCGAACTGTTTCAGCTGCTAGAACAGGGCAACAAAACCGGCCTGCTCACCATTTGCACCCTCACCGACAAAACCAGCATCGATCGCCACAACCACCATATCTGGTTTAGCCAGGGGCAAATTGTCGCCGCTGGCAACAGCCTCGACCAGCAGGGACTGATGCGGCTGATCGCCCAGCGGGGCTGGATGGGCGATCGCGCCGTCTCTCGGCTGGCTCAAAGCTGCCAGATTCAGACCCCCCTGGGGCTGTGCCTTAAAAATCAGGGGGTGCTTACCGCCGAACAGCTCAAGCTGCTGTTCTACACCCAGGTAATGCGCCAGGTGTGCGCCCTGTTTGCCCTGACCGACGGCTGGTTTCAGTTTGACCCCAAGGCCCCGCTGCCCTCCGCCGAAATGACTGGCCTGATTGCCACCGCCACCGATGTCACCCTGGCCGGGCTGCGCGCCCTCAAAGACTGGGCCGCCCTTGACGAAAAACTGCCCGACCCCTCCTCAGCGCTGGTCAGCGTAGTCGAGAGCAAGCCCAACCTGCGCCTCAACCCCAACGAATGGCAGGTGTGGGAGTTTACCAACGGCACCATGGCCATTAAGGACATCGCCCAGCAGCTCAACCTGCCCGTGGCCAAGACCCAGCAGATCGCCTTTCGCCTGATTGTGACCGGCCTAGCCGAAGAAATGCCCTTGATAACCGCGCCCCCCGCGTCCTCCTTTGACTTGGACGAGCCCGAAGCGCTAGCTCACAGCCCCATCCCAGGCACCACTGCCGGTGCCGCCCCGATCAGCCAATCGTTTCTACAAAACCTAGTCGGCTTTCTCAAAGGCAAGGTATAGCTATGACCCAAGACGCCCTCCTACTGCTGCAAGGATTTCTCGGCCTGCTCAAACTCGCCGACCTACTCACTAGCCCCCCCGGCCTCGCCCTTACCCTCTGGCTCTGGCTCTGGCTCACGCTGCCCTACGACACCGCCCTCGGTCTTTGGCTGGCTACCCTCGTACCGCTGCTAATGGCGAACCATGAAGCAGCAAAAGACAAATTTTAAATTCCCAGTTCGACGCCCCAATTCAAAACCTCTCCATCTCTCCATGAATCCCACCACCCTCCAAACCTTCACCTGGGATGACTCCCTCAGCACCGGCGTACCGATGATCGACGCCCACCACAAGGAGCTGATCGCTGCGGTGAATGATCTGGGATTGGCGATCGCCCATCAAAAAGGCAGTACCGCCATCAAAAAACTCTTTGCCTTTCTCAAGTTCTACGCCGAGTGGCACTTCGAGCACGAAGAAGCCTGTGCCGCCAAGCACAAATGCCCGATCGCCGAGGTCAACCAGCAGGCCCATGCCACCTTCATCAGCACCTTTGGCCACCTGCACGACCAGTACAAAGCCAGCGAGGCCAGCGACACCGTTGCCTTAGAGATCTACGAAAAACTGGTGGACTGGCTGACCAGCCACATTCTCAAAATCGACACCCACATCGGGCGCTGCATCCGCAATTCAGCGCCCGCGTAGGGGCAAACGCGGTTTGCTCTAGCCAACCTGAGATCTAATCCAAAATCCGATTTGGGAAACCCCGATTCATCATCAGGAATCCCGTAGGGGCGTAGCATGCTACGCCCCCACCCTCTCTAGCTCGAAGCATCCCCAGCCCCAGCGCCGTTGGTCAAGCGCTGGCTTTCGTTGAACTCGGTTTGGTCAAACATATGCACCGTGCGAATCGGGTAGGGAATCGAAATTCCGGCCTCGTCGCAGGCGGCCTTGAGGGCGATCGCCACCCGCGATTTAACCCGCCGCACCTCGGCAATCTGCGGCGTTGTCCAGTAGCGCACCTTAAAGTCGATCGAGCTCTCGCCAAAGCCCACCACATCGACCTCGGGGGCCGGGTCACTCAGCACCCCATCGGCGCGGTTGATCACCGCTAGAAAGGTCTGCTTGGCCAGGGGCAGGGGCGTGGTGTAATCGACCCCAATATCCAGGTCGGTGCGGCGGCTGCGAAAGGCGGTCAGCACCCGCACCGGGTTGGTAAACACGATGGAATTGGGAATTTCGACCAGTTCGCCCGTGTAAGTGCGCAGCTGGGTCGAGCGAATCTTGATCGCCTCCACCGTACCCTCGTAGTCGCTCATGACCACCTGGTCGCCCAGGCGAAAGGGCTCTTCTACCAGCAGCAAAATGCCCGCCAAAAAGTTCTTAAAAATGTCTTGAAAGGCAAAGCCGATCGCCACCGAACCCAGCCCCAGCAGGCCAATAATATCGCCCAACCGCAGGTCAGGAAACGCGATCACCGCCGCAATAATGATGCCTATCACCCAGGTGCCAATGCGGGCGACTTGCACTGCCAGTAGTTGCAGCGATCGGCTCGGTACCAGCCGCTGGGTCATCTTACGCGCAAGGCGCTGGGCCACCTTGGCGGCGTATCCGGTCAACGCCACCAGCACCAGCCCGACCACTATCCCTGGCAAAAGCTGAATAAACTGCCCGACCAAATCAAGCAAACTGGTCTGGATGCGCTCAAGCAGGGGATTCATGGCTTCGGGTAATAAATCTATCGAGACAAACCTTTCGCAGGCTACCACTGAAGGGCGCGATCGTCATCTGCCTCAGTGATCTTGCCTAATGCAGGCAAAATGGCTGAATGGCTCTAGAGTAAACATCCTAGAAACTGCTCGTACCCCCGTTTGAACTGCTCTTTACCGCCCTGCTCGACGATGCTGCCATGGGCCATAATCACCCGCTCAAAATCCCACTTGAGTACCTGCTGAGCGGCTGCTCTAACCGTTGGTTTGTCTGTAGTCGAGATGCGCTCTAGCAATGACGGGCTGAGGCTTTTGTAGCCGCCGCCAACTCTAGTCACCAGCTGGGTCAGCCAAGGAAAGCTCCGATCAAAAAAGAAGGCTGTATCCGTCAAAATCAGGGTACGGCTAGCGCTATGGAAGAAGATCCACTCATCCAGCGGATCCGGGCCACTGGGGCTAAGGGTTTTGAATCCGTCAAAGAACAGACAATCAATCCCATTCCACGGGCTGCTGGCACCGCTTTCTATCACTTGGTCGATCGCCAACCCTGGCTGCTTTGCCCTTAGCCCCGCCGTAGCCCAAAACGTCGCCGCTGGGTACGCCGCTTTGAACTCTGGTGCAAATAGATAGTGATAGAGGTTGGGCGCAATAATATGTCTAACCGTCCCCAGCTCATCTAGCTCACCCACCAGGTCATCACCCACCTGAATTGGTGAAATGATAACCAATTCATTCCTGGCTAGGCGAATCACCGTCATGCGGGTGCCAATGCTCAACCCAAAATACCGCAGCGGCTGCTCGGCCACCCAAAGATTTCGATCAATTGCTCTGAGCATGATTTAACAGCTAAACAGAACCCCTCATCTACCCGCTACACGCACCTCACTTGATCAACTCCGCCCATGGCTAGACGCTGCCTCTAGCCTGGCTGCCTAAGCTGAGACTATAGCGCTAGCGAACTCAGACTACAACTGCCCATCGCCAAGACTGAGGCGATGAGTTGCCTGGCAACCGCCCAGCCCCTCTGACCAAGCGTTCTAACCTGCTGGGGTTGCCACTGCTCTAAACATCGAAATCGCTAGCCATAGATAGATCGTTAAGGAGAATCAGCATGACCCAAGAACTAACCAACCGCAAAGTGGCAATTTTAGCCACCGATGGCTTTGAGCAAGTTGAGCTAACTGACCCCAAACAAGCCCTAGAGCAAGCCGGTGCCCAGGTGCATGTCGTCGCCCCCGAGGGTGACTCAATTCAAGGCTGGAATCACCAGGACAAAGGCGACAAGATACCGGTCGATTGCACCCTTGACCAGGTCAGCGCCAGCGACTACGATGCCCTGGTGCTACCGGGCGGGCACTTCAACCCAGATCAGCTCCGCACCAACAGTCAAGCCGTTCAATTTGTCAGAGAATTTTTTGCCGCCAGCAAACCCGTCGCCGCCATTTGCCACGGGCCATGGACGTTGATTGAAGCCGATGTGGTCAAGGGTCGCACTCTAACCTCCTGGCCGTCATTAAAGACCGACCTGCGCAATGCCGGGGCCACATGGGTCGATCAAGAGGTGGTTGTCGATCAAGGGTTAGTCACCAGCCGCAACCCAAAAGATTTGCCCGCCTTCAACAGCAAAATAGTCGAGGAATTTTGCGAGGGCAAACATCTTGCCCAGGCTCGGTCGGTCTAAATTTGGCCACCCAAAGATCTCGCTCAATTGCTCTCAGCATCATGCGACCTCACCCATCCACTCCCCTAGGGCAGCCAGGGATATTGGCGAAAATCTGGCGATCGCTTCTCTAAAAACGCCTGCCTGCCCTCGGAGCCTTCTTCGGTCATGTAGTAGAGCAAAGTAGCGTTGCCCGCTAGCTCTTGCAGCCCCGCCTGGCCGTCACAGTCGGCGTTAAAGGCCGACTTGAGGCAGCGAATGGCGATCGGGCTTTTTTGCAGAATCTCCTGCGCCCACTGCACCCCTTCGGCTTCGAGCTGATCCACAGGCACGACGCAGTTCACCATGCCCATATCCAAGGCTTCCTGGGCGCTGTACTGGCGACACAGGTACCAGATTTCGCGGGCTTTCTTTTGGCCCACCATGCGGGATAGGTAGCTGGCCCCAAAGCCGCCGTCAAAACTGCCCACTTTGGGGCCAGTTTGGCCAAAAATCGCGTTATCGGCCGCAATGGTGAGGTCGCACACCACGTGCAGCACGTGGCCGCCCCCGATCGCATAGCCCGCCACTAGCGCAATCACCACCTTGGGCATCGATCGAATTAGCCGCTGCAAGTCGAGCACGTTGAGCCGAGGGACGCCGCCCTCGTCCACATAACCGCCGTGGCCGCGCACGCTCTGGTCGCCGCCCGAGCAAAAGGCGTATTTGCCGTCGGTGTGGGGGCCAGTCCCGGTGAGCAGCACCACCCCAATGCGGCTGTCCTCGCGGGCGTTGGAGAAGGCTTCGTACAGCTCGACGATGGTTTTGGGGCGAAAGGCGTTGCGCTTGTGGGGCCGGTTGATGGTGATTTTGGCGATGCCATCGGCCTTTTGGTAGATGATGTCGTCGTAGGGTTTTACGTCTTGCCAGTCAACCTGCATAGGGCGATCGTCCAGTTAACACAGGCTTCTAGCCTCTCACACTGGGGAAACAGAAACCAGAATGTCAATAAGCCTCAGTTCTGCATCCGCAGCAAGTCAGGCAGGAAATGAAATTTGCATACGTGATCCCTATTTGTAATAGGTGCGAAGCTTCCATACTGAAGCAGAGACGTTAGGAATAGTCCCGTTCTTCGATCAGATCGCCCTGCTGGTTGTGGATGCAGAGTTCTGTCTTTTGGGCTTTGGCTTTTTCTTTCGCTTTCTCTACCACATCGGCTTTTGTGCGGCCCTGGGCGACTCGCTTTTGGCCCTGGGTGGCAATCCAACCTGACTCTTCTGGGTCGGCAAAGACGTGAATGGAGTCTCCATCGCCTTTTTCAGCGTCGGCAGCCACGGCCTGCCCCGTGGTGCCGCCAGTATTTTTCTTGGCAATTTGTTTATCGCGGCGTTTGGCCCACTTTTCGGCCTGGGCAGTGGCGATCGCGATCGCCCGACCGTCCCCATAGCCATCCTCCAGCAGGGCATTGGCAATATCAATCGCCTTGCGCCGCACCTCAGCGGTCAGATTTTTCAGGGAGGTTGGATAGTCGTCGTAGGTCCAGGGCATTTTTCCTGCAAAGCCTGCAAATGTTTACCTGTCTACAGGGTTGCGCCGCTGCAAACAAACTTCACCTGTCTGGAGCATGACTTTTTTCGGGTGATTACTACGGCTGAGGTGGGGGGGCGATCGCGATCGCTACGATTAAGTTTAGGCAGCATCCTTATGGAAGACTGCCGTTGACTGCCAACCGCCTTGAAGGATCAGCCGGTTATGGTCTCACCTGGGTTAAGAGCCCCCATCGCCGTAGCCCTCGGGGCGATCCCTGGGGCATTGAGTCGGTACTATCTCGGCAAGGGCTTAGCCACCATGGCAGGAATGCCCGACTTCCCTATAGGCACCCTGGGCGTCAACCTGCTGGGCTGTTTTTTGCTAGGCCTCTTTTTGACCCTGACCCTAAAAAAAGGGCCCGTCAGCCCCGAACTCAGACTCATGGTGGTGACGGGGTTCATCGGCGCGTTCACCACCTTTTCATCCTATGAGTTAGATGTGGCCCATCTGACGGCAATGCACCAGGGGTGGCTAGACGGAATCTACTGGGTGGGTAGCCCTCTGCTGGGGCTGCTGTGTCTGTGGAGCGGCATGGCCCTGGGCCAAAAAGTCCACCCCGAAGGTCAGTCCGGCGATTGAGATATCTTGGATTCAACACAGCACGGTGATCCTAACCAGTAGAGATGGTCTAGGGATTCTCTCCACACCCACAGACCTACGGGGTGAAGCCTAAAAAGCCCAGTGCCAGTAGCCGACCCAGTTCAACTAACACAAACCCCAGCACTGGGCTACCCAGGCCGTAGAGCAAAACCACCCCATGGGCCTTCACCCGCCGCAGATTGTCGATATCTAGAACATAGGTAGAAAACGTGGTGTAGGCTCCGAAAAAACCCACCAACAGAACATTGGTTAGCGGAGGGGATGAGTGCAACCCCTGCTCTAGCACGGTGGCCGCAAACCCAATCCCCAGGGCACCGGTCAAATTGACAAACAGCGTGCCGTAGGGAAAGCCAGTGCCCTGGAAGGCCACCCAAAACTGGTTGGCGTAGTAGCGTCCTAGGGCACCCACAACTGCACCTGCACTGATAGAAACCGGAGTCCAATCCATTGACCGCAGCCTCAGGAGACCGATGCTTCGGTGGTGGATAGGCTGCCCTGGCAACGGGGACAGAGGCCGAAGAACTCTAGGGTGTGGTAGAAAATTTTGAACTCGTGGGCCTTGTGCAGCTGTTTCTCTAGGTCGTGGACGGGGCACTGGTCAATGGCGATGGTGTTGCCGCACTGAAGGCAGGTGAGGTGGTGGCGGTCTTCTTGGGGCAGGCTGTAGAGCGCTTCGCCCGAGGGCAGAGTGCGCATTTGCACCGCCCCCTCCAGCTTGAGGGCGTCGAGCGCTCGGTAAACGGTGGCAAGCCCCGTGGTGTTGCCGTCTTGCCGCATTTCAACGTAGAGATCTTGGGCCGAAATTGGCTTACTCAACCCCTTTAGAACGGTCAAAACTTTCTCTTGGCTGCGGGTGCGTCGTACCATGCTGGCTCACTTGTACTGACTCAATTTTATCAATCGGTTGATACGGTAGGATGAGGGGTGCCAATTATTGTGATTTTCCCCGTCACCGGAGTCAGCCGTGCCCCACTACAGCGCCCGCATCTACGTCACCCTGCGCCCCTCGGTACTCGACCCGGCGGGCACGGCGGTGCAGTCTGGGCTGGCCCATATGGGCTACACCAACGTTGGCCCGATTCGCATTGGCAAATACATTGAGCTAACGCTGGAGGCTGAGGATGAAGCCGCCGCCAGCCAGCAACTCGATCGCATGTGCGATCAGCTCTTGGCTAACCCGGTGATTGAGAACTATCGGTTCGAACTGCAAACCCTGGCGACGGCGTGAGGAAAGTGAGGGGGTGAGGAAGGGGAGTGCAAAATTCAAAGTTTCGTCTCCTGAGACACTGCACGAACAAAATTTTGAATTCTCAATTTTGAATTCATCCCCTCATCCCCCCATCTTCCCTATCCCCTCCTATCCACCCTCCTCACCATGAAATTCGCCGTCATCGTCTTCCCCGGAGCTAACTGCGATCGCGATGTGGCCTACGTCACCCGCGATATTCTCGCTCAGCCCACCCGCATGGTCTGGCATGAAGACAGCGACCTGGGCGATGTGGATGTGGTGGTGGTGCCAGGGGGCTTTAGCTACGGCGACTATCTGCGGTGCGGGGCGATCGCCCGCTTTTCGCCCGCCATGCAGGCCACGGTGGCCCATGCCAAGGCGGGCAAGCCAGTGCTGGGCATCTGCAACGGCTTCCAGATTTTGACCGAGGTGGGGCTGCTGCCGGGGGCGCTGGTGCGCAATCGGGATATGCGGTTTATCTGCGATCGCGTGCCCCTCAAAGTCGAGCGCACCGACCTACTGTGGACATCGAATTATTCTGCGGGCCAGGTGATTACCCTGCCCATCGCCCACGGTGAGGGCTGCTACTACGCCGACGAGGCCACCCTGGCTGAGCTAGAGGCCAACCGGCAAATTGTGTTTCGCTACAGTGGCCCGGATGGGTCTATGGATGAGGCATCCAACCCCAACGGCTCTCTAGACAATATTGCGGGTATCTGCAACCGAGCGGGCAACGTGCTGGGTCTGATGCCCCACCCCGAGCGGGCCGCCGATGCGTTGCTGGGCGGGGTGGATGGGCTGCCGCTGTTTGAGGGTTTGGTGCGATCGCTAGTAGCGGCCTAGGGCAGGCTTCGTCATTCCTTCAAACAGATCTGCTGCTCAGGGCATAAACTTCACCAAAACCCTTGTCACGACGGTGCAGATGGGTACACTTAACCCTCAAGGAACCAACTTTGGCCTGGGTATCGTCATGGGCCAGAGTTGGCGCTTTGTGGGTTGCCCACAGCGGTAACTCGTTGCTGTTTTGTTTGATCAAACCCTGGGCCAAGCGGCTTGGGCCAATGGCTGTAGGAGAATCCCCATGCCAGACTCTGACGAATGGCTCGGTAGCGCCCTGGCCTACCGCCCCACGGTCTACGAATATTGCCAGCTTGCTCTGCGCCCCACCCTCGATCAGGCGGCTGCCGAGCGTATGGGCGAAATTTTGCAGCGGGCCGAAGCAGAGCCGTTGCTCAATTTTTTAATCGACGAGGCCGATGGGCTGGTGGCGCGCTTGCAGCCCTGCCTTGGCCCTCAAAATCTTCACCAGCAGCAGCGGCGGCTTCAGGCGGCGATCGATACACTCTGGGTAAACGAGCTGCTGACGGCCTGCGGGCCTTGCTCTCGGCCCAGCCCCTAAGACGGCTGGCCAACGCCATACTGTGGCTCTATTGGGAGGCTCTACTGGGGAGACTGCCGTTTAAGCCCGTAGGAGATCAGGCCTATCCCGAGAGCCAGCAGGCAAAAGGGCAGAAGGCTAAAGCGAATGCCGGTGCCATTGGCGTCGTTGCGCCAGCTTAAGAGCAAAAACGGCTCGTTGCCGACGCTAAAGGCAGGCACGTCGAGCACTTGCAAAAAGGCTGGCAGGGCAGCAAACAGCAGCCCCAGGACAATAATTGTTGCCAAAAAAATCTTTATACCCCGTACCATGGCCCATTAGACTGATTGCTTTGCGAGCTAATTGCCTCACAATCATCGATATAACTACGCTTTTAACGTTAAGCCGCTTGCTGGAGAGGGACATCTATCTGTGGTTTCTAATCGCTGGCTAGTGCAGGTCTGTCGGCATCGATCGTGCGATCGCGGCGGTTCAGCGGCGGTACTGGCGGCGTTTGAGCAGCACCAGAGCCCCAACATTTTGGTGGCTGAGAGCGACTGCATGGGCCAGTGCAGCGCTGGGCCTACGGTGAAGGTGATGCCCGGCAATACCTGGTACTGCCGGGTCACCCCGGAAGATGTGCCGCGAATTGTCGAAGAACATTTAGGGAAAGGGGAACTGGTGCGCGATCGCCTCCATCCGCGCTTTCACTCTGTAGACCTAGACACATCGGCACCGTAAGCGTTGCCTTGCAGCCAAACAGTCTATTGGCTGATGGCTGATGAGCAACCCTATAATTTGATGAATAGCGATGCTTACTTTACCCAGTCGGTAGAAGCGTTTATGGACACTATCGTTGAACAGCTCGATACCAAGCTAGGTCAGTGGGAACCTGAGATTGCCGATCAGGTACGCCGATTTATCTGGGAGATTATTCAATTGGCGGATCAAGGTATTCCGGTAGAGTTGATGCGATCGCGGGCTGTAGAACAAGAGGTGCTAAATTTGCTCGATGAGTCAGATGAATCTGAAACCTGGTGAAGTCTGGTTGGCTGACCTAGGGCTTGCGGCTAAAACCCGGCCCGTTGTGATTGTTTCTCGTCTGGATCCTAACCCACCGAGAGTCTTGGTTATTTATGTGCCTCTGACAACTCAGTACAGAGGTAGCGCTTATGAGGTGGCTTTGCCTAAACTGTCTTTTCTAAACCGTGACTCTTTTGCCAATGTTCAAGGTATTGGCTCTGTGCCAACGGCAAGACTAGAACGCAAGCTCGGCGATCTACCTTCACCTACGCTAGAGGAAATTCGGGCTGCTATTCGCTTTGCTTTGGATATTGGGAGCGATTATTGATCCTCTCTGGGGTGATTAACCAGGGCTGATGGGCCGCGAATCCACCCTACACCAGATTCACTAGGGTTGGATCTCGTCTCTAGATAAACCGATTTTCTCCCCCAGCTCCAGCACGTTTGCGGTGAAGTCGTTGACGTTGCCAGAAAAGGTAGCTGCTCCCCCTGCCAGCGTGGCGGCCGCCGTCCCTGCTGCGATCAGCCGTTGCAGTCGCTTGCCGATGCGCTTTGGCTCCTGCTTTTCGGGCTTACTGAGATCGCCCTCCAAATCGTCTAGCTCCATGAGCACGTCGTCTTTTTGCTCTGGGGGGAAGGTCTGAGCCGATGCTCGGAGCGCGGCGATGAGCTGGCTGATGGCCTCGTTGTTTTGGTTGATGTAGGCGGTCATTTGCCCCTGGTTTGTGCCTGCCACATTACCCACCGGGCCATGGAAGGTTTGAGAAATGGAATCTTTTTCTGCCATTGTTTGCACGATGTGAAGGAGTGAGGATTGGGTTTGCCGATAGGTGGCGATTTCGTCTGATTGTAGGCGCAGCCGCTCTTGATATTGAGCTTCGAGGGCGGCGAGTTGGTGGGCGTAGCGCTGCTTAACCTCTGTTTCAATGGCGGCTTTATCGGCCTCGGCCTCAACCTCTAATCGAACGACAAAGGCATTGCCCTTGCGCTCCATGCCTTGAATTGAGATGTCTTCGTTAGGGCGGCTGTCTCGCAAATCTTGGAAGGATTGGAAAAAGGCTTGCCAGTCGATGCCCTCGGTGAAGGTGATGTCAATGGTTTCTAGGGCACTGGCGATAATCTGAAATCGCTGGGTGAACTCCCCTGGTGCAAAGGTGCTCTTAGGATCTACAGGGAGTCGTCCTGAAAACTTGTATGCCTCGTCATCAAAAGTGCGAAAGATATAATCGCACTCCACTTCCTCGAGTATGGTTGAACTGCCAATTTGCCAGTTAGCTATGCAAGCTCCGGTAAGTGTTGCCTTGGTGAAGTTGGCATGGAGAACCTGAGATTCATTAAAGTCGGCGAAGGAGAGGTCAGCAGAGATGAGGTTAGCGAAGTTAAGGTTGGCTTCGGTGAGGACGGCAGATCTGAGGTTAGCCTCGCTGAGATCAGCCTCGCTGAGGTCAGCAGAGCTGAGGTCGGTCTCACTGAGGACGGCAGATCTGAGGTCAATAGATCTCAGATCCGCGAAGTTAAGCTCGGCAGAGCTGACATTGGCAAATCTAAGATCGGCGTCGCTGAGATCAGCAGATCTCAGGTCGGCGGATCTCAGGTCGGCGGAGGTGAGGCTGGCAAAGCCAAGGTTGGTAGATCTCAGGTCGGCATAGCTGAGGTTCACAGAGGTAAGGTTAGCGAAGCTGAGGTTAACGTTGCTAAAGTCGGCAGAGCTGAGATCTATTTCAACTTCAGGATTTTCCTTTCTCCAAGCATTCCAGACCTTACTTCCTTGCTTTAGCCAAGCAATATGTTTTTCATTTGCCATCGCCGTTGGGCCTGCATCGTTACCTCACCCTAGACTACGCGCTGTTGCTCATCCGTTCCGTATCGTTTTTGTGGCCTGCGGCCAAACAGTTGATGACCACGACGGCCACCCACCTAAGCTTGCAGCAGGAAATTTCACGAGACAGCAACCCAGCTTCGTGGGTGACAAACCCAGCTTCCTCGGTGACGGATCTAACTCAATCAGTGACGAACCTAGCTTCGTGAGTAGCGAACTCAGCTTCATCAATGACGAACCCAGCTTCAGTACTAGCGAACCCAGCTTCACGGGTGACGAACTCAGCCTCGTAAATAGTGAACCCAGCCTCGTGAATGGTGAACCCACCTTCGTGAGTGACGAACTCAGCTTCGTAAATTTGCGAGACTAATACCCGTCCGATGCACTGTCACTACTTGATCACGGCACAGGCAATGCGATCGCCCGAACCGCCAATGGGTTGCGAATAGTGGTCATCCTTATCGGTGTGGATGATTAGCGCCGTGCCGTCCTCATCTAGCAGTTTGGCGGCCCCAGAATCCAGCGCTACCAGGTCGCTGTACAGCTCAACCTCAACTGTGCCATCGGCGGCAACCACCAGGTTGGGCAAATTGCCTTCGTGGGGGCCATCGGGGTTGCGAAACCCGTGGGGTTGGTCGAAGGGGTTCACATGCCCACCTGCCGATTTAAACGCCGTTAAATCAGAGCAGTCGCCCACGGCGTGGAAGTGCATGCCGTGGTAGCCGGGGGGCAAATCTTTGGCCTTGAGATTTACCAATACCCCTTTATGCCCCTGCTCAACCTGTACGGTACCAATAGTGGTGCCGCTGTTATCAATCAGGTCGGCTTGGGCCGTCAGCGCATCGGCGTAGGCGGGGCCAGCCATCAAGATCAGGCACCCAAGACCCACCGCACAACAGAGAAGCTTGATTCGATTGAAGAGCACAAGCATAGAACTATCCGTAGCGTCTGCGGTTAGATCATAGTTGAGCATCAGCTCAGATTTCTCCCCACTGCGGTCGAGTTCTGCCGAGCCAAGCGGTCTGGTAACAGCGAACTGCACAGTCACGAGGCGCTTATGGTAAAAAGTAAGCACTTGATATTGCTAGCCTAGGGACGCTTGTTTTCAGCAGTGCTGAACCAGGGCTGACTAGACAGTTCGCCCCATTGTCGGGATCGAATCATGCAAATTCTCCACGGCACTTGGATACCTCAGCCCACCACCGACTTTGTGCAGACGGGGAGCTTTTGCCTGTGGGTAGAAACCGAGGCTAAAAGCCGTCGCCGCCTGTCTCCCCAAGCCCATCCCTTACACCTGCCCGAACCCGATTTATTGCCCCTGCTCACCGATGAACTGGGACTAAAATCCTCCGATCGCCGCCCTTTAGCCACCTTAATCACCCCCCGCACCTTTCTGCTGCCTACGGTGGATGGTGAGCCGCTCCCCTCCCTGGAGCTATCACGATACCTGGAGGTAGAAACCCCAGACAGTTTTGACTGGCAATTCTGGCAAGTGGATTGCTATCGGCTCCCGGTTCTAGCTGACGTGATTAGCCTGCTGAATAATCTGCACTTTCTGGCCGTCTACAACCTGGCGGAGGTGCAACTGGGGGCCGATCTGCTGTTTTGGTACCACTACACCCAAGCATTCAAGCAGGTGATTCTGCGCGATCAATACATTCCTGCCCTGAAGTATCGGCAGGTTGCGGCTGCCAAGGCATCCACGGGACGCAAAGCAGCAGGGTCGAAGACAACGGCCAAGAAGCAATCATCCAAACCAGAGGCAGGGTTTGAGATTTATCCGGGGTGGGAGATTATTGGCGATCGCTACCACGAGCATATCCAAACCTACATCGACTACATGCCCCTGCTCTGCGTCGCCGGGTTCGAGGAACTGCCCCAAACGCCTACCTTTTACGATCGCACCACCCTCCTCCGCCACTTTTCAGAATGCTTTGTGGATGATCTGGTGCGGGGCACGGCAATGCCCCAGAACTATCTCAAAACCATTGAAAATACTCTGATCCAGGACAGTTTGCAGGTCAAGGCTCCTGGCAAATCGGCGGCAGATCTAGAGCGGTATCAGCAGTGGCAGGGATGGCGCGATCGCATTGTTCGCACCCAAACCGATCAGACCTTTTATCTGTACTTTCACCTGCAAGACCCATTCAAACCAGAAGATCCCTGGCAGCTCCAGTTTCAAGTTGCCCCCAAGCATGACCCGTCCCTCAGGGTGTCTTTGGATGATTACTGGCGGATGCGTCCCAAACAGCAGGCCCAGGTAAAAGCCCAGCTCGGCGATGACTTCGAGCAGCATCTGCTGATGAACCTCGGCTATGCTGCCCGCATCTATCCCGACCTGTGGCGTGGTCTGGAGACCGACCAGCCCATCGGAATTTACCTGAATCTCGACACCGCCTTCACCTTTCTCAAAGAATCTGCCTGGGTGCTCGAAGACGCGGGCTACAAAGTAATCGTCCCCGCCTGGTGGACGCCCAAGGGTCGCCAGCGAGCCAAGGTGCGGTTGCGGGCCAAGGGCAAATCGGTAAGCGGCGGCAACAAATCGAAGGGCTACTTTTCCTACGACACCCTGGTGCAGTACCAGTACGACCTGGCGATCGGCGATCAGCCTGTCACCGAGCAAGAGTGGCAGCAGCTCGTCAATGCCAAGTCGCCCCTGGTCAAATTTCGCGGCCAGTGGATGGAGCTAGACCAGGACAAAATGCAGCAAATGCTGGAGTTTTGGCAGCAGCAGCAGGCCGAAAACCCCGAGATGAGCCTGCTCGACTTCATGCGCCTGACCAGCGGCGAGGCCGACGACAGCCTAGAGGTGGAGTTCGATCGCGACGACACCCTGGCCACCATGCTCACCCAGCTCAGCGACAAAACCCGCCTCGAACTCACCCCCGACCCCGACCAGCTCCAGGGCAATCTGCGCGACTACCAAAAGCGCGGCCTCTCCTGGCTGCACTACTTAGAAAATTTGGGCTTAAATGGGTGTCTGGCCGACGACATGGGCTTGGGCAAAACCATCCAGGTGATCGCCCGCCTGATTCAAGAGCGCGAAGAAGTCGATCAGCCCATTCCTCCCACGCTGCTGATTGCGCCCACCTCCGTGGTGGGCAACTGGTACCACGAGATCGAAAAGTTTGCGCCGCACCTTAGGGCGGTGGTGCACCATGGGGGCGATCGCAACCAAGACACCAAAGCCTTCAAAGCCCTCTGCCGCGACCACGACGTGGTGATCACCTCCTTTACCCTGGCCCGCAAAGACGCCAAGCTGCTAGAGGGTGTCACCTGGCACCGCATCGTGCTCGACGAAGCCCAGAACATCAAAAACCCAAAAACCGCTCAGACCAAGGCCATTCTCAAGCTCAACGCCAACCATCGCCTCGCCCTCACTGGCACCCCGGTCGAAAACCGGCTGATGGATCTCTGGTCGATTTTCAACTTTCTGAATCCGGGCTATCTGGGCACCCAAACCCAATTTCGCAAACAGTTTGAGCTGCCCATTCAAAAAGAGAATAGCCCCGCCCGCTCCGCCACTCTGAAGAAACTGGTGGAACCCTTCATTCTGCGGCGGCTTAAAACCGACCAGTCGATCATCAAAGACCTGCCCGACAAGGTCGAGCAAAAGCTGTTCTGCAACCTCACCCCCGAGCAGGCATCTCTGTACGAAGCGGTGCTCAAAGATGTCACCGAGCAACTCGAAACCAGCGAGGGCATCCAGCGCAAGGGGCTGATTCTCGCCACCCTGACCAAGCTGAAGCAAATCTGCAACCATCCCCGCCAGTTTTTGCAGGATGAGAGTGAATTCTCGCCCGATCGCTCCCATAAACTCAGCCGCCTACTCGAAATGCTCGACGAAGTGGTGGCCGAAGGCGAAAGCGCCCTGGTCTTTAGCCAGTTTCGCGAAATTGGCGACGCCCTGGAACACCACCTGCGCCACACCTGCCACTACAACACCTACTACATCCACGGCGGCACCAACCGCAAAAAGCGCGAGCAAATGATCGCCGCCTTTCAAGACCCCGACACTGAGCCCGCGATCTTTGTGCTGTCGCTGAAAGCCGCCGGGGTAGGCATTACCCTCACCCAGGCCAACCACGTCTTCCACTTCGATCGCTGGTGGAACCCCGCCGTCGAAGACCAGGCCACCGATCGCGCCTTCCGCATTGGCCAAAAGAAAAATGTCTTCGTCCACAAATTTGTGGCCATGGGCACGCTGGAAGAACGCATCGACCAGATGATTGAGGATAAGAAGAAGCTAGCGGGTGCGATCGTCGGTGCCGATGAATCGTGGCTGACGGAGCTAGACAACGACGCCTTTAAACAACTGATCGCTCTCAACAAAAGCGCCATCATAGATTGATGCACTGATGTCTTCCGTAATTGAGGCAGCACCTTGATACTAGAGGATCTGTAAACCTTGAGAAAGCCTTGATTTACCGTAACGCTGCCCTCATCCCTAAACTGTTTTCGAGTTACCCGAATGCAAAGAAGTTGAGTCATCAAATGTTTTCAAGACATGCTTTCCAACAATTGGCTGACTGCCTCCAGAAGATGAGGAATCTTATTTTGTACAACATCCCAAATGATTTCCTCCTCAATTTGAAAGTAGGCGTGGGCTAAGATATCTCTCAGTCCTGCAATTTTTCGCCATTCTATTACAGGATTGAGAACACGCGCATCATCAGGAATGTTTTTAACAGCCTCTCCAATAATTTGAAGGTTGCGAATGACAGCATCAAACGTACGGTCATCCGACACAAAATTCTCAAAATTCATGCCTTCGGTATAATGCAGAATTTTTTCTCCTGCTATCAAAATGTCAGTTAAATAAAGGCGTAGGTCACGAGACATAGACCGCCTCTTTTTCTACTACTTCCCGCAGCTGAGGCCTTAGCGACTTCCAGCTAACCAGATCGACCTTTTTGCCCAGGTGGTCTTCCAGATAAAACTTGACATCCATATAGCGATCGAAAGTGATAGGAGGTTCAAACTCGACCACAATATCTATATCGCTGCTGGGTGTGGCTTCATCCCGTGCGACCGACCCAAATAGGGCTAGCGATCGCACCCCCAAATCCTTCAACACCGTTTGATGTTGCTTTAGAGTTTGTAGGATTGTATTCCGCTGCATAGCCAGTATCCTATTTAAAGCAAGAGTACCAGCATTGTAAGAAAACCGGCACTGGAGGCAGCGATGGCAAACTTTAGCCGCACCTGGTGGGGAAAGAGGTTTATTGATGCGATCGAGCGCTTGACCGACTCGGGCCGATTACAGCGGGGGCGTTCCTACGCCAGCGGTGGCAAGGTCAAGAGCTTTGAGATCGACGGTGGCTTGGTTACGGCCAAGGTGCGTGGGTCGGTGAACCCGTACTTTGGGGTGACGAAAGAACCGTTGTATACGACCACCATTGACTTTACGCCCATTAGCAAAGCCAAGTGGTCAGCGGCGATCGCCCTCATCGCCTCCAAAGCCAGCCTGATCTCGCGGCTGCTACTCAACGAAATTCCCGACAACATCGAAGACAGCTTCAAGACCCTGGGACTGAATCTGCTACCCGCCAGCGCCAAAGATTTTAAGACCAAATGCTCGTGTCCCGACTACAGCAACCCCTGCAAACACATCGCCGGGGTCTATTACCTGATCGCCGCTGAGCTGGATCGCGATCCTTTTTTATTGTTCGAGCTACGGGGATTGCCGAGGAAAGAGTTTAAAGCCGAGCTAGCCAAATCGCCCCTGGGGCAAGCGCTCTCGGCAGAGCTTTCGGCCCAGCAGCGCCCCCCCGACCCCGTAGAGCACTACTACACCCAGCCCAAGACTGTCGAAGCGTCGGCCACTAGCCTGAAGGAGTTTTGGCAGGGAGAGAAGCGCCTGCCCCAGACCATTGAGGTGGCCACGACCTCGGCAGTGCCAGCGATTTTGGTCAAAAAACAGGGCGATTTCCCCGCTTTTTGGTCGCGCGACAACTCGTTCATCGAAGCGATGGAAAGTTTGTACGATCGCGTCCGCAGCAAAAACAAAGACCGCCTGTAGGGGTCAATGGGCATTGCGGTGCTGTTCTCTAATCCACTGGCGAAAGGCTTTAACCCAGCTGGTTTCGCCCATGGTTTGGCTGGTCTGCAAAAACCGCAGCAGGGTGTCTGGCCGCAGGAGGGGTAAGACGGTCGATACGGCTTGAGGGCAATATTCGCCATTGACCAGGGCCAAGATCGTTAGCGTTACGCCGTCAAACCGCCAAACTTCTGGCACGCCCAGGGCTGCATAAATCGCCATACGGTTTAGAGAACTGCTGGTGTTGTCGATCTCAATCGCCAAATCGGGCGGCGGGTCAACGGTCAAATCAATCTCATCCTTGCCGCGCACGGCCTGCTCGTGCTGGATGTAGTAGCACTGGTCGGGTTCCAGCCCTTTGCTCAGGTCTTCTCGGCTCCAGGTGGTAGAGCCTAGGCTGCGAATTTCAGTGTTGGTTTCTTCGGTGGTGACCTCCACCATGCGACCCATGAGCTTTTTGTAGCTTTCGTGGGGAGGCAGCGGCACCATAATTTCTAAGGCTCCCTGGTCGTAGGTGAGGCGCTTACCGGGGGCAGCCTCCAAATCGCGGCTTAGGCTCTGGTAGGTGGCCCAGCTTACCCCCTGCAAAACTACCTGGCGCTGGGGCGGAACTAACACTGCGGTCATGGCAGAACTCCTAGGCCAATCGTTCCTGTATGCCTATCTTAGAATCAGCGAAAGAACACCGCTACAGGCACGCGTTTATAGGCCGGGGTTCCCGCCCGTTTCTCAATTCGCGCCTTCATCAGCACATTGGCCTCGGGGTAAAACATCAGCGCCGCGCCCGATCGCACCTCCCCAAAAATAATCTCAATATTGTCGAGCTGGCCCGCATCGCCCCGCACACTCACCCGCTGGTGTTGCGAAAAGCCTGCCCGCTCAGCATCTAAAGGATTCATCAAAATGCAGTGGCGATGGGGCATTCCCCGATACTCGTCGGCTTCTTTGTAGACCACGGTGTTGTGCTGGCCGTAGCTGCGCCCGGTAATCAAAGCTAGCACCAGGGCGGGATGCTGATCATCAGATAGGTCAAAGTCTTGCAGCGTCGGCAGCGTCAGGTCGGGCAGCGGTGTGGTCTGCATTTCGGCTTTCCCCGATGGGGTGGGGAATTTTGGCTCTAGAAAGATGCGACCGCCAATGGTGAACTCGGCGTTGGTCTCATCGATCTCGCCAATCTTTTCGTAGCCGGGGATGGTCTGGGCGATCAGCTGGCGCACATAGCGAGTGTCATACAGCCGCCGCCAGTCGATCGGTTGGTCGCCATGAATGCGGTGGGCTAGCTCCGCCAAAAAGTCGATCTCCGTCACCAGGTCGGCCCCCTTCAGGTGGGTTTTGCCGGGGCTGTTGAGCCGCACAAAGTTGTTGCCCGACTCCACGGTGGTTTTGTGGGGGTTCTCGAAGCGGGCGTAGACGGGCACGATGATCGTGTTTTGCCGCGCTAGCCCGTGGAAGTGGCCCTGGTTGGGCTTGGTGGCCAGGTAGATAATCGTGTCGATGTTGCCGAGGGCGCGTTTGGCCTGGGTGAGGTCGGGGTTGGCGGCGTAGAGGTTACCCCCCAGACACAGCAGGGTATCGACCTCGCCGCGATCGCTGGCTTCAATCAGCGCGCGGGCATCGTAGCCCGGTTCGCGCTGGAGCGATTTGCCCAGCAGTTTCTCCAGCGCCTCGCGAATGCTGGCTTTGAGGTGGGCCGTCACCCCCATCGAGCCAAAGCCCTGCACGTTGGAGTGGCCGCGAATTGGCATCATCCCTGCGCCGGGCTTGCCGACGTTGCCGGTCATCAGGGCGGTATTGGCGATGCTGTAGATGTTATCTACGCTGTTGGCCTGGTGGGTGATGCCCATGGCCCAGGCAAAGACGACGTTCTTGGAGTTATGAATCATCTCGGCGGCGGCCATAATCTCCGTCAGCGTTAGGCCGCAGGTGGCGACGATCGCCTCCCAATCGGTAGCGGCCACCTGGTCGATCACCGCTTGCCAGTTTTCAGTGTGGGCCTTGAGGTAGTCAAACTGCACCCAGCCCCGCTCTAGCAGCACCTTTTGAATGCCCACAAACAGGGCCAGGTCGCTGCCCGGTATCGGCTGCAAAAACAGCGAGGCGATGTCTTCCCCCTGCACCAGCCGCAGCGGGTGGGCCGGGGAGCCAAACTTGACCAGGCCCACTTCTTTGACGGGGTTGATGGCGATAACTTTGCCGCCGCGATCGCGCAGTTCAATCAGCTCATTCATCAGCCGGGGGTGGTTGGCGGGGGCGTTGGAGCCTACCAGCACCACGCAGTCGGCCTGGCGCAGGCTCTCTAGGCTGACCAGTGAGGTGCCAGTGCCAAAGACTTTATTGAGGCTGACTGTGGAGGGGGCGTGGCACAGGTCAGAGCAGTCGGCCAGGTTGTTGGAGCCGAACGCCCGCACCATCAGCTGCAACAGAAAGGCTGCCTCGTTGGAGGAGCGGCCCGAGCTATAGGAGGCCACTCGCTCTGGCGGCAGCGAAAAGCCAGCGGTGGTGAGCTGGTAGATCTCGTCCCAGGCGATCGGTTCGTAGTGGTCAGACCCGGCGCGGCGAATCACCGGAAAGCTGAGCCGACCGAGGCGATCGGCCTCGCGGGAGGTGAGCGCTTGCAGCTCTGAGATGGTGTGGCGGGCGAAGAAATGGTCGCTCAGGCCGGGTTGCAGCTCTGAGGAGATGGCCTGCACGCTTTTCATGCAGCGCTGGAGCGGTTCTTCTAGCTCGTTGATAAAGCCGCCGTTTTGCCCACCCGTGCCCCAGGCGCAGGAGAGGCAGGCGCTTTTGTGAAACAGCGTTTTCCAGATCTGCGGCCCCTGGGGGGAGAGGGTCTTTTGTGCCCAATATTGAATGATCGGCAGACCACCGCCGATCGGCATAGAGTCAGCCGTGGGCTCGGCAGCAGGAAGACTGTGGGGCAAATCGCGATCGCTGGCGGCAGGCAAAGGAGCTTGATCCTCGGTCTGGTCAAGTTGGGTCATGGTCAAAGTCTCGCAACAGCCGCTATCCATAACTATAGCGAGGGTGCCAGGGGCCAGAAAGTCAGCCAAAAGGTAGAGAGTGTTAGGGCAAGTTGCAAAGGGCACCCCTACTCCAGACCGATTTAGCCCTTTTGAAGGACGGCAGCTCTTTTTTTGCGCGGCAAAATATACGCAAACGTTTAGAACAGGAGGTCTACTATGAACCGCCTAACTAAAAGCTTGCTTGGCCTTGCTGTTGTTGGCACCGCAGTTTTAGGTGCTACCTCGGCCACGGCTCAAATCTTTGAAATTGGCGACCAGGCTGAGTTTGATCTGCGAGACAACCGCAATCCGGAGCTGCGGCCAAATCTGTCGGTAGACGATGGCCAACTCAATATTCAGCTTGAAGAGCAACCCCGACCCGAGACGCGCATTCGGTTCGATGAAGGCAGGGTAGAGTTTCGCCAAGAGCGACCCGAGCCCAGGGAACGGCTGAATTTGACTGTTCCTTTAGAAGAAGACGAATAAGCCTGCGTGGCTATTCCACAAAAATAGGGGCAACCTGGTCAGGTTGCCCCTATTTTTATATCACCATTCGACACTATCGATTGTCTTTCGACAAAGGTTTAGAGGAATACCAAAGCAGTATCTTCGCTCGGCAACTCAATTTGGTTCAGCCCATCAAACAAACCAAATGTATATCGTTACGCTTGTGCGCTCGGTGAGGGGGACTGCGAAAAGTGTGGCAACTCCTCATTTAGGCAAACCCAGGGGGCTGCGCTTGATGTCCAAATGTCTAGCGCAGGAGAAAAATTGCTTTGGTCGTCAAATGTTGTGAAGCGTATGGATGTGAAATCTGGCATTGCTTCGCCGGTTGTGAACAGGGGACTACCGCAATTTGAGCAGAAGCTTCGCGTTGTCTGAGCGCCACTTGCCGCGCGAACAGAATACTCTTTTGGTGAGCCGGTGACCTTGATAGACTTTGTTGATACGACTACGCCCGATGCGAACGGTGCTCCGCTGGATAGTTGGCAATCGCTGCAATGACAATTCAGCATTGCTAGAGGCGCACTGTGACATTCGTAGCGTATGTCACCACAAGCGCAGCCACCTGAAAATGGAACTTTCATAAAAGACCTCTTTGCTTGGCTCTTCGTGGAATTTGGTTAGTAGGTTGGTTACTGAGACTTCTCGTATTGATAATTGAGTTCAAGGGCATTGCAAAAGCTATTGAGGCTGTTGAGCAAGGCGTTGTAGTAGGGATAGGCGTCGTCTCGCTCAGCCTGAAGACGCGCATAGAGGGCCAGCTCTGGCTCTGGGACTAGATGCTCTTTGGGAACATCTAAGCCCGCTGCGGTTAAGCGGGTTGATGCGATCGCAACCAGCAATGCCCCGACAGTATCGGTCTTGCCATTGTGCAAATCTTTCAGTCCAGGGAAAATTAGCTCTGCTCCTGGCAACTCAGTTAAATTCATGATGGTCCCTCTGCTTGTGTTTGCTCAGCCTGCTCAATGAAATTTTCGACTCTGCTTTTAAGAGCATCAGGGTTAAGAGAAGGAAAACGAATCAAATCGGGTTCAATGGCATCAAAGCAATCGCGCAGATTTGCTAATGAAAATAATCCCTGCTCGAACATAGATTGAACATCATTAATATCGCGATCATATCCTCTTGAAAGCTTTGAGAGGGCTTGGGCAGTGAAATCATAATGGTAGAAATAAATTTGACCTTTTTTTCCAATGAATACACTCCTCTCACGCCATCCTGGCAGGGGGGGCAAAAAGTCTTGCGGAGAGGCAAGTTCGATATTGATATTTAGGTCTTGTTTGATTTTAGCAATCGCCTGAAAAATGCCTGGGGGCTCGGGGTCTAAGCGAATATCCACATCAACGGTAGAACTACGCCACCCAATAAGTAGAGCACTGGCACCGCCCGTGAAGTATATAGAGCCTGAACCACGGGCTTCTCTACCCAAGATGTCCATCAGTTGCTCTAGCTTTTCAGGATCGACGTTTGAGCGCATAGTTTGCACAAAGTATGATGGGTTCTATAGGTGGCGCAGACGCTCTCAACTTAGCTATGAAGGTGCTTCAACGCTTAACCCGTCTGCTGATATTGCCTTTCCTTTACGGGTTGAACATTCCGAGTCGGACATCCGTTTGAACATTAGCAGGGAAAAAATTAAACATACTTTCCAACTACCCTGAACGACTTCGAGTCGCGCGTCCAACACTTAGCTCACCTGCCGCTAGAAGCGAAGTGAGGAACGAACAGAGCTATGGGTGGTCAGGTACAGCGCCTTGTTTTGCCTATGTTAAGGAGTTAGGCACGGTCTGTCCTAAACCGGATGTTCCATTGTCACTTCTATTCACTTTCCGGTATTCATACTTGAAACGGCTGGCATCAGGGTCAACAGGTTCAATCTCACCATTCCCACGAAGTTTTTCAAATGCTTTTTTTACTTTATTTTCCGAATCCTCGCCTGAAATCTCACGAATGAGTTTATTGGATACTGTTTCGTGATCTTCCAAATATTCACGAATAATGTCCACCAGTGACGCAATCCTACGATGTTCTATGGTAAGTACTACAGCGTTATCTAATTCCATCAGAACAGGTGCTACTAACCCAGCTTTCTTCATAGCGTTAGAAGCGGTATTTAGGCCCTCGCCAATATCGTGGTTTACCGGATTCGGAAGTTTATGGAGCATCCGAACCAAGTTGGGGTTACGGGCATATCTTTCTTCAAGATAGTTCCTCGGCGTTATATATCCTGGCAATTTGCCAGGACTCAAAACCTCAATTCGGTTGTCGTAGACGCGAACGTGAATATCGTCATTTACGCTGTAGTCACGATGAATGACAGCATTGACAAGAATTTCATGCAATGTTTCGTCAGGATAAACGAGTTTTACGAGTTTTCCAGCAACGCTGTATTCAACATCTTGGAGGAGTTCTTGAACTTTTTGTATTACTTGGGTAATCTGCTGCTCTATTGGTCCTTCGATAGTTGATGGCGCTTGCTTCAAATATTCGCGCTTATATTCTCGCTCAGTCGTCTGTAGACGATAAACTTTGATTGCACAACGGGTATTAAGTGACGCTTGTGGTTCCTCGTCAAAGAGAAGAATTGAACCAACTGTAGGGCGGTAACTTTCGTCTACTTTTGATAACAGCTTTTGCTTCCTGAGAAAGATCGTAGATTCCTGGGTAGTTCCAATCCTCTCCATATACGAAGCCAGATAAGCACTGCCAGTTATGTTTTCTATATCCACTTCTGGTACGACAACTTTTTCATAGTTGTAAGTTCCCTTTGCGTATGCAAGCTTAGTAATTGCCTCACCAATAATTTTTTTAGTACTCGCATTCACTCTGATGTAGCATTCATCCGATGTGGTGTAATGAAGGTGAGCACTTTTGGGAACTGATATATGCAAAACTAAGCCGCGATTACCAAAATTTATGAATTCCCAATCTACTCCCTCCACACTCGGTTTTGTGGCTGTCATCAGCACTTGAACAATATCATTTGCGCTCTCAGGCTTATCGAAGCCAATTATTCGTTCGCCCGTCACTTTTTTATCTTCAATACCCACATAAATTTCGCCGCCATCTGTGTTTGCGAAAGCTACAAAATGTTTTTGTAGTGAAGCCGGAGCGATGCGTGAGCTTTTTAAGTCGATAAAGTGACTTTCCTCCAATTCTAATAGGGTGTTTTCTTCCGCTGGCGAAATAGTAATGTTATTCATAGCAATTATGTCGAGTGTGGGGTTTTACACCAAATCGCGCGCATAGGCACAACGACTTATTAAATCGCTCCTATCTGCTCGATTCCTTCTACAGGATAGATAGGCAGATTACTTAAAGTCTAACCACCCCTGTAAGGTAAATAAGTAGTGAACAATCTGCATAATAGCCTTCTACAGGATAGATAGGCAGCGAAGAGCTGTATTTCTTCCACTTCGCTGGGGGTTGGTTATGTATGAGTGTGACGTTATATTTGCATGCCCGTTCCAGAGTTGTTGCTGGGATCTGCCTGCTTTAAAGAGCTTCTGGCTCCACGGTTGACGGAGAGTATATGTACCAGTACACTCATTCACTAAGCCGTTCGACCAGAGCGGTTGTTACACAGAACTCGAAAACTTTGGCGCTGCCGGAAGGTGTTGAGACCACCAACCGACAGCTAACCCCGCAAATCTCTGAGGCAGATTGCGAGGCTAGGGAGATCGTACCCTAGTCACTCCAGTTTGCACTTCAACTGCGGGTGGCTAGGGTTTTCGCGTTCTGCTTTCCTCACCCTTCCACCCCTTGTGGGGGCAGGGCTTGCTCACTGCAACCAAAAAAGGAAACAGAACCGATGTTTGAATATCTCGAACCAGACGCTAGCGATAACCAAGAGCCTCAAGGGACCGGGTCCCTGCCGCTACCACCCAGATCTGGAACCACCAACAGAGGGACCCGATCCCTAAACCCCGAGAAAGTGCGCCATATGCTCTACGGCAGTTTGGCCGCCATAGATCGCACCATCAAAATCCTCCACTCCCTCGGCTACGCCGACCCCAACGACTGGAGCGACCCCATCCCCGTGCCGCCGAGCAGCGCCGCAGCACCCGACCACCCCAACCAGTGGATGGTGATCATGACCAAGACCCTGCTCATTGAGTAGTTGCTCTCAAAGAGACCGGGTGCCTGTTGTGTTGACCCAAGCTCTTGCCAGTAGCAGCAGGCACCTAGTCTCTAAAGGTAAAGTGGCACCAGATTTGAATTGGCGGTGCATAAAACCAAAGCTGGGCAATCTCTGCCTACTAAACTAATGAGAAATTTGGCTCTAAAAATCTACGATCGCCACACTTTTAGTATCCACGAAATCATAAAGCAAGCAAGCCCGCCACAGGCAAGAAAAATGCCGATATGCTTCAGTGGGAATTGCCAAATGTTCACAACTCCAAAAAGATTTAGCACGAATAAAATTACAGCCAATCCTGCTAGGAGTATCCATGCGGTACTACCAGCCTTGATCAAGACTTTAGAAACTGGTGATTTCGGCTGAACAGTTTTTTCCTGTTTTTCAGTCATGGCAAAGAATTCAAAGTGCTACCAACAGCATTCCCTATGCAGGGCAGATACAATATTTCTGGGGCCAACTCTACAATTAAGCTGATGCTTAACGCAACTGCACTTGAACCTGTACGGGCAGGTGGTCTGACGCTTGGGCAGCCTTGGCTACGACTTCGGCGGACACCACTTCCAGGGTGGCGGGGGTGTAGAAGATGTAGTCGAGAACGTACTGGGGATGATCAGACGGAAAGGTAAACGACGACGGGGCGGTGGGCAGGGCCGAGGCCAGCACCGGGGAGTCGAGCAGGAGGCCAATCGATCGCGGCTCGTCACCCTCATCGCGGTTGAGGCTGCTGTTGAAGTCGCCCACCAGCAAAACGGGGTAGTCCTCCGCGTAGCTTTCCGCTAACTCGCGCACCACCTGGGTTTGACGGGTGCGGGTGGGGGCGTCAAATGCTTCGAGGTGAACGTTGATCACGATCAGGGTTTGGCCGGAGACATCGATTTCGGTGACTTGGGCGACGCGATCCAAATACAGCGCGTTGTAGTAAAACGGGTTCGTCGGCACCTTTTCTAGCACCAGCCGCTCGTTGCGGCGAATGGGGTAGCGGCTGAGCACGGCCTGCCCTGAGATCACCTGCTTATAGTGAGCCTGGGGTGGCCAGTAGGGAAAGGGCACGTAGCGTTTGTCCCAGTTGACGGCGATCGCCCCAAAGGCCATCTCCAGCGCCACCGAAACCGCATACTGCTGGTTGAGGTTAAACGATCGGTAGGCGTCGAAGTCGATTTCTTGCAGCGCCAGAATATCGGGTTCCAGCTCTCCCAAGGCTTGGACAGCGGTGGCCTGATTGCTGTCGAACAGCGCCTTATCGCGCTCGACAGCTTGCTGATTGGTCAGTCCCGACAGGTAGCCAATGTTGTAGCTGACTACGCTAAGCTGCTCAGGGTTGGAAATGCCTGGGGCATAGGCCTCGTAGGTGACCAGGTTGTCGTAGTCAGCAGCTTGACCGTTGGCAGAGCTGATGTAGGCAAAAGTGCCTACCAGCGCCGCCACCGGCAGCCCCAGCGCTAGCGATACAGCGACAAAAACAGTTTTCATGGATTTATTCTATGGCGTCTAATGCCCCCTCTCGACTGCCCCTGCGGTTTTGGATTGCCGCGCTGGTAGCGTTTATCAATGCGGTGGGGTTCACGCTAATTATTCCGCTGATCTACCCCTATGCGGTGGAATTTGGCCTCAGCGACTTTCAGGCCAGCCTGCTGACTACGGCCTACGCGGCGGCACAGTTCATCGCCACGCCCATTCTGGGGCGGCTATCAGATCGCATGGGTCGCAAGCCGCTGCTAATTGTCAGCCTGCTGGGCACCGTGGCGGCGAATTTGATGGCGGGGCTGGCCCCGGTGGCCTGGGTGCTGTTTGCGGCGCGCCTGCTCGATGGCATCACGGGCGGCAATACCTCGATCGCCCAGGCGATCGTCAGCGACATCACCACGCCCGATCAGCGGGCGCGGGCCTACGGCATTTTTGGGGCGGTGTTTCGGCTGGGGTTTGTGGTGGGGCCACCGCTGAGCTACGTGGCGCAGCTGGTGCCGCCGCTGCCGGGGTTTACCAGCCTGGGCATGGGGTTTTTGTTTTCGGCGGCGATCGCCCTCTTTGCCACCGCCGTCTGTTTGGTGCTGCTGCCCGAAACCCTAGAGCACGCGGGCGAACCATCTCGGCTCTCATGGAGCGATTTTGGCTTTGACCGCCTGGCCCGATCGACCACCGACGGGCGGTTTGGCCGCATCTTTTGGCTGACGTTTTTTAGCGGTTTTACCTTTACAATCTTCACCTTTGCCTTTCAGCCCTTCTTTCTCAACGTGCTGGGGCAAGACGCCCGCAACCTGGCGATCATGTTTGCGGCGGTGGGCATTATCGGCTTTGTCACCCAGGTGTTTGTTCTAGAACCCCTGCGGCGGCGGTTTGCCCTGGTGCAGATTTTGGTAGGGGCGCTGGCGGCGCGGGGGCTGCTGTTTTTGCTGATGCCCGCGTTTCCAAATATTGTGGCCTTTGCGGCGATCGCAGTGGTCTTCAGCGCCGTCAACTCGTTTCCCATGCCGCTGATCGATGCCCTGCTGTCGCTCAACAGCGGCCCCCGCGAACAGGGCGAAGTGATGGGGCTAAATGCCTCGTACCTCAGTATTTCCAATGCGATCGGCCCGGCTACGGCGGGGCTGCTGGTCAGCGTCAGCTACAGCTTCCCGTTTTGGATTGCGGGTGGGCTGACGCTGCTGACCGCATGGTTTGCCATGACCCTATCGGGGCGCGGCGCGGCGAAGGCGTGAATCTCATCAGCAGAAACCGGGGTTCCGCGATCAATCTCAGTACTAGGCAAGGTTGATGCTCAATACCTAGGCTACCTCTTCCAGGGTGTCAGAGATTGACTCGGCCTCGCCCAGCACCGTCAGGAACTGAAGCCCCATGGCGATGTAAGTGGCGCACTGGGTCGGCGGCAGTCGATAGAACGACTGCCAGGCGGCGGCTTTGTCGGCCTCGTAGGTTCCAGCGCGATCGGGCTGCTGGTCGAGCCAGCCTAGGCGCACGGCATGGCCAATCAGCACATCGAGGTAGATGTGGTCTTCAAAATAGAGGTCAGAGTTGACCTTAAAGATTTCGCCCATTTCCCGCAGAGCCTCAAGGTTGAGGTGGCGATATTCTGGGGCCTGAATTTTGTTCAGCAGGTGAGTGATGCGGCGCTCAAAATTTTGCTCGCCGGGGGTCATTTCGGAGAGGATGCGATCGCTATCCAGCCTGTTCTTGCGATCAAACTTATTGCCAATCACAATGCCCTTTGAGTGCTTCAGCACCTCCCACACCTGGGTATAAAACCCCTCAGAGATGCGGGCAATTTCCCCATCAATGACCCGCTTGCGCCACCAGTCAGTGGGTTCGGCCTCGGCGGTTTCGGGCTCAGCCTCAATACCAATGGGCAGCACCTGCCAGTTGATTGGCATGTGAGGCTTAACGTGCAGCGACTCACGGCGAAACACCGACTGGTTGAGCCCGTCGAACCCGGCCAGTACCTGGCGCAGGCGAGTTTTTAGCTCAAAGGGGCTGAGGTCGATCAGCTGACCATAGGCTTCGTCTTGGGTGATGCCGCGCTCGCGGGCCAGCTCGCTGGTGATCAGCAGCAGCAGGTAGCCAATGCGCAGGGTCATCAACCCCTTAAATAGGGAAGGTTCGGCTTTGATTAAAATGCTCAGATCGATCAAGATCTCTTGGGTGAGCACGTGGTCGCGCACATCGTCACCGCAAAAGGTGCGAATTTTATCGACAATTTCGCTGTGACCCATGGGCTCGGTAATCAGCGACGCTTCGCTGTACGATTTGCCCACCGAAATTTGCTTTTGGCGCACCAGCAGTTCGGTCACCGCATCCGACAGGGTAATATCGGCCTTGCCCAGCAGCCCAGCAGCCCGGCGCAGCACGCTCCACTGCTCTAGCTGGCTGGCCTTGGCATAGACCTCATCCAGCAGGTTTTCGACGGTGACGGCGCGGCTGGGGCCACCCAGGCCGGTGTTGAAGTCGCTGCCGTGCAGGTGCTGAAGGGTAGCCAGCAGCTCGATCTGCTCATAGACGTTATTCGACTCGCGCAGCTGGGCGAGCAGCCGCTCCAGGTCGGTTTCATTTTCCACGTCGTACTCTTCGACCAGCGACAGGGGACCGTCGTGCCCCGGTTCAAAGCCCAGGTAGGCCGTCCACAGGGGGGTGTAGCCCACGGAGGTGCTGCCCAGCTGGTAGCCGTTGACGTTGTCGATGCGCTCCAGGTTGGTGGTCATCATCAGCTGGTGCAGGGGGCCGAGCTTGACCGGCACATGATCGCAGCGATCGCCCTGCAACTCCTGCATTAGCGCCATCAGCGGCGACTCATAAATTGGCTTGCGCCCCAGCTGAAACATGGCGTGGGTGAGTAGCAGCGTCACCGTGGGTCGCCCCGGCTCGCGCCAGTGGTCGTAGATATAGGCCAGCTCGCTGCGCATCTGGGCCACCAAAAAGTGATAGTCGAGGGTGAGATAAAACCGCTGCTGGTCTAAGAACGACGGCAAAAACACCACCGACTCGCCCTTAATGCGAAAAATACGGGAGGTGGTCAGGCTGCGCAGCCGCCGCACCGGGCGACCGCTGACACCTAGTTTGTCGTTCTTGCCGATCTCAGCGTAGATCGACGATAGCTCTGCGGCTGGAAACACCTCCACCGGGGCGATCTCGTCTAGGGTTTGGGTGGGCAGACCGTAGGTGGCCAGCTCCATTTGCAGAGCCTTATCTTCGGCCAGCAGGGCCACCTGCACCACCGGATAGCGGTGGTCGCCCAGGGCGCGGTACCGCCCCAGAGGGTCGATGTCGCTGGGCTTGAGCAGCCCGTCGTGGAGCAATTGCCCCAGCAGGTAGAGGCTCTGGGCCCACACCAGGGGCAGGTTGTCGTTGGGCAGGCGCGTCTGGCTGCCGGGCTTGGCCCGCTCGGCCTCAATTTTCTCTTCGGGCACGTAGTAGAGCTCAGGCAGCAGGCCCACCCCGTCGCGCTCCACCTCTAGGGCCGCCAGCCGCTCTTGGTAAAACGCAATCTGGTCTTGGTCGCCCGCAAACAGACTGTCGAGCCACAGATAGGTAAAAAACAGCGGCCACTCGCACTCAATGTGCTCAAACTGGCGTAGCTCTTCGGGTTCGTAGTGCAACCGGGTGGTGTCTTCAATCACCGCCTGGTGGCCGTCGCGCAAAAACCGCTTGCAGCCGTAGCGCCCCTGGAGCTTATCGACAATCTTTTGCCGGGTCTTGCGGGCTAAGTCTGCATCGTCAACGGCAAAGGCGGGGTAGCCAATCACGTTGAGTAGGGCAGCATCGACCTCCTTCGAGCCAGACTCTCGCGGCAGCATTGACTCTAAGGTGATGCGGGCGCGGGCAATCTCATCGGTGAGCACGTGGATCGTGGAGGCCTGCCCGCCGCGCATGCCAAACAGGTTGAAGCCCCGCAGCGCCTCTAGGGCCGCTTTGGCCAACCCCACCGAGCTGGCGTTGAGTTCCGGCTTGCCGTGGTTCATTTTGTTGCCCCGCTCCCAGATGCCGTAGTCGGGGGTGCGGTAGGCCCGACCAATGTAGTAGACCAGGTTTTGCACAAAGTTGACTTCATCTTGGGTGAAGATAATTTGCAGCCCTGAGGCAGTCATCTGGGCCAGCATGAGCAAATACACCGAGGTGGCGTCGATTTGCAGGTGGCCCCACTCGTCGTCGCCCACCACCGGCAGCCCAGTGCCGGTGTCGTACTTGGCGTGCAGCGCTTGCAGCGGATCCTGCCGCTCTTTGAAATGCTCAACCTTCTCAGACTGGCGCAGCATGGCTTGCAGCAGGCCCCGCATCAGCTTGACCACGCTCTGCTCTAGCTCGACGGTGCGGCCCTGGTCGTCATCCAGATGGCGGTAGGCCAGCGCCACCCCCCACACCGCCAAAATACTAAAGACGTTGTCGCGCACCCAGGCATCGGTGTAGTTGCCGTGCACATTCACCGCCGTGCTGGCTGGCAAAAGGCCGCTCACCGGGTGCTGCCGCGACAAAATCACGGTTTTAACCTGGCGGTAGTAGCGATCGAGCTGCTCTTGAAGGGCGGCTGAAGACATAGACGACGGCAGTAGGAACGACAGGGAAGGAAATTAATCGGGTTTTAACCCACTCTAGGGGCGATCGGCCAGATAGTAGTCATGGAAATCACAGAATCCTGATGGTTGGGCATGAGGCACTGCTAAGCAGGGGGGTGAAATGCGCCCTCTGCTTGGGCGCAAATTTATAGGGTCACCGTATCTTCCCCCTGTCAACTCCCGCTCCTATCAGCCCCCTTAAAATTAGAGAAAACCAGCATGGTATTACCAATGCCGACTACCACTCTCTACCAGCAAGACTTTTACGCCTGGACTCAGCGTCAAGCCGAGCTGCTGCGCGCGGGTCAGCTGGGAGAACTCGACATTGAGAACTTGATCGAGGAGATCGAATCATTGGGTCGGCAGGAGCGGCAGGAGTTGCGTAATCGACTGGGGGTGCTGCTGGGGCATCTGCTCAAGTGGAACTACCAGCCTGAGGCTCGATCTAAGAGTTGGGTCTACACCATCAAAGAGCAACGCCAAGAAATTCAGCGTCGCCTCAAAGAAAACCCTAGCCTAAAGCCCTACTTAAAAGAAGCGATCGCGGTGGGTTACGAGAAGGGGCTAAACCTGGTGGGCCAAGAAACACCGCTTGATCCTAAAAACCTGCCTCAGTCTTGCCCATTCTCTGAGACCGATGTCTTTGAAGCACCCATAGACTGGCCTCTGTAGTTGTAGATACTGTGTTAGCTCCCTAGGTCTTTTTACCCCAAGGAGCCAACACGGTATGCAGAACTTGCCTGACAACTGACGATTGAGCATGGGACATTGCTAGGCGGAGGTCTGAAATGCGCCGTAGGGTTGAATCAGGATTTCGGCTGGAACACCCAACTCCTGGTTAAGCTTGCGGATCATCTCCAGGGTAAGGAAGCGCTGCCGCGACAGCACCTCAGCAACCCACGCCTGGCTTCCTAAACAGGGTTCTAGATCCTGCGGAGACCAGCCGCGAGCTTCCATATAGTAGTGAATGGCTTCAATAGGATCGGGCAGCTCTACTGGGAAGTAAACTTTCTCGTAGGCATCTACCAAGGTGCTGAGCACCTCTAGCCGATCAGCCTCGGCAGTACCAGGAGCAGCATCGAATAATAATTCAATTTCTTGGAGTGCGTTTTGGTAGTCCGCCTCTGTTTTGATAGGGCGTAAATCCATAAGCTGACCTCTATTTAGATTGTTTCAGCGTTAACTTTGTCGTACTCCGCATGGGTGCCAATAAAGCGAATAAAAACGATGCCAATGTCATACCTGATTGATGCAATTAGGCGATATTTATTGCCTTTGATGTTAAAAACAACGCGGTTGTTACTGAGAATACTGGCATTGCGATGAACATTTTTGATGTCGGCAGGGCTTTGCCATTTGGCGTGAGAGGCTTCGTAGTACCAAGCTTTTAATGCTTCTTCAACATCAGGGTGAGATTCCCAAAACTCTCGCAGGGTACTACGGGACAGAATACGCATAAGAACTGACCTCTTGCAGTTCTACCTTACACCTAACCCTTGGGCAGCGTGCTCAACCAGTCTACCAACAAGGGATTGACCACCTCGGGGCGCTCGTCGTGGGGGCAGTGGCCGGTGTTGGGGATGCTGTGGAAGGTGACTAGGCCGGGGCGAGCTACATCCTCAGTCAGCTGCCGGTAAATCTCGGCCCCTTTGATCGGCGTCCAGGGGTCGTTTTCGCCCCAGAGCACCAGCAGGGGCTGGGCGATGTGGGGCAGCAGATCGTCGGGTTTTGGCCCCGGCGGCGCGGTGACAATGGAGGCAAACACCTTTTGCGCGGTGGGCTTGCAGGCGGGGGTGTAGATCATGTCGATCAGCTCGTCGGTGACGGCGGCGCGATCGCGGTAGACCTGCTGAAGCGAGCTACGAATGCGGCCCTTGCGCCGCACCTGATTGAACACCAGTGGCCCCACTCTGGGAGAACTCACTAGCCAGGTAAAGGCTCCCATGATCCAGGTGAGCGGTGGGTAGAGTTCTTCGGGGCGGTGGTTGAGGCCCCCGGCACAGTTGAGCACGGCCCCGGCTTTGGCTTTGTCGGGGTGGTTGGCCAGCATCATGAGCGTGAGCAGCCCGCCGATGGAGTTGCCGATGTAGGTGGCGGGGGTATTGATAAGCTCGGCCCAGAAGTCGGCCAGCATGTCTTGCCAGAGGTCGAGGGTATAGGGAATTTCAGGCTGATCGGAATCGCCAAAGCCCAGCAGATCGATCGCATAGACTCGATGCCCTGCCGCTGCCAGTGCGGGAATATTCTTGCGCCAGTGGCCGAGGGATGCGCCAAAGCCGTGGATGAGGATGATGGGGGTGCCTTCTCCGGCTGCGGTGTAGGCGATCGCATAGCCCCGCCAAGTCCAGGTGTGCTTTTGTAGCGAGGCCAGCGACAGAGAAACCAGTTCAGCAACCATAGTCAGAAATGTAACGAAGTGTGACTATGTTCCATGATACAGGGGTTCGCTCTGACCGTTAGTTGAGAGTGTCTACCGTGGCTTCGAGCTCAGGCCGGGTCGGCAGCGGTTGGTTAAACCCGTTAAGCAGCGGGCTTTCTTCTAAGCGCTCTTGGGCGATGGCGCGATCGAGGGGCTGCACCTGCCGCCGCAGCGTCTCAATATCCTGCTCCCCTGGGGATACAAATAGCTGTTGGCCGCTGGTTAAAACCACCTCATCCTCGCCGTCAGCCAGCCGAAAGGCGACTTCCCCTTCCCAGGAAAAAATTTCGACTGGGGCATTGGGGTCGTCGTCGATGTTGACAAACACCGTGGTGCCGCGAATGCCCGCAATGCCGACGGGGGTGACAATTTCCACGGGCTCTGGCAATGCGCCCTCAACCCAGGTGATCATTTGCCCGGCATCGAGCTGAAGCTGGTTGGGTTGCAGGGTGAGGGCCGCATTGCCGCCGATGCGAAACATCGCTCCGGTGACTAGGCCCACCTCGGCCAGGGCCTGGTCGGCGGTGCGAATTTGGTCCCCGTAGGCCAGGGTCTGGTCAAGCTGGGCTGGCTCTGGCTCGCCCTGGCCGAGGGTAACCGACACGGGGTTAGCGACAATAGCTTGAATGGTTGCAATGGTCGGCTGGGCTTCCTGGGCGGGTGCAACCGTGGTTTCAGGAGGAGTGGTTCGCTCGCAACCCGTGAGGGCCATGCCGCCCGCCATCAACAGCGCCACGGCCAGAGATCTGCCCTGGGTCATGGTCTTTGCCCGACCCCTGAGAGCCAGCGCAATTCCCTTTGGAATAGGTTGCATAGTTATGGTGGGGCTAAGGATTAACGTGCCAAGTCCTATAGTTAGATTATTCAGTCTGAGCTGCTGGTTTTCCGGTAAGGCTGTGAGTCAGTGATATCGTCGTCGTCAACCCCGCCCCTTTACTCGGAGATTGAACCCTGTGGAACTGGTGATCTGGCTATCAGTGGTGCTAGCTGTACTGGGCTTTGGCATGGGGGTAATGGTGTGGGCCTACCGCCGTCCCCTGGGCAACAGCGCCCTCTTTGCGGCTCCGGTGATGGAACTGTCGATGCCCATTGGTGACGAGGCCAGAACCCAGTTTGAGGCGGGCTGTGCGGCCTTTGCCCAGGGCCGTTACCCGGCGGCGATCGATCAGTTCACCGCCGTCATGACCGCTGAGCCGACCTGTGCCGAAGCCTTTCACAACGGTGGATTGGCCTACGCCAACATGGGCACCGATGGGCAGGCGGTGCAGGCATTACTCAAAGCCAGCGAGCTGTACGATCGCCAAAGCACCAAGCCCCGGCTCGATCTCGTCAAGCAACAGCTCGAACAAATCGCCAGCCGTCGGGGTCTTAAACCCAGCACCGCTGCCTAGGGGATGCACCGATGGCTAAACAGCGTCTAGATGCCCTGTTGGTAGACCGGGGTTTATGCGAATCGCGGCAGCAGGCCCAGCGGCTGATTCGCGCTGGGGAGGTGCAGGTCAACCACGCCGTTGTCGATAAACCGGGCACAGCCTTCGCCGAGGATGTGGAACTGCTGGTAAAGGCGCGATCGCCCTACGTCTCGCGCGGCGGCGAAAAGCTGGCCAAAGCCCTAGGCGAGTTCCCCATCGAACCCAAGGGACGCATTGCGCTGGATGGAGGGATTTCGACCGGGGGCTTTACCGACTGCCTGCTGCAAGCGGGGACCGCGCAGGTCTACGGCATTGATGTGGGCTACGGTCAGGTGGCCTGGGCGCTGCGCCAAGATCCGCGCGTGGTGCTGCGCGAGCGCACCAACCTGCGCCACCTCACCCCCGAGCAGCTCTACAGCGAGAATGATCCCCGCCCCGACCTGGGGGTGATGGATGTGTCGTTTATTTCGCTGACCAAGGTGCTGCCCGCCTTTTGGGCGCTGCTGGTGCCGCCGCGCGAGGTGGTGCTGCTGGTGAAACCCCAGTTTGAGGTGGGGCGCGATCGCGTCGGCAAAAAGGGCGTCGTGCGCGACCCTGGGGATCAGGCCGATGCGATCGCCAGCGTGCTAGCCTCGGCCCAATCTCTCGGCTGGGTCTACCAGGGGCTCACCTGGTCGCCCCTGCTCGGCCCAGCGGGCAACATCGAATACCTGCTGTGGCTGAGCCAAACCGACACAGAACCGCCGGTCTCAGCGCCCGGTCTGACTGACTTAAAAACCCTAGCCGTCAACGCTCGCCTTGCGTTGGAAGACTGATTGCAAACTTTGCGACAAGCTGCCCAGAAGAGACTTAGGTCTCAGCAAGCAGTTGGAAACCCATAGCCTTCTCTGCCAGGGGCTAAGGCAAAGCTCCTACAGCGAGGAGACAGGCCATTGCCCAGGTCATGGCGATCGCGCGACCCACGATCACGCTGTCCCATCGGTTTTGCAGGGCGCGAGGGTTATCGAGGGGGGTGCCCTGCTGCGTTGCCGCTTTCATGGCTTCATTGACGGGTTTAGCCACCCTCAAGTACAGACCCAGCTGTACGAGCAAGCCAGCTAAGGCAGCGATCGCTAACCCACTAGAGAGGCTGCCCAGGGGGCTAGTGGCCGCAACGGCAGCCGTTGACAGTACCGCCAAGGCACCAAAGATAGGCATGCGGGCATCGGCAACTCGGTGCAGATGGGCCATGACATTGGCGATCGCCTGCTCATCACTGGCGGCCAGAGCCGGTCGCCCCACCACCGCAAAAAATACATCCACGCCGTAAACCACTCCCGCTGACAAAACTGCCAGCATCAGTAACACATCAGCCAGCATAGGATCCCTCCTTCAGGTCATTGAGTAGCGAAATTTCTCGGGGTTGCCAGCCCAGGGTTGTTCTAGCCTTGGCTCCGCTCACCTGCTGGTCAAGGGCTAGGGCATTGGCAAAAGCTCCCATCGCCAGACGCGCCTCCGCGATCGGCCACGGTTGAATGCGCCCAGGAATCTGAGCGGCCTGACTGGCGGCTTCAGCAATCTCTTGCAGCGTTAGCACCTGACGATCGGCGGCAATCAAGAGCGAACCTGCCGAGGCTTGCCCTAGGGCGGCTACATAGCAGCGCGCCAAATCATCCACATGCACCAGCGTCCAGCGGTTGCGGCCTGAGCCCACAAACTGGACCACCCCCTGCTGACGCCCAGCCCCCACCAGCATGGCCACAATGCCTCCGCCTTGGCCATAGACCAGCGCCGGACGAATGACGATGGTGCGGATGTGGCGATCGCATGCTGCTAAAACCTGAGCCTCCAGCTCAGCCCGCCAGGCAATCAGCGGGGTGGGATTCAGCGGTGTAGTCTCGTCGGCCAGGCGATCGCCCGTGTTGCCCAGCAGCCAGATACCCGTCGTATAAATAAACGGCTTACCCGTTCCCGCCAGGGCTTCGAGAAACGTATCAACCGCTAATCTCTCGGCACCGGCCATCTGGGCATCGCCGGTCGATGCCGCATGGATCACCGCATCGACCTGGTGTGCCGCCTGGGCCAGGGTTTGGGGCTGGTGCAGATCGCCGACTAGAGGACGTACGCCCAGCGCTGCCAGCTTGTGCGCCGCCGCGTCTGAGCGGGCCAAGCCAGTCACCGTGTATCCAGCCAGTTGTAGGGCTCGGGCGATCGCGCTGCCAATGTAGCCCGTTGCGCCCGTAACTAAAACATTCATAGTGAGTTGCCTCGCAATAATTAGTTGGTCAACCAACCAAAAACGGTCAAAAAAAGAGAACTCCCCTCCCCACGCGACTACGACTTATCCAACTGGGTCATAAACATCTGCATTAGAACCCCATAGGCACTGTCAAGGTCAAACGCTGGATCGGCTAGCTTTTGCAAAGCTAGCCCGTCAAACGCAGCTAGCAAGACCGCCGCCGTGGCCTCTGGGTTAGCAATCGCATCGCCCGCAATTTGGCGCACTAGCCGAGCAATGCACTGCCTCCCGGTAGCCAGCATAATCTGCACGGCCTCGTGGAAGTTAGCGTTGCGCAGCCCCAGGGCAAACAGCTCACAGCGCAGCCGAAACCATTCGGGCTCGTTGGCCACCCGTCGCTTGGGCTCGGTGAAGGTGGTCTCTAGCAACTGCTGTGCGGTCAGCGTGTTGCACCAGTGCTCCACCTCTTTCACATACCGTTCGCCAGCGGTGTAGAGCACCTCCTGCAAGAGCTGATCTTTACTGTTGAAGTAGTAGTGAATTAGTCCGGGGGCGACCCCAGCTCCTTGGGCAATTTCCTTCATCGTGGCTGCGTCATAGCCCTCCTCTGCCAGCAGTTTGTAAGCTGCAGAAACAATCAGCGAGCGATTGTTGGCAGTAGATGACCCAGGCTTTCTCCCCACTGAACCTCCCTTAAAGAGTATTGGTTGGTTGACCAATTAAATTCTAGCTAAGCCTGCTTAATTTCTGCAACCCCATGGCATTACTTTCTGCCGGAGACTGCTCCATGCCCTAACCTATGTCCTCCCGTAGGGGCGAACGGCGTTCGCCCAGCTGAAATTCGCCCGATTCGCTGCGCTCTGTCCATTCTGTAGACCATTTGCCATCGATCAATCTGCCGAGGGCCATGGCAGTGTCTCCTGTTGAGTGGGAGGGGTAGGAAATTTTGGATTGGGAATTTTGGGAGATGAATTCAGATAGTCCAAAATCCAAAATCAATCAAACCTATAGGCGGCCATGCTAAACGCTCCATAGGTAAAGCCGTGGTGAATCTGCTGGCCAGAGCCACCAGCGCCGAGAGCGACAAATAGGGGCAACAGGTGCTCTTCACTGGGGTGGTTTTTGGCCGCGTGGGGGGCTTGCTGGCGGTAGTTGAGCAGGGCTGGGATGTCGTTGGCGGCGATCGCCTCGGCCAGCCAGTCGTCAAAGGCTACGGCCCAGGCGGGCGGCGGGGCATTGTAATTGTCGTCAAAGGCTCCCAGGTTGTGGGTGGCGGCACCGCTGGCGAAAATCAGCACGCCTTCGTCTCGCAGGGGGGCGAGGGCTTGGCCGAGTTGGTAGTGGTGCAGTGGCGTTTGGTGGGGCTGAAGCGAAAGTTGTACGACAGGGATGGTGGCCTCTGGAGCCGCCAAAATCAGCGGTGTCCAGACGCCGTGGTCGAAGCCGCGATTCGCGAATCGATCCGTTCCGGAATCGCGATTCACGCCCGCTGAGAACCCGGCCTCGTCAAGCCTGGCTATCACCTGTTCTGCCAGCGCTGGATCCCCTGGGGCGGGGTAGTTCAGCTCGTAGAGCGCTTGGTCAAAACCGCCAAAGTCATAGATCGTCTTGGGCTGCTCGGCGGCGCTGACAGTGGGCTGCGCCGTGAGCCAGTGGGCCGAGATCGCCAAAATGGCCTCTGGCTTCGGCATGGTCTGCAAGAGCGATCGCAGAAAATCTTGGGTCGGCCCGGTGCGAATGGGCAGATCGGGTGCCCCATGGGAAACAAACAGACTGGGTAGAGAAGCCATAGTTTTAGTCTAGATAGTTTTAAGTAGAACTATCTGACGCAAGGCTAGAGCGTTCTCTCTGACCCTGGCAAATTGATACTCGGTAGCGCCCTAGCCTAGCGACTGTAAAGCTGGGTCAACGATCGCAGTCGATCGCTCAAGGCATTGGTCAGTAGGGCCGAGCTGCGGTAGCGCCAGCGCCAGTTGCCGTCGTTGCGGCTGGGGTCATTCATGCGCGATCGCCCGTCCAAATCCAGCAGGTCTTGCAGGGGAATGACCGCCAGATCGGCCACCGAGGCCAGCGCCGTGCGAATCAGCAGCCAGTTGATGTCTTCAATCGCCTCTGGCGAGGCGTAGCCCGAGTAGCGGGCCACAAACTGTCTTTCGCTGTCGCTGGCCTGCTGCCACCAGCCGATCGCCGTGTCGTTATCGTGGGTGCCGGGGTAAACCACCGTGTTGCGGGTGTAGTTGTGGGGCAGGTAGGCGTTGTTGGGGTCGTCGCCAAAGGCAAACATTAAAATACGCATACCGGGGAAGTCAAAGCGATCGCGCAGCGCCTCCACCTCGGGCGTAATAATGCCCAAGTCTTCTGCCATAATCGGCAGCGTTCCCAGGGCTTCGCCGAGGGCGGTAAAGAACTTTTCGCCAGGGGCTTCAATCCATTCGCCATTCATCGCGGTTTCTTCGCTCGCGGGCACCTGCCAGTAGGCTTCAAAGCCGCGAAAGTGGTCAACCCGCACAATATCGACGTACTGGAGCGTCACCTGAAAGCGCTTAATCCACCAGGCAAAGTTGGTGTTTTCGGCTTTCTCCCAGTTGTAAACCGGGTTGCCCCAGAGCTGGCCCGTCTCGCTAAAATAGTCGGGCGGCACTCCCGCGATAAAGGCGGGTTCAAAGGTGTTGGGGTCGAGCTTAAACAGCTCGGGGTCGGCCCACACATCAGAGCTGTTGTGGCACACGTAGATCGAGATATCGCCGACGATCTGGATGTTTTTGTCGTTGGCGTAGCGGCGCAGTTTTTGCCACTGCTCAAAGAATTTGAACTGCACAAACTGATGGTACTGAATCTGGGGCTTTAGCGCCTCCCGCTGGGCTTGCAGCGCCTCGGGCTGGCGGCGGGCGATCGCAGGATCCCAAAAATTCCAGCTTTTGCCGTCGTGGGCCTCTAGCAGGGCCATAAACAGCACAAAGTCATCCAGCCAGGAGGCCTGTTCTTCACAGAACTGGGCGAACTGAGATTGCTGCTCGGGCGATCGCCCGGCGAGAAAGCGGTCGTGGGCCTGCTTGAGAAACTGAGTTTTGTGGGCAATCACTCGGTCAAAATCGACCTTTTCGGGGTCCACGTCGGTTAAAGGCGTCAGCTCTTCCTCTTCCAGCAAGCCCTCGGCGGCCAGCTGATCGAGATCAATCATCAGCGGGTTGCCCGCAAAGGTGCTGAAATTCATGATGTAGGGCGAATGCTCATAGCCCGTTGGCCCCAGGGGCAAAATCTGCCACAGTTTTTGGCCACTCTTCGCCAAAAAATCGACAAAGGCGTAGGCGGCTTGGCCCAAATCCCCAATGCCGTAGCGGCTGGGGAACGAGGTGGGATGCAGTAAAACGCCACTGGCACGGGGAAAGCTCATAGGGATTCGGCGATCGCGCTTGCAAAATGAATAATAATAGTTGAGGCCGCATCAAGCAGCCGAGCCGAACAGTATGTTGCCACACCATCGGCAATGCTATTGATAGTGGCAAATGTCTGCCAAACGCATCCTCCTAAGGGCTGGGTGTGGCCAGTTCCCGAGTACCTATGTAAGCGCTGCATTCTTAGCATTCTATTTACGTTCTTGGTCTTCCTGTGAATTCTATAGGAGTGTCTTTGCTCGGGGTAATGTGCCGCCGCTAGGGATGGTAAGCCATGTCCATGCTGTTGAACATCAAGGCTTTCGGCGATCAGCAATAGGTCAAGTCCAACGCCATGGACTGGGGAACGATCGCGCGATCGCTCTTACCTTCGGACGATGACGACTCAAACCAATTTCGCTAACCTGGGGGCGGACATTGCGTGCAAATGGATAGAGCGACCTTGAAGAACGATCCCCTGTGGTTTAAGAATGCCATCATCTACGAAGTGCCCGTGCGGGCCTTTGCCGACAGCAACGGCGATGGTATTGGCGACTTTCGGGGGCTGACCGGCAAACTCGACTACCTTCAAGACCTAGGGGTGACCGCCATTTGGCTGCTGCCCTTCTTTCCGTCGCCGCTGCGCGATGACGGCTACGACATTGCCGACTACGTAAATGTCAACCCCATCTATGGCACCCTAGACGATTTCAAAGAGCTGCTAGATGCCGCTCACCAGCGGGGCATTCGCGTCATTATTGAGCTGATCGTCAACCACACCTCTGACCAGCATCCGTGGTTTCAGCGGGCCAGGCGATCGCCCAAGGGTAGCTCAGAGCGCGATTTCTACGTCTGGAGCGACACCTACGAAAAATACCAGGAAGCGCGGATTATCTTCCAAGACTTCGAAACCTCGAACTGGACCTGGGATTCGGTGGCCAACGCCTACTTCTGGCACCGCTTTTATTCCCACCAGCCCGACCTCAACTACGACAACCCCGCCGTGCAGCAGGCCGTATTTGACGTCATGGACTTTTGGCTGGAGATGGGGGTTGACGGGCTGCGCATGGACGCCGTGCCCTACCTCTACGAGCGCGAGGGCACCAACTGCGAGAATTTGCCCGAAACCCACGCCTTTTTGAAAAAGCTGCGGAAGCACGTCGACGAAAAGTTTCCCAACCGCATGCTGCTGGCCGAGGCCAACCAGTGGCCTGAAGATGCCGCCGCCTACTACGGCGACGGCGACGAGTGCCACATGAACTTCCACTTTCCCCTGATGCCCCGCCTGTTCATGGCCCTGCGCATGGAGGACAGCTTCCCGATCGCCGACATTTTGCAGCAGACCCCGGCCATCCCTGACAACTGCCAGTGGGGGCTGTTTTTGCGCAACCACGACGAGCTGACCCTGGAAATGGTCACCGATGAAGACCGCGACTTTATGTATCGGGTCTATGCCCAAGACCCTGAGATGCGGCTGAACCTGGGCATTCGGCGGCGGCTGGCCCCGCTGCTGGGCAACGATCGCCGCCAGATCGAGCTGCTCAACAGTCTGCTGCTGTCGCTGCCGGGCACGCCCGTGCTCTACTACGGCGACGAAATTGGCATGGGTGACAATGTCTACGTGGGCGATCGCAACGGCGTGCGCACCCCCATGCAGTGGAGCTTTGACCGCAACGCAGGCTTTAGCAACGCCAGCCCCCAGCGGCTGTTTTTGCCCCTGATTGTCGATGCCGAGTACCACTACGCCACAGTCAACGTCGAGGCCCAGCGGGCCAACCCCAGCTCGCTGCTAAACGCCACCAAGCGGCTGATTGCCATGCGCAACCACTTCAAAGCGCTGGGCAGCGGCGACTTTCAGCTGCTGCACCCCGACAACCGCAAGGTGCTGGCCTTTACCCGCACCTACAAAGATGAGCAAATTTTGGTGGTCGCCAACCTGTCGCGCTTTGTGCAGACCGTCGAGCTAGAGCTAGGGGCACTGAAGGGGTGGATGCCGGTCGAGATTTTTGGCCGCACCGAGTTTCCCCCCATTGACGAGGATCCCTATTTCCTCAGCATTGGGGCCTACGCGGTCTACTGGTTTACCCTCAAGCCCCAGGTTGCGCCCCTGCCCGAGGCCATCCCCCAGGCCGAGCTGCCCACGCTGGCCCTGGAGGGGGCCTGGCCCAGGGCGTTTTCGCAGCTTCAGTCGGCCCAGACCCGCAGCTTTACCTTTAGCCTAGAGACCCTGCTGCCCCAGTACCTGGCCAATCACCCCTGGTTTGGCGGCCGCACCCGCACAGTGCAGACGGCCCGCATTGTCGAGGCGATCGCCATGCCCTACAGCACCGGCCACGCCCAGATGCTGGAGCTGCACGTGGACTACATTCAGGGCGGCCCCCAGACCTACGTGCTATTTTTGGCGGTGGCCGAGGGCGAACAGGCGCTCCAGCTGCTGGCCGAGACGCCCCAGGCGGTGGTGGCCCGGCTGCGGCTGCCCAAGGGCAGCGGCGAAGCAGTGCTGTTCGACGCGATCGCCGACAAATCGTTCTTAGCCACCCTGCTAGCGGGCATGGCCCAGCGCCAGGTCTACCAAAATGCCGCCGGTAAGCTAGTGGCTACCACCACGGCTCTGTTCGACGAGTTGAGCAAAGGGGAAGCTAGCCCTGCGATGGGCGATGAGCCGAGGGGCGACGGTCTGCCCTTTGAAGGAACGGTGATGAAAGGCTCCCACAACAACACCTCCATCGCCTACGCCCAGACGGGCAGCGTCTCGGCCCAAAATCGCCTGGTACTCAAACTGTTTCAAAAAGTTGAGGAAGGGCAGCACCCCGACCTAGAAGTCCGCCGCTTCTTAGATCAGCACCAGCACTTCACCAACATTCCCTCGATCGCCGGGACGCTGACCTACCACCGGCCCTCGGCAGAGCCGATCACCATCGGCCTGCTGCAAGAGTTTATCGCCAACACCCGCAGCGCTTGGGACTACACCCTTGACCACCTGCGCGACTACTTCGACCTCGTGGTGATGGATCAGTCGGATATTGCCGAAGCGCCCATGCCCGTGGGGTCGCCCCTGGATCTGGAGGCGGTCAGCCCCAGCGCTACCGAGGAAGAGGTCTTTTTTCCGCTGCCCTACTGCCCGCTGCCCTCCGTTGAGTCTGAAATTCCGGCCTGCAAGGCGATCAACAGCTACCTGGCCAATATGCAGCTGCTGGGTCAGCGCACCGCCGAACTCCACGTGGCGCTGGCGGTGGATGCTGACACCCCGGCCTTTACGCCCGAGCCTTTTACCTCGCTCTACCAGCGATCGATCTACCAGTACAGCCGCAACCTCACCGGGCAGGTCTTTTTGCTGCTAAAAAATCGGCTGAATACGCTGTCGCCAGAGACGCGATCGCTGGCAACGGTCGTGCTGAGCCAGCACGATGCCTGCCTGAAGCGGTTTCAGCTCGTTTTAAACCACAAAATTACGGCGCTGCGGCTGCGCTGCCACGGCGACTATCACCTTGAGCAAGTGTTGTACACGGGCAAAGACTTCTACATCATCGACTTTGAAGGCGACCCGGCCCGCAGTTTGAGCGAGCGCCGCATGAAGCGATCGCCCCTGCGCGACGTAGCCGGCATGCTGCAATCGTTTTACTACGCCGTCAACATGGCCCTCGACAATGAAATCGAGAGCGGCATGGGCCAGCCTGACCAGCGCGATCGCATGGCGCAGTGGGCCGAGTTTTGGTACCGCTGGGTCAGCACCACCTTTGTCAAAGCCTATCTGTCCACGGCGGTGCGCGACAGCTTCTTGCCCCAATCCCAGCAGGAGTTAGAGGTGCTGCTCAACAACTACCTGATCGAGCGCGCTATCCACGATTTGGGTCGCCATCTCACCAACAAATCCACCCATGTCACCATTCCCCTACGGCGCATTCTCTATCTTTTGAGAATTGACCTTGACAGCAACGCGTCTCATCCTGAAGCGAAGATGTTTAGCAAGTAATCCAAGGACATTGTGAAACTCGCTCGAACGTTCTAACATCACCCATCGTCGCGCAGAAAATTTTCGGCCAGCTGCTTTTTGGCCAACAGGCCCAGGGTCTGCAGAGCCTGCTCAACCTGGTCAGACCACAGCACCGCCGTATTCAACCGGAAGCAGTTGGTGTAGCACTGGCCCGAGGCCGAGAACATGACGCCGGGGGCGATCGCAATGCCTTGGCCCAGCGCTTCCTGGTACAGCCGCATCGAGTCGAAGCCCTCGGGCATCTCCAGCCACAGTACATGGCCTCCAGTGGGCCGCGTCACGCAGGTTTCGGCAGGGAAGCAGTCGCGAATCGCCTGCTGGATGTGCGCCATTTGGTCGAAGTAGGCCCGGCGCAGCTGCCGCAGGTGGCGATCGTAGCCGCCGTTGGCCAAAAAGGCCGCCACCGTCAGCTGCGGGGCGATCGCCGTATTTTGGTTAAGAATTGACTTCATGCGGGCGATCGCGGTGTGGTAGCGGCCTCCGGTGCACCAGCCCACCCGCAGCCCTGGCGAAAGGGTCTTACTCACCGAGGCACAGTAGAGCACGCGGTTTTCGCTGTCAAAAGCTTTGATGGCCTTGGGGCGAACCCCCTCGAAGCAGAGGTCGCCGTAGACATCGTCTTCAATTAGCGGCGTGTCGTACTGGTTAAGCAGCTCCACCAGGCGCTTTTTCTTGCGGTCATCCATACAGCTACCCAGGGGATTGCTGAAATTCGACACCAGCAGCACCACCTTGACCTCGCCGGTTTGCAGCGCCTCTTCGAGGTGGGGCAGGCTAATGCCGTCCCGAGGGTGGGTGGGCAGGGTGAGCGCCTTCAGCCCCAGACATTTCAGCGCCTCTAGCATGGCAAAGTAGGTGGGCGACTCGATCGCCACGGTGTCGCCGGGCTGGGTCAAGGCTTGCAGGCAAAAATAGATCGCCTCGTTGGCCCCATTGGTAATCACCATCTGGTCGGGGTGCACCGAGCAGCCCGCGTCTAGCATACGCTTGGCCAGCTCGGCCCGCAGCTCGGGGCAGCCCAGGGGCGTGCCGTAGGAGTGGGCCGCATGGGTATTGTCGCGCAAAATTTTGCCCATCAGGCGGTTGAGCTGGGCCAGGGGCAGGTGTTCTAGGGCTGGCAGCGCGGCCCCCAGCTGAATCAACCCCGGCTCGCGCATCAGGCTGATCACCTCAAAGGCCAGGGAAATGTCGATGTCGGTGGCCTGGCGGGGTGGGGCAGTAGGGGCCGGTTCCTGGGGCAGTTGCAGATTGGTTTGCTTGACGTAGTAGCCCGACTGGGGCCGCACTACAATCAGGCCCCGGTCTTCGAGCAGGCGGTAGGCTTCCATCACCGTGGAGGTGCTGACCGACAGCTGGGCCCGCAGCTTGCGTACCGAAGGCAGGCGATCGCCCGGTTGCAGGGTACCGTCGGTGATCAGCCGTTGCAGGCGATCGGCGACCTGCTCGTAGAGGACCTGGTTGGGGGCGAGGGTGACGGGGGTGAGGGGCATGGTGGGGAGTAGGGGAGATGGGGAAAGGGGGAGTGACGGGGGGGATAGTTTTGAATTTTGAATTTTGAATTTTGAATTGAGGAAAGTGATGGAGTCGGGGGGTAGGCAGGAACAGTTCTGGGGTGACGCGACCAGAACAGTTGCAAAAACTTAAACTGTTACCAAGACAATTTACGCTAACTGCCTCTGTTCCGCTAGGGGTAGATCGCAGAAACTTTACCTAGGCCGAATCGATTCGCGCTGTTCCCGTTGGCCCTTCGCCTGTATTAGAGGACAGCTCCATGAAACCCAATAGTTTGTACGCTCAGCTAGAGCTCATTCCAGAGCCGCACAAGCGCTCAGTTCAGACCGACTACTCCATTGCGCGGGTTTGGGCTGGGGCCAAGCAGCGCTTCAGCACTGTGGGCACCGCCCTGCTGACCTACCTCTGCGGCTCCACAGACCTCAGTGTGACTGTGAAGCGCAATCACCGGGGTAATACCCTCTTTGTTGCCTACGATCCGGTGACTCAGCAGCGCCATACCTTCAGTTCTGAGCAAGAGCTGCGGGTGTGGGTTGACCAACGCTACTACCAATAGTGGCGGCACTCCCTCATCGATTCTGTGGGGTAGACGGCCCTAGCTGTCTTCCCCACAGATTTGGGGACTGAACCGGTTAAGGGAGGCTGGCCGAGGGTTTGCGGTGACTACATAGATCTGTAAACTTTGCTTGACGACGCGGTATATAGGCCGACTTGAGCGCACCGATGAGTAGGCTGGATTTGAGAATTTTCTCGGCAACCCGCTTTACCCATTGCCCAGGACACCGCCATGCTAGAGCTACTTCGGAGTGTGTTTAGTCAATACTGGCCACAATTCACCTGGAAACTGTATTACTGGTTCTTTAGCCCTACAAAAGTCACCCTGGCATTGCTAGTGGTAGCCGCAGTAGCGCTAATCGCCGCCAAACCTAGGTATCGGCGGCGCATGGTTTTGGCGAGTCTGACGTTATTAATGACCTATTTGTTTGTGCTGTCGCCGCTGTTTTCGATTCCGGCGACGGCGCTGCTGTCGAGTTTTGTGCCCCCCGACACCGGGGGGGCGGCCGATGCCATTGTGGTGCTGGCCCGCACCCGTCGTGTTCAAGGCGATCGCTACAATACGGCTCTAGATATGGTGGCCGAGGGGCGATCGCAAAATCTTCTAATTATGGGGCGCTCCCAAGGGGGCGATGTGCTCAAAGCCCTCGATCAGCGCGATCTCTCGCCCAATTTAATGCTCAGCGCTGTCTGTGTCAAAACCACTAAGCAAGAGGCCGAGTCAGCCGCCGCCGCCCTGGGTACTAGGGGGTTAAAGCGAATTATTTTAATTACCGATACGCCCCACATGCTGCGGGCCTGGCTCACCTTTAAGGGGCTGGGGTTTGCCGTGGTGCCCCACAGTGAGCCGCTGCCGGACGAGGTGGGCAAACGTGAGCGATCGCTGCTCGCCATTCGCGAATATCTGGGGCTAGTTAGCTATGCTGGCCTAGGTCGCTTTAAAGGGAAGTCATCGGATACCCTTCCCCAGGTGGCCCAAGAGATGGCCAAAGACTTTCCTGCCGACCGCTGCTTTATGACCGCCGAGCAAATTCGCCAGGCGTTTATGCTGAGTTGACCAGTCTAACGGTGAGGGTAGAGCCCCATGACCATTTCGCTGACCCAGGTTGATGCATTTACCGACGCCGCCTTTGGCGGCAACCCGGCAGCGGTGTGCGCCCTGCCCGAGGCCCCCCCCGACCGCTGGATGCAGCAGGTGGCCCAGGAGATGAACCTCTCAGAAACCGCCTTTTTTTACCCCGAGGCCGACGGCTACCGACTGCGCTGGTTTACACCCACCGTTGAGGTCGATCTCTGCGGCCATGCCACCCTGGCCACCTGCCACGTGCTGTGGAGCGAAGGCTACCTAAGCAACGAGCAGCCCGCCACCTTCCATACCCGCAGCGGATTGCTCACCGCCCGCCGCCTGGGCGACTGGATTGAGCTTAACTTTCCTGCTAACCCATCCCACCCCATTGCCGAGCCCGACGGTCTAGCCAACGCCCTCGGCACAACCCCCAAGGCCGTCGTTGAAAATTCCCTGGGCTATCTAGTCGAGCTAGAATCGGCGGCGGTGGTACGCGACCTGCGACCCGACTTTGCGGCCCTCGGGCAGTTCCCCGTCCACGGCATCATCGTCACCAGCCTGGGCGACGCGCCCTACGATTTTGTCTCTCGGTTCTTTGCCCCCGGCCTCGGCATTAATGAAGACCCCGTCACCGGGGCGGCCCACTGCTGCCTCGGCCCCTACTGGCGCGCAAAGCTGGGCAAACCCACCTTTCTTGCCCACCAGTCGTCGGCCCGGGGCGGCGTAGTCAAGGTGCAAGAGAAGGGCGACCGCATTCTGCTTAGCGGCCAGGCCGTCACCATCTTTAAAGGAGAGTTACTCCACTGATGCCCGTCGAGGTCACCACCTGGTATTTAGAAATGCTCGCCCCGGCCCAGCTGCGGCCCAAACTCAGCGATCGCCCCGATCTGGAGATTCGCCACGCCAAGGTGCCCTGTCCAGAATTCAGCCGGTTTCTCTACACCAGCGTGGGTGGCCAGTGGTACTGGTGCGATCGCCTCGCCTGGAGCCGCGATCGCTGGCTCACCTACCTCAACCGTCCCCAGGTTGAAACCTGGGTGGCCTACATTTCGGGCACCCCAGCGGGCTACATCGAGCTAGAAGCCCATCCCCAAGGCGATATTGAAATCACCTGTTTTGGCCTGCTGCCCCAGTTTATTGGCCAGGGCATTGGTGGCCACCTGCTGACGGTGGGCGTGCAGCGTGCCTGGGGCAGGGGAACCAGCCGCGTATGGGTACACACCTGTAGCCTCGATGGCCCCTTTGCCTACAAAAACTACGAGTCGCGCGGGTTCACCCGCTACGACACCAAGGTCGCTTGCAAAGACCTACCCGATAAACCGCCCGGCCCCTGGCCCAACAGCAATTTCCACCCGCAGCCATGAATCACCCCGACTACTACCGCACCATGGCGCGCTACAACCAGTGGATGAATGAGAACATCTACGCCTGCTGCGCCCAGATCTCGGATGGCGATCGCAAAGCCGACCGGGGCGCGTTTTTTAAGTCTATCCATGCCACGCTCGACCACTTGCTATACGGCGATCGCGTCTGGATGGGTCGTCTCAGCCACCAGCCCTACCCCAACCTCAGCCTGGGTCAAGACCTCTACGCCGACTTCGACCAACTCCGTCAGGCCCGCACCAGGATGGATGCCGCGCTGATTGACTGGGCCGCCACCTTCACCCCCGCCTGGCTGGCCCAGCCCTTTGAGTACACCAGCAACGTCGATCGGCAGGTTCGCCTGCTGCCCACCTGGCTGCTGATCACTCACCTGTTTAACCACCAAACCCATCACCGGGGCCAAGTTACCACTCTGTTATGTCAGCTTGGCATCGACCCTGGCCCTACCGATTTGCCCTGGATGCCGTTGGCATAATCGCCTCCTTACAACCTGGGCTGATACGTTTCGCCGTCGCTCTCTGCGGCGACGTTTATGCGGTTCCACGCAGCTTGTCAGTAATTAAAAAGCTCTTTGCTTAAGCAAGACGTCCTCAATGGCGCAGCTTTGGCCTAGGCCGACCACTTTTCAAAACGCCCGGCACAATTAACTTGAGCGGAGCAAGATAGTATTTTGAGGATGGCTGATGGCTATAAATCGAGAATCTTCTGCTGCTGGTCAAAAAATACCTTAGGTCTTTGCCATAGCCTCGCTGCTCAATCAGCTTTTCCAGATCCAATTTATAGGCAGCCAAAAAAAGTTCTGTTAGCTGGTAGCTGCTTACCCAAGGTGAACCTGTGCGCTTTAACTCAGCCGCAAAAAGGCTGTCAATAGCCTCTAACACCTGACTCATTGAGGAAAATGCTGACAAGTTTTGCGGAAATGCCATAGTTGCTCGATTGCCTGTAGGTACAAATCATCTCCGTAACTACACCCCCTTTCGTGCCATTTCACACCTGAAGCTGTGCGGGTTTTCCCTATGGCAAGGGCAACATCATGACGGTAATCTCCACTATCCTGAGTTCCCTACGGTATTTGTCTGAATAACACTTGGCGTTGTGTAAATCACACAGCACCAGAGAAGCCTCTGCTTCCATAGAAGGTAAAGTCTGGGCTAGGACAGCCCAAAATGCCAGTGCCCATGCCCAGCGGGCACTTTTCGCTCTTCTATCTTCGTTCTTTTGCTACATCGCTAGTCCTTCCCAGCACTACCGTCAGCAGGCTTGTCGAGATTGGCTGGGGCTGAACCGGGCTGCTGATCGAGCCGTAGCGCCTGGGCTAGGGCCGATCGCGCTTGGGCCTTTTGCACCAGTGGGTCGAGCTGCTCAACCGAGAGTCCGCTCAGCAGACTCAGCTCTTGGCGAGTTAACCCTCTCAACAGCATCTCTACGCACCATGTGGCGCGGGCCTGATCAACCCCAAACGGTTCGCTCGTAGGTGACATGATGCCGGTTGTGACCTCATTCCACAGCTGGCGCACCCTCAGGGGAGTGATCGGCTGGTCGTCTGGCCCCAAAAACATGGCGGGTGAGGCATCGCTGCGGCTTTTGAGCCAGCGGGTGAGCGGGTTTTTGGTGTAGGTACCGTAGCGCTTGCCCATAATCCACTGGTTCAGCGGTACCTGGCGCTGCTGAGGGCCCACCAGCAAAATGTGCTGGCTGTTATCGTAGAGCGCACTGGCACGCGTTAAAAGCGGCACCTCGGCGGCGGCCACTCCCGCCCCCAGCAGCACATAGACCAGAGCATGGGTCTGGTTGCCAGCCTTGCGGGCCGCCTGCATAATCTCGTGCACCACCGGAGCGGGTAGATCGATCCAGGTGTCTGTATGGGGGGCAGTAAGGCCGGGCTGATCTGGGGCAACATCGGCCCCCACGCTTTGAGACCGCAGGCTGAGCAGCCAGCTCACCACACCGTCGATAAACGCGCTCCGGCCGGGCCACAGGCCGTGGAATTCTGCGCTGCCCTCACCGGCTCCATCAGTCGTGCCGTCAATGGCGGCATAGCCAAGCAGCAGCGCCATCACCAACCCCGCCACCTCCTCAGGGGGCAGGCCAGCGGCTTCCCCAGGGGCCAGATGCGTCTCTAGGTACTCAGCCATGAAGTCGCGAATGGTTTGCAACCCTCGCCCCATGGCCTGGCTATTGTCTGCGGAAAACTGTCCCCCCTCGCCAATCACTGATCGCACCAGTTCTGAGAGCCGATCGAGGGTGGCCAAGCACTGGCTCAGAAACTCCCTCAGAGCCTGATCGGTAGGGGCTTGAGCTAAGGCCTCTAAATCAAAGCCTTGCTCTGGGCCAGTCAACACCTCAGCCTCCGTCATCACCGCTGCAAGCAAGCCATGCTTGCTACCGAATTGGCGAAACAGCGTGACCTCGTTAACTCCAGCCAGGTCGGCTACCTGGCGAGTCGTGGTGGTGCCCACTCCCTGACTAGAAAATAAATGAAATGCCGCGTCTACGAGACGTTGTCGGGCTGATTGGCGCTGAGCTGCCATGGCAAAAAGAAAGCAACACTTGCATTTTACCAGAGAAGTTTGCTAAGGTTGGTTTGCAAGCGACACTTGCAAAAGACTCCAGCCAGTCCCTTAGGGGTACAAAGGAGTCGGGCAAGGACTTCCCCTCGATCGCACTACACAGACGATCAAGGGTTTTAACCCTACAAGAAAAAAGGACGCGCTATGACAACAATGCTGAAGCAAGCCCCAGAGAAACGGGGAATCAAAGACCTAGATTGGACATTGGTAGGCTTTTTGGCCGCCATCCACGGCGTGGCCCTGCTGGCCCCGTGGTTCTTTTCATGGTCGGCCTTAGGGGTGATGGTGGCGCTGCACTGGCTGTTTGGCAGCATTGGCATTTGCCTGGGCTACCACCGACTGCTGACCCACCGCAGTTTGCAGGTGCCCCGCTGGTTAGAGTACATAATCGCCACCATTGGCGCAATGGCGCTCCAGGGTGGCCCAATCTTTTGGGTGGCGGGCCACCGTCAGCACCACCTCTACACCGAAGATGCCGAAAAAGACCCCTACGCCGCCAGTCGCGGGTTTTGGTGGAGCCACATGCTGTGGATGGTGTACCGCAACCCAGCCGTCTTTAACGGACAGATTTACCGTCGCTACGCCCCAGATATTGCCCGTGACCCCTACTATCGCTGGCTCGATCGCTACTTTCTACTGCTGCAAGTGCCGGTTGCGATCGCCCTCTTTGCCCTCGGCGGCTGGTCGTTCGTGATCTACGGCGGTTTTCTGAGAATTGCCCTGCTGTGGCACTCGACCTGGCTGATCAACTCGGCGACTCACATGTGGGGCAAGCGCCGCTTTCATATTGACGATAACTCGGGCAATCTGTGGTGGACAGCGCTGCTCACCTACGGCGAAGGCTGGCACAATAACCACCACGCCTTCCCCAACGTGGCCCCCGCAGGCTGGCGCTGGTGGGAAATTGACGCCACCTGGTACGCCATTCTGGTGTTAGAAAAACTGGGTCTAGCCCGCCGTGTAGTGCGTCCCCCGGCAGAGGCCATGGCCGAAGCACAGCGGTAAAGAGAGATCGTTCGCTAGCTGAGCGGAGTCGAGCCAGCGGGTAGCGTCTCCGCTCAGTTAGGGAATAGTGTCAGAGGCTCCTTCGACTCTACCAACTCTGCGCCAAGGAATGCTGACGTGGGTTCCAGCGATGGAAAAGTGCTCTAAGGACTTTAGTGGTCGTGCCCGCCCAGGAGACTGAAATCGCGAACTCTATTTTTTTGAAAAAATAGCGATGGGGGCGATCGCCTCCTAGCTCCCCTTTCCCTCAATGCTCTTCCACCATTCGCGGCATCTTTTCGTGACCCGACAGTACCAGGTATTGCCGGGCATCACTTTAAACGTAGGTTCGGCGCTGCACCGGCCCGCCCACACAGTCGCCCTCAGCCGCTAGCCTAGCGGGCTGCGGTATTGCCGATCAGCCTCTACTAAATCGACAGGCCCAGGCGCAGACCCAAAAAGGCGTGGACAAACATCACGGCTAGGGCAAAACTGCCCAGGTAGGCGTGGGCGGTGCGCAGAGAATCTTTGCCGCCGCCAAACTTAGTGAACGAAATCGCTCCGTTGATGGCCAGCAGTGCGATCACCAGGCCACCCGTCCAAAAGTGGGGGCTTTGGAAGATTTCTTTTTCTTGCATGACCAGCGACAGCACCCCGCCGGTATAGCCGAGGGTGATAAAAGTAAACATCCACAAAGCCAGGCGCTTGTGGGTGTGACGGTTTTCGGCTTTTTTCTGGGCGTCGTCGTTGCCGATGCGGCCCTTCCAGCCCATGTAGGCCGTAAAGCTGCCCATCACAAAAACCACAATGCCCATCATGGCGGGGTGGCCCCAGTGCACAATCGGCTCGGGGGTGCCAAACCCGGCAAAAAAGTCGGCAATAGGCTGCAAGAACCCGCGAATGCTAGAAACCATCACTATCTCCCAACAAAGTAAAGCGCCATCCCTAAGGTGCCATATTTTCTCTACCCCAGGGCATAGGGCATCGGCATCCCGACACCAAAAGTTATGTTATGGAACCGTGGCAAGCTTGGCCCTTTGAATTTTATTAGGATATTAGAATTTACTTTTACCTATTAAAATAAGGCCATGGAACTTGATAGCCTTGATATCAAAACTCTATCCCTGCTCTGTCAGCGGGGTCGCATGACCTGGGCCGAGCTGGCGAGTCAGCTCGGGCTGTCGGCTCCGGCGGCGGCCGATCGCGTCAAACGTCTCGAAGAGCGCGGCCTCATCATGGGCTACAGCGCCCGGCTCAATGCCGAAGCCCTGGGGCTAAATTTGACTGCGTTTATTGCCGTGACCCTCGACCAACCTCACCACCGCGAGGGCTTTTTAGCCGAGGTGCAGGCCACCGCCGAAATTTTGGAATGCCACCACGTCACTGGCGACGACGACTACCTGCTGAAGGTGCGCTGCTGCCACACCCGTGCCCTGGAGGCATTGATTACTGAAGGACTGAAAGCGATCGCAGGTGTCGTCAAAACCCGCACCCTGATTGTGCTGTCCACGGTGAAAGAGACCCAGACCCCGCCGCTGGGTCATCTCTAGGTCATCTACAGGAGTCCTAAACAATGGAAGGCTGGACGTTGCTGAAGGGTATGGGGCTGGGGCTGGCGATCGCAGTCCCCGTTGGCCCCATTGGGCTGCTCTGCATTCGCAGGTCGCTCACCCAGGGCCAGCTCATGGGGCTGGCGACGGGGCTAGGGGCCGCCACCGCCGATGGCATCTATGGCAGCATCGCCGGGTTTGGCCTCACCGCCGTAGCCGATCTGTTGGTCAGCCACACCCAGACTATGCAGCTCATCGGAGGTCTGTTTCTCTGTTATTTGGGCCTCACCACCCTGCGGGCCGACCCCGCCACCGAGGCGGCGAAACTCTCCAGTCGAGGGCTTTGGGGTGCCTATGTCTCGACGCTGTTCTTGACGCTAACGAACCCGGCCACTATTCTTTCATTCATTGCGATTTTTGCTGGGCTGGGCCTGGTGGGCACCAGCCAGTCGTGGGGAACCTCGCTAGCCCTCATTGTTGGGGTGTTTTTAGGGTCTGCCCTGTGGTGGCTGTGCCTGAGCTGGGGTGTAACGCTTTTTAGCCAAAAGCTGACACCCTCCCGCCTTAAGTGGTTAAATCGGCTGGCCGGTGCAGCTATTTTTGGCTTTGGGGTAGTTGCGATTGCGCTCACCGTCAGGGGCTAAACTCAGATTCCCACTCCAGGTACTGCCTGTGACCATGCTGCGAACTCATCCGTTTTCTTCTACGCCGACCCGGCGGCCTGCTGCCGTGGACTGGGGACGATGGCTCAGCCTGGCGCTAGCCCTGGTGGTGGTTAGCTGGCTGGCGCTAACTGCAGTTCCCAGCGTCCAGGCAGCCCCCCCTGAGCTGATGGCCCAGTCCATTCAAGACCTGCAAAATAAGCAAAAGACTCTCGACCAGCAGCGCAACCAGCTCCAGCAGCAGCAAACCGAGCTGCAAAATCGCCAGGCCACCTCAGAATCTAACCTGGAAGGCCTGGAGAACAGCATCGTCTACACCGCTAACCAAATTAGCGAAACCGAGTTTCGCCTCAGCCAGGCCGAGCAAGAACTCAAAGACTTTGAGGCCAAGCTGGCCAAGGCCGAGGCCGACTACGAAAATGTGCGCACCGGCACCGTGGCGCGGCTCCAGTATCTCCAGCGGCAGCAGGGCAGCGAGGGCTGGGCCGTGCTGCTGCAAAGCCAAAACTTTAATGAGTTCCTAGACCGCCAGTACCAGCTCAAGCGGGTCTATGCCTCCGATCGCCAGGTGCTGGCCGACCTCAAGGCCCAGGCCGATGCCATTCAGAAGCAAAAGGCCGCCGTCGAAGAAAAGCGCAACCAGGTCGCCCTGCTGCGCCAGCAGTTGCTCTCGCAAAAGCAGCAGTATGAGGCCGAAGCCAGCGAAGAGAAACAGCTAATTTCTCGTTTGCAAGATCGGCGGGGGGCATTAGAGGCGGCAGAATCTCAGCTGGCCCGCGAGTCCGAGCAAATTGGCGGGCTGATACGGCAGAAAATTGCCGCCAGCACCGGGGTAATTCGCGGCACCGGGCGGTTTGTGTTTCCGGCCAACGCCAATATTTCGAGCGGATTTGGCAACCGGGTGCATCCCATTCTCGGCTACAGCCGCTTCCACGGCGGAGTAGACTTTGCCGCTAGCTACGGCAGCGCCATTCGCGCCGCCGACTCGGGCCGGGTGATCTTCTCGGGCTGGTACGGCGGCTATGGGCAGGCGGTGATTATTGACCACGGCGGCGGGCTCAGCACCCTCTACGCCCACGCCAGCCGCTTGCTGGTAAGCGAAGGGCAGGCGGTGCAGCAGGGACAACCCATTGCCGCCGTAGGCTCCACCGGCCTCTCCACCGGCCCGCACCTACACTTTGAGGTGCGGCAGAATGGGAATCCGGTGAATCCGGCAGGGTATTTGTAGGCGGGTGGGTGAGTAGGTGGGTGGATAGTTTTGGCGCAAAGCTAGACCATGCATCTAGGTCTCACCTACACATCCACACGCTCACTGCACCCCCATCTCCCTACCCCAGGCTCTTCTTCAGGTGTTGCATGATGCGAACCTTACGGGGATCTTCGCTCTTGGCGGGGGTGACACCAGCGAAGTTGATCTTGCTGGTTAGGGCAATGTGCTGCTTGATTTGGTCTTTGCTAGCCATGGAGATACCTCAGCGAAAAGAACAGGGAAAGCCTGAGCGACCAGGGCACAGACCCCGGCAGTTCAGCCTGGGAATTGGCATCCCAAAATATTCTCCCTATAGATAATTTAGTGCATGTGCCCAGGGTTACTGCAAACTCCTAAAATCAATGGCTGTATAGCAGTAGCTAGGGCAGGCGTTGCAACCGACTCTGGCCTGCAATTACCCGGAGAAATACCGTGTTCAACCTGCGCACCGTTTTATTTGCCTTTGTCTTGCTGGCGCTGCTGCTGCTGCTGGGGCGCTTCTTTAAGCAGCGCGTTCAGTTTTTTCAGCGACTTTATCTGCCCGCCTCGATTGTGGCGGGGGCGCTGGCACTGCTGCTGGGGCCAGAGGTCTTAGGGGCGATCGCTACCAGCCTGTTCGGGCCAGAGTCGCTGCTGGCGGGCGGTCTGTTTGCCGAAGACATTCGCGCGGTGTGGGCGCAGGCGCCGGGGGTGTTTATTAACGTGGTGTTTGCGGCCCTATTTTTGGGCGAAACGATTCCGCCGCCGCGAGAGATTTGGCGCACCGCTGCTCCCCAGGTGGTGTTTGGCCAAACCCTGGCCTGGGGCCAGTACGTGGTCGGCTGTTTAGCAACCCTGCTAATTTTGATCCCGCTGTTTGGCGCTAACCCCATTTCTGCTGCTCTGATTGAAATTGGCTTTGAGGGGGGCCACGGCACCGCCGGGGGCATGGCCGATACCTTCATTAGCCTGGGCTATGACGACGGGGCCGACCTGGCCGTCGGCCTGGCGACGGTGGGGATTGTGTCGGGCATTATCTGCGGCACTGCCCTGTGCGACTGGGGTCGCCGCAAGGGCCATGTGGATACCGTGAGCCGTCGGGTGATGGAACCCGAAGAAATTCCTGACCTTAACGTGGTGGCCGAGACGCCCGAACTGCGGCAAGAGCGGGCTCGGCTGCTGCGCAATCTGCTGGTAGACCCGCTGTCGATCAACTTTGCCATCGTCGGTCTGTCGATCGCGATCGGCTGGCTGATTCTCGAAGCCCTGAAGTGGGTTGAGGCCGCGACCTGGGGCGGCGAGGGCGGCTTTGCCGTGTTTGAGTTTGTGCCATTGTTTCCCCTGGCGCTGATTGGCGGCATTATCACCCAGTCAATTCTCAACCGGCTGGGGCTGGGGGCGCTGGTGATTCGGCCCATGGTGCAGAATATCGCTGGGGTGGCGCTGGATGTGGTGGTGATTTCTGCGATCGCTACCATTTCCCTCAGCGTCATTGGCGGCAACCTAGGGATCTTCCTCATTCTCAGCATTGTCGGCATTTTGTGGAACGTGCTGATCTTTCTTTGGTGGGCACCGCGCATTTTCCCCAGCTACTGGTTTGAGAAGGGCATCGGCGACATGGGCCAGTCGATGGGCGTAACCGCCACGGGCATTTTGCTGCTGCGTATGGTTGACCCCGACAACAGCACCGGAGCCTTTGAGGGCTTTGCCTACAAGCAGCTGTTTTTTGAACCCATCGTGGGCGGCGGCCTGTTTACCGCCGCCGCCCCAGCGCTGATCGATCGCCTCGGGCTGGTGCCTGTGCTAGCTATTACCGGCGGCCTGCTGATTTTCTGGCTGGCGGTGGGCTATCTGCTCATTCAGCAAGAACGTCAGCGCCCTTCCACCAGTGGCGTATAGAGTTACGGTCAGCAGACCACCCTGCTGACTCACGCCGAATTCTGCTGGATGACCGCCGATTGAGCTAAACGAACGGCGGTTGCCCTTAAGTTGAATCTGCACTCGGTATATTGCTCAAAAAGGAGCCCGGTACACAGCCTGGCTCCTTTTTCGGATCACCCGGCCCCGGCCAAATTCCTCGAATCTCGGTTTGAAGCGTTTCTAACTGCGTGCGACACCATTCTCCAAATCATCGTCAGAATTACGAATCAGCACTTTACCTGACCCCAATTACAGGGTCAGGTGGTGAGACTTTCACCTCTAAATCTGAGGGTAGGCAGCAGTGAATCTCACCTCAGCCCTGGGCAGCTGAACAATAAGCATAAGTTTTCTTAATACAAAGCATAGATGATTTATGGCCTGGGTTACTCCTAAGCCCAGGGCCAGAGGGTAGAATTTAGCTTGATTTTTAGCTTTGGACGGCATCATGCATCATGGCAGACTCTGGAACTTCTCCAATTAGTGAAAACTTTGATTCTTTACCCCGCGAGGTTAGGGTTGATAGCCTCCGCAACGTTCTAGAAACCCTGCAAATTGCCGACGAAATCGCCAAGCAGGGCTATCTGATCACCAGCTCAGAGCTGGCCGATTTGATGGATGTGAACGCCAGCGCTGTGACCAGCCGAGGCGAATTTTGGGCCTGGCGCAACTGGTCAGTGTCGCGGGTGCGGCGTGAGGGCAATCAAATTCTCTGGCAGATTGAGCGGATAGACTAGCGATTTTAGATTTGCGATTTTGGATTTTGTAGGGGGATCTTCAAGTTCACCCCTAATACATTATCAAGACTAAAAATTAGGGATCTAGTAGTTCTCGTAGGTTGGGTGCAGCGGAGCGAAACCCAAAGGCAGTAAGCCTTGGTGGGTAACGCTTCGCGATTCACGATGGTGACGCTTCGCGATCGCCCGATGTCCGTGGGCAAACACACAGGTCTGCCCACGGACATCTACCCCCTACCCATCCACTCCCGCAGCACCGGCAGCACTGGGCAGGGATTTGCTGCCTGCACATTCTCTGGCTTACTCCACGTAAACGGGGCCTGCTGGGCTGCAGACATCCACAGCAGGCGCTTGGCGCGGGTCATGGCCACGTAAAGTAGGCGATATTCTTCGGCGGCTTTGAGGTGCTTGGCCTGCTCCCAGGCGGCAATAATATCGGGGATTTCGCCCGGCCCCTGACCGTCAGACGCGTGGGCACAGGCCCGGATCTGGGCGCGAGCCACTTCGGCCAGGGTAAAGTCGCCCAAAAATTCGCCCTGGGGCGGTACCCACAGGGTTCCAGGAATCGTTTTGTCGTGAAGAAAGGGCAGAAACACCGCGTCCCAATCCAATCCCTTAGCCTTGTGCATGGTGATTAGGGTGAGCTGGCCGGGGCGGGTGTAGAGATCGTCGGTGTCTTCGGTATTGACGGCGGTGAAGCGCTCAGAGCCAACGATGTCTTGCAGCACGGCGATCGCAGCGGCCAGCGTGTCGTCATTGCGAATTTGCTGACTGACGCGGGCGGCGAGCTTGTCGGCGGTGGCCAGCTCGCTCTGGTTGTAGCCCAGGGTGAGGCCAATGAACGAGAACAGGCTGTAGGGGGGGAGTTCGAGGCGCGATCGCAGCAGCCCCGCACAGTAGCGCCGCGCTTCGCGGGCGGCCTCGGTGTCGGGGGGCGTATCCAGCGGGCCGGGGTAGAGAAACTGCTCGGGAGCCTGGGCCAGGGCGTTGAGGTCTTGGGTAGGAATGCGCTGGCGATCGACCAGCACCCGCAGCGCTCCCTTGAGGCGATCGGCGGAGTGGGGCCGCTCAATGAATTGCAGCAGGGCCAGCATGTCTTCAGGCACCCTAGTCTGCCGGTCTTGCTCACCCACGTCATAGAACTTTAGCCCCATTGCGGCCAGGTCGACCCCGACTTGCTCGGGGTCGCGCAGCAGGTTGCCGATGAACTGGCCCTGGCGTCCCTCCCGCACCAGGATCGCAAAGCTGGTTTCAGGGTTCTCGGTGTAGAGATCTTTCACCCGCTGGGCGATCAGCTTGACAGAATCCACTGTGGTCGGCGGCGAGAGAATTTCGACCCCGGCTCCCAGCGGGTCGGGGTTGGCTCCGGGCTGAGGATCATCAGGGGCGACAGGGGCGATCGCCTGCTCCCGAAAGGGTGTCTCTGGCCCCGCCACCTGCGCCTGATTCACCCAGGCCAGCATGCGGTTGGCCGCCGCCATAATGATCCCGCTGCTGCGCCCGGCCTGATCCATGGTCACCAACCGATTTTGGCGGCGACAGTCGTCGCAAAACTGGTTGAAGAAGACCGGGTCTGCCGGGGTAAACGTCGAGTTGATCGCCTGGTTAGGGTCGCCCACCCGCACCAGATTCGGCTCCCCGGTCGGGTCGTCGGGGTCGCCCGCCAGCAGGGTGAGCAATCGACTCTGCAACGGCGACGAATCTTGGGCCTCGTCTTCAAACACGGCAAAGGTGCGCCCCTGCCAAAAGCGGCGGCTATCGGGGTCGTCTAGGGTGCGCAGGGCACCAAGGATCATGTCGTCGTAGTCAATCCAGCCCCGTTGCGAGAGCAGGGTTTGGTAGCGATCGTACAGACCTGCTGCAATGGTGAGCACGTCGTAGTCTTCAACATCGCCGGGCAGGTTGTGGTTGACTGTTTGGGCCAGTTCCACCAGCTCACCCGGCATCAGGCCCGAGCTTTTGGCCTCGCGAATCACCGTGTGGGCCAGGCTGGGCAGCACCTCGGTACGCAGCACCGACTGCCGCCGCAGTTGCTCGGTTTCCTCACCGTCGAACTGGCGACCATCGACCAGCCGGTAGTAGAGGTCGGGGTTGGCCACAATCCACTGCTCCACACAGACCCGCAAAATTCGGTTGTTCTGCGCTGGGGAAACCAGCGTCAGCGTGTCCAGATTCAGGTTTGACAGCTCGGGGTTGCGAGTGGCAATGGTGAGGGCCAGCCCGTGCAGGGTGGAGACGGTAAAGCTGGTCTGGGGCAATCCCAATGCTTTTAGGTGGCCGCGCACTTTGGCTTTGAGGTTGGCCGCCGCCGATCGCGTAAAGGTGACCAGCACCAGCTGACGATTGAGGTGGAGCTGGTGGCGGGCGATCGCGATCGCCGCCGCCGCTGCCATCCCCGTAGACTTGCCCGAACCGGGCACCGCCGACACCGCCAGCCGCCCGTTCTCCCAGTCGGCCAATTCTTGCTGCCCCCGCCTGAGCCCGGCGCGAATTTCGGCCAACACGGCTTCCCGATTGACCAACGGAACCGTCACCATAGGAGTTCTCCAGGGGTTGTCCTACTAGGATAGCGGGGCGGTGAGGGGGTGAGTTTTTCTTTGCTACCTTGCTTCCTCCGTATAGCTGCGAAGGAGCAAGTACCGGCCCTACTCGGGAATAATCGGCAGAATCAGCCGGGAGACGGCGGCGGCGTGGTGGTAAACAGTCTGGGTCGCGGTGACTGGCTGGCGCTCGGTGGGAATGTTGCGGCCCGTATTGGGGTTGCGGTCAAAGCGGGGATAACTGCTGCTGGAGACTTCCAATCGAATGCGATGCCCTGGGAAGAAGACCTGGCTGGTAGGCCAGAGATCGATCGCGATTTCGGTGGGCGTCTGAGTTTTGTCATACCTCCGCCGGAGAATCCCTTCGGAAACGTTGTAACTCGTTCCATCAGGGTGGACATCCACCAGTTTGGCGGTGAAATCAGTGTGGGGAGCCGTGGTGGAAACCTGGAGCCGCAGTTGCACTGGCCCGGTCACCTCGATCGCATCCCTCAGGAGCGGGGTGGTGTAGACCAGCACATCCTGCCGCTCTTCCACTGCGTTTTGGGGCTGAATGCCTGCGTTTGGCCCGAGCATGGTGCCTCCAGCGCTGGGCACCGGGTTTTGCGGGTCGTAGATGAAGCGATCGCTCACTTCATCCTCCCCCGGCGGCTCCAGACTGAGCAGCCCGTCGCCGTTGAGGGTATTGGCCCGACCGTTGCTGTGCAGGTAGTAGGCCGTATAGCGGGTGCGGGGCAGGGGCCAGGCCGATTCTCCCCGCCAGGTGTTAGCACCCATGACGTAGATCAGCACCGGGTCGGGGTAGGCCATCGTGGGGTCACCTTTGAGCTGCTGATCAAACCAGGGCAGGCTGGGGCCAATGCTCTCAAAGCGGTAGTTGCGGGGGCGGCTGCCGTCGGGAAAGGTGACAGTGTTGGCGTGGGTCCAAGGCCCAATCACCAGGCGAGTGGCTTCGGCGACCGGGGGAGCCGCATGGGCGCGAATCTGCTCAAAGTCGGTCAGCTGGGTGGGCAAAAATGGATCGTACCAGCCCGCCATCAGCAGGGTCGGGGCCTGAAGCTGGCGGGCGCGACCCGTGCCATCGACCGCTTGCCAGTAGCGATCGCGCTCGGTGTGGCTGGCCCAGGTATCAAAAAACGGAATATTCTGCACCGCGCGGTCATCGGCCTCTAGCAGGGGCCAGCCCTCAAAGCCCCGCCGTAGCTGCTCTGAGGGCAGGGGAATATCGCGGGGGCCGTAGCTGAGGGTCGCCCAGTAGAGAGCGCTTTCTAGGGAAAACGCGCCGCCGGGATAGAACATACGGTAGAAGTCGGTGCTGCAAATTTGTGGAATCAGGGCCGACAACCCCGGATCGACCTGATCGGCCAGCACCCACTGGGTATAGCCAAAGTAGGAGCCGCCCCACATGCCAATCTGCCCGTCGTACCAGGGCTGCTGCGTGATCCATTCCAGCGTGGCCCGGCCATCCTGGGCCTCGTTCAAAAAAGGCGGATCGTAGCTGCCGCCCGACTCGTAGCGGCCTCGGGTGCCCTGGATCACCGTGGTGTAGCCGTGACTGGCCCAGAGGTGGCCAATGGTGCGGGCAAACAGAATGTGTTTAATCTGTTTGGAGTAGGGAATGCGCACCAGAATGGTGGGCGTGGCGGCGGCGGTGCGGGGATGGTAGACATCGGCCACCAGCACCGTGCCATCGGGGGCTGTCACGGTCACCCGACGCTCCAGGCGAACGCCATAGTCAGCGGGCGGATAATCTAACTGGTGGCCCAACCAGGCGGCGGCGATCGCACTCCCCCGCCCAACCACCAACAGCAGCAGCGCAGTCACGCCCGCCAGCAGCCACAGCCAGACCCGCTTACGGAAGAACAGCAGAGCGCAATGGCGAAAAATTCCTGACTTCATAGTGGCATCCCCCAGCGATGACCCCAGCCCCAGAGCCAGAGATAGGCGGCCAGCACCCAGTGAAACACAATGGGAATTGTGCCTTCCCCCAGCCAGCGACGCTCCGGATAGATGCTCATGGTCAGGCCATAGCGAATCACCATGACCAGGGCGTAGCCGTAGCTTGCGTACTGTAAACCCCGACCCAGGCGGGGGCGAGGCCGTTGAAACCAGCCCCGCCCCTGGGCCAGGTCGCGGTTGATCTTAACCTGAAGCGCCAAAATCAGCAGCTGGGTGGGCAACAGCAGCGGGTAGGGCAGCAGACCCGAATACCAGTGGGGCATGGGGGGTAAAAAGGGCAGCTGGAAAAAGGCCACCAACACTTGCCCCAGCACCCGCAGCAAAAACAGCAGGGTTAGCGCCCACAGCCAGGCCACCGGATGCCGACTGGGCCACAGACCATTCTGCCGCAGACTATCAGTGGGGATGGGCATAGGGCAGCGTTAGCTCATAGGTTTGCGTGATCGCCCCGGCATCCAACGGGAGGGACTGCTGGGTGAGCACCGGCCATTTGTACTGGACTTCTCGCTGACCCTGAGCAATGGCCCGGCGCTGAGTCGCCTCCGCCCAGCCCGGCTTCATGCGATGGAGACAAGGGAAATTCAACCGCTGAGAGGCTCGTTTTTGGGCGTATTCAGTGTTGTTTTGGGCCAAGGCCGTATCCAGGGCCGATAGCAGTTGCTGAACCCAGTCGTGGCTGGGGACGTCTGACATTTCCCAGTACAGCTCGTAGCGCATGGCCTCGGCATTGGCCACCAGCCGGTAGGGGCCGATAGGCTGATGAAACTGGCGTTGCAGGGCGGCGATCGCGGCCAGCACATGGTTCACGTGCAGCTTTTCCCCGGTCAGGTTGCTCATGTCGCGGCCTTTGCGCAAAAAGGCAATCAGGGGCGATCGCTGATAGAACCCCGTCACCTCCACCACATCGTTGATGTGATAGCGGTAGAGACCGCCGGGGGTGGTCAGCAAAATCTGGTAGCGCTGCCCCGGTTCTAGCTCATGGCTGAGCAAAATCGGCGGGTCGGCCATCTCTGCGCAGTCTTCGGGAATAAACTCGTAGACATTCAGGGTCAGATCGAGCAGGCCAGCGGGCGTATTGTTCTCGTAAGGCAGGGTGATGCGGGCCTCACTGGCTAGATAGCCCAGATCTCGAATCGGCAGGGGGCCATAGTCAGCGGTGAGTTGTCGGGCCTGCGCCCCCACCGAACCGCCCGTCCAGCAGCCCAGCAGGTCCAGGTGGGGCCAGCAGTCTTGCGGTCGCAATGCTCCAGTAGCATTGAAAATTTGCTCTAGCTGTTTAGCCCGCTCCGGCTGAGGCCGCTGGGCCGGGATGCCCTCGCCGTCCGTGCCATCGTGGATCGCCCGAATCAGTGATTCTGCTTGGTGCGTCATCACCGTGGCCAGCCGCTTGAGGGTGCTGGGGTTGGGTGTACAGAGAAACGACACCTGCCGCGCTAGGGCGTAGCGGGCGATCGCCCAGTAGCGGCGATCGTAGTCAGCAATCTCAAACACGGGGTAGGGGATGGCATAGGTGCGCCGAATCAGGGCCGGAATCTGCTGATAAATGCGCCCCGACAGGCTGCCGTAGGGAATGCCGCCGGGGGTGTAGCCCTCAATCGCCGGGCTGACAATGCCCACCGCTGCCCCATTTAAGAACGTGGGGTGGTCTTGCAGAATGCGGTAGAGCCACTGCCGCATTAGCCTCGCCCCGCCCCGCTCTACCCCAGCGGTGACAGGAATGTATTTGGGCTGCCCGGTGGTGCCACTGGTCGTGGTAAACATCCGCACCGGGTCATTCACCAGAATCTTTTCCTGGCCTGCCATCATTCGCTGCACGTAGGGCCGAAAGCCTTCGTAGTCACGGATGGGCACCGCCCGGCGATAGTCGAGCGGGGTGCAAATCTGCTCGAAGCGGTGCTCGCGGCCAAACTGGGTGTCGCCATGGCGGCTGAGCAATTGGCGCAAGAGCCGCTCTTGCGCCAAATCAGGCTCCTGGGTAGCGGCCTCTAGCCGTTGTTTCAGGGCCCGTCCCTGCCAGCGCAGACCCAGGGTATACAGTTTGGCCATCTTCACACCGCCTGAGGTGGAAGGTTGATGATCTGCTGGGCATATTTTTCCAGCAGATCATCCTGAATTTCGACTCCCAGTCCTGGCCCCTTCAGCGGTTTCGCCAGCCCCTGATGGCCAAAGTGGATGGGGCGACGGCTGAGATCTTCGCGCAAGAGCAGGCTGCCGTAGGAGCCTTCGCAAAAGCTGATCTCGGGTAGATAGGCCGCCAGGTGCCGCCCCGCCGCCGAGAGAATCGCCGTCTCGCCTACCTGACAGCCCACCTGCACCGCAATGCCAGCGGTTTGAGCCAGGTCGGCGATCGCCAAAGTTGGCCCCAGCCCCCCACATTTCGACAGCCGAAGATTGAAACCTCGACAAGCTTTGGCCGCAATCAGAGCCTCGGCATCCGCCAAGGTGATCAGCGACTCATCGGCCATTTGAGGAATGGCGGTGGCCGCCTGCACCGTCGCTAAATCTTGAGGGTCGCCGCGCGGAATCATTTGCTCAGCGCTGTCGATCTGAAATTCTGCTAGGGCCTCACAGGTGGCGATCGCCTCCTCCACGCTATAAGCCCCATTGCCATCCACCCGCAGCGATAACCCTGGCCCCACCGCCGCGCGAATCGCTGCCAGCCGTTCGCGATCGGCCTCTCCGGTGATCTTCACCTTGATATGGGGCAGGGCAAATTGCTTAAAGCGCTTGGCGTGTTTCACCGCGCCCTCAACGCTGCTGGCCGTGATCACGCCGCTATAGACCACCGGGTGCCGAGGCGGCAGCAGTTCCCCCAGGGAGACCCCGGCAGATTTGAGCAGACAGTCAACCAGGGCCAGCTCAAAGCCGCAGCGCGCCGCATGCCAGGTCACCACGCCGGTATCGGTTTCAGCAGAATCCTCCGTCGGCAGGGTCAGCGACCCTAGCCAGGCGATCGCCTCCTGCCCCGCCCAGCGAGGATAGTCGGCAGCTTGCACCGCAGGCCATAGGGTACGTTCCATAAACTGCAAGCAGCTCGCCACCGTCTCTCCGGTAACGTAGGGACGAGCCACCGCTTCCCCATAGCCAACGGTGCCGTCCTCAGCCCGCAGCCGCACCACGATGGAGTCGGAGCTGCTGCGCGATCGCACGCTGTGGGCAAAGGCTTCCACAAAGGGAATTTGCAGGGCAAACAGGGTGGCCTCAACGATTCTCATGGGCAGCTCCAGCGATCGCGGGCAGGTCGGCGAAGTAGCGCTTAATGAAAATATTCTCGCGAAAGGTAATGTCGAGAATGGTCTCTAGATCCTCCGCCTCGATCTCGTAGTAGGCCAGGTATTGCTCAACGCTGTCTAACCCCTCCTCGGCGTGGCGAATATCGACCTCAGAATGGTGGTGAAACCAGGTCAGACTCTCCGTCGGCAAACCGCGATAGGTCGCCAGTGCCTTACCGATGCGGCTGGCCAAACGAGAAAGCATCCACTCAAAACAGGTCACCTCCAGCAGTACCGACAGCCCCAGTTCCTGCATGGTGCCAAACAGCAGCGGATCGGTGCAGAGCTGGCGGATTTGGGCCTGGGCCGCCTCAGCCAGACGAGTCTGGCGATCGCGATCAAACCCCGCCGCCGTGGCCAGTTGATACAACAGATCGGGGTGGCAGATGGCCACCTGATCCAGCCCCAGTTCTTCCAGCAGATTGTGTTTGATCTGGGGTGCAGCCTCGGGCGGGGCCACCGCGTAGAGAAAGGCCAAAATTTGCGGACTTTTCAGGTGGGTCTGACAGAGGTTAAAGATAAAGGCATCGTACTCCTGACGGGAGGCCCGGCCCTGCTCCAGACGCTGAAACCAGGGGGAGTCTGCAAAGGCTTTCACCTGGTTGGCATACTGGGTCTCAATCAGCGAACGAATCGACAGGGCGATCATAAAAACCTTCTGATTCTGATGTAGAGCGTCAAAACCAAGCTGCTGTCAAGGTGCCCAGACCAACAACTTCCCTCCCTGGTTAACCTCGATTGCCCCAGTTCAGCAGAAACTTAATGGTTGCTTAAATTCACCCGTCGCGAACAGTAGGGTGGGCAGTGCCCACCACTAGAACTACCCTTCAAAAGTCGCCTAAATCCGACCGTAGTTACAAACCTTTGCCTGTTACCGCCTCACTCGCTCGCGAATCCGCGCGGCTAGCTGCTTCGCCTCAGGTATCGGCAGCAGAAACGCCCCCACCGTAAACACCAGCAGCCCCACTCCGCCAGGGATCACCAGTTGCAGCACCAGCACCCCAAAGCCCTCGGTACCAAGCCAGGTTTCGAGCCCTTGCAGGGTGCCCCAGGCAGCGGTGCCCGCGACAAAGCTGAGCAGGGTGAGGAGGGCGATCGCACCCCCCCATTCCCTCAGCGGCAGCCCCCGCAGCTTGCGGTGCAAGAGCACCGTCAGCGCCAGGGTCGAAAACACATTCACCCCCACCGTGGCCAGCACCAGACCCGGTGCCCCCAGCCAGCGAATGAAGAAAAAATCCAGCACCCCGTTCAGCACAATGTTGATCAGGCTGATGCGAAAGGGCGTTTGACCATCTCCCAGGGCGTAGAACACCCGCACCAGCACGTCCCGCGCCAAGTACACAAACATGCCAATGCCGTAGACCATCAGCACCGAGGTCACCAGGTTCGAAGCATCTTCATCGAACGCGCCCCGCTCGTAGATCACCCGCACGATCGGCAGGGCCAGCACCACAAACAGCGCCCCTAGGGGCAGCATGGTCAGAGCGGTGAATAACAAACTCTGGCGAATGCGGGTCTTGAGCTCCGGCCAGTTTTCTGGTGCGGCCAGCCGGGCAAACATCGGCAAAAACGGCACCAAAATCACGTTGGAGATAATGCCCAGGGGCGTCTGCACCAGCAAATTCGCGTAGCTCAGCGCCGCCGCCGTGCCCGGTATAAACGAGGCGAAGAACAAATCGGTAAACAGGTTGATTTGCAGCATTCCCGATGACAGGGTGGCGGGCACCAGCACCCGCATCACCTCTTTCACGCCAGGGATTGACCAGTCAAACCGCAGGCGCGGTCGCCCCAGCCCCGACTTCCACAGCGCTGGAATCTGCGCCAGCCACTGCAACACCGCGCCCCCCAGGGTGCTGGCCGCCAGCACCGCCCCGCCCAGCAGATAAAACTCTGGATTCGTGATGTCGCCGCCGATCGCCCCGTAGAGCAGCCCCAGCCCCACCAGCACCGCCCCGCTAGAGAAAATCGGGCTAATCGACGGCAGCCAAAATTGGCTGTCCGCATTTAGCGCCCCAAAGCCAATGCCGATCAGCCCCGCCAGCAGGGCCATGGGCGCCATGATCCGCAGTTGCAGCACGGCGATGTCTCGCGCCACCGTGTCGGCCAGCGATAGACCGGGGGCAATGGTGTCGATAATCGGCCCCGCCAGCCCAAACAGCAGCACCGACACCCCAATGAGAAGTAACCCCACCAGAGTGTTGACCGCCTCGATCAGCTTGGCCGTGTCTTTGCGATCTTGCCGCGCCACCACGCTGACGATCGCACTGTGAAACGGCCCGTTGATACCCCCCAGCAAAATCAGCAAAAAGCCGGGAATGATGTAGGCAAAACTGTAGGCATCGGCCACCGGCCCCACCGCAAAGGCCGCCCCAATCGCCTGCTGGCGAAACAGCCCCACAAACTTGCTGAGGATGGTGGCGATCGCCACAATACCCGCAATATTGGCCAACGAACGGGAGGGTTTGGCGTCTGACACAGGGCCTCGCAGGGGGTGAACAGCATCCGGGCCACCGTTGGCATCCAGAACCATCCCCCATTTAACTGCATAATCGAGCCCGCCATCGGGCTGCTGGGCAGGAGCTATTGCGCTTGATTACGGTTTCCGGGTCTGACCTGGGACCAGGCCAGAATAGAGATATAGCGCAACCCCCTTTAGGTAGGCCATCCCTGCAATTGGCCGCCCTCAGACCCCATGGACAATTCTCTGTCACCCACCATGTACGCCTCACTTCCAGAGCAGCTACACCCGGACAACCAGGCTCTCAGGCGAGAGAATCAACGCCTTCAGGCCGAAAATAATGCCCTGCGCCAAGAAAACCAGCGGCTTCAGCAGATCATTCATGCGCTAGAGCAGATGGTGCGGCGCTACGCGTAGGGCTAAGGTGCGATGGCCCTAGAGGCCGGTCTTCGACCATCGCCCTAGAGGGCTGGTTCTCGACCATCGCCGTTCAACATTGAGGCCCAATCTAGAATTTTTGGCTGACCGTGGGTAGCCTGTCTCCATAGACCCGCGACCTTCTTCTCAATTCACGATGCCGCCTGCCGCCCGCACCCCCAAATCAAAGCGCCGCCTGCTGATTGCCTTAGCCATTGGAGGCCTGTTGGTGACGAGCTTCCCGTTTTTGGTGGTGGGCGGTCTGCTGGCCCAAACCAACTGGAAGCAGTGGCAACACTGCCGGGGCTATACCCAGTTCAACCCCACCCTGTGGAACGACCCAAAGCTCAGCACTGAGCCGACCTACGTTCGCCTCTGCATGGTGGATGACCTATTGGCAAAATACCTTCTCCTGGGCAGACCCCAAGCTGGCGTGGTTGAGCTGCTCGGCCCACCCCACCCGCAAAACGGCTTTGCCGACTACGACATGGTCTACGTGCTGGGGCCAGAGCGCAGCTTCATCAGCATTGACTACGAATGGCTGGTAATTAAACTCGATGGGGCGGGCCATGTCAGCGATGCCGCGATCGCAACCGATTGAGAATTCAGCGGTGTGGCAAGGGCTTTGTGGCAAGGGCTTTGTGTCCCGTGCAAAAGCGCCACCCGGCGATCGCTGGGCATGCCCGCCGCAATCATTTGGAGGGAGTCCTCAAGAGCCCATTTTGCAATTGCTACGTCAGAGGTCATCACTTTTCTCTGCCGATATGTGAAGTGAAAACTCACCTATTGTTCCATTTTGCCAGATAGACTTGAGGTGGCTGGGCAGACAGGCCTAGCGAAATTTGTCTCCGCAGTGGAGAATCTAGCCATGGATGCAGCCAAAACCAGGCATGCTAAGGGTTTTCAAAACCGCCTAGGGATGGATAGCGCTGAGTTTACTTGCTTACCCACTCTGTCGAGTCAAGACTTGGGCTGGGAGCACATTCAGGTGGGGCAATTTCAGCATCCGCCGGGGGAATGTCAGATCGCCTCGGATGCGGAGCATACCATTTGTGTGTCGTTGGCGACCCGGCCAGTGCGGTTTTTGCAGATCAAAGACGGCAAAACCCACAGCAGCCTCTACGGCAAGGGCGACATTTCCATTACTCCGGCTCAGACGCCGTTTTTTGCCCGTTGGCAAGATGACGACCACTATGTTGAGCTGCGGCTCAACTCCGGTTTCATGGCCACCGTCGCTCAAGAATCCCTAGGGTTGAACCCCGATCGCATCGAGCTGATCCCCGAGTTTCGGCTGCGGGATGGACGGCTGGAGGCGATCGCCCTGATGCTGCTCGACGAACTCAACCAGGTCAACCCCGGCGGCAAACTCTATGTCCAGTCGTTAACCAACCTACTGGCGGTGCATTTGCTGCGGCAGTATGCCGTGGCCAGTCCGTCATTGTCTGTTCACCCCAGTGGATTGCCTCAGCGGCAACTCTTACCTGTGTTGGACTACATCCACGAAGCCCTGGATGCCGACCTGAAACTGGCGGATTTGGCGGCGATCGCCGGGCTCAGCCCCTTCCATTTCAGCCATCAGTTCAAGCAGGCGATGGGGGTGGCCCCCTACCAATACGTGCTGCAACAGCGCATCGAGCGGGCCAAGCAGTTGTTGAAACAAACCAACCACTCTATTGTGGAAATCGCCCTGCTGTGCGGGTTTAACAGCCATAGCCACCTGAGCAAACAGTTTCGCCAGGCCACTGGCACCACTCCCAGCGCCTACCGAGCGATCGTGCAGTGACCACCCTTTCTGTGACTGACTCCGTGACCAAATTTGTGCTCTACAGCAAACCCGGTTGCCACCTGTGCGAAGGGCTCGAAGAAAAATTGGTGGCCGCCGCCCACCTGCCCTTTGAGCTAGAGGTGCGCGACATTACCACCGACGACGACTGGTTTCAGCGCTACCAGTACGAGATTCCGGTGCTGTGCCAGGTGATCCAAGCAGAATCGGGCACCCAGGAAATTCCCCTGCCGCGCCTGTCGCCTAGGGCACCCCAGGCCAAGGTGGAGCAATTGATACAGACTTATGTGGGCCAGAGTAAGGCAGAATAGGGCAACTTCAATGATGTGAGGAGTTGCTGACATGAAGCTGCGCCAACTGCTTGAGGGCTTACCCACTGGATTGATCGACGCTGGATTCACGCTAGCTGAAGGGAACGATCCTGACATCAAGGGTCTGTGCACCAATTCTCACGCCTGCCAGCCGGGGGATGTGTTCATCGGCATGCCGGGCACCCGCGTCGATGGCGGCGAGTTTTGGCCCAGCGCAGTCGAATCTGGGGCAGCGGCGGCGCTGGTGTCAGCTCAGGCCCTACAAACTCGTCCTGCGGAGGGCGATGCCTGCGTGGTGCCAATGACCGATATGTCGATGGCCTGTGCGGAGGTGGCCGCGCGGTTCTACAACTATCCAGCTCGGCAAATGGGGCTGGTGGGGGTGACGGGCACCAACGGCAAGACGACAACCACCCATCTGATTGAGCACTTGCTGAATGCATCCGAGCAGTCTACGGCCCTGCTGGGAACGCTCTACACCCGCTGGCCGGGGCATCAGCAGACCGCTCTATACACGACGCCGTTTGCGGTAGAACTCCAGGCAGAGCTGGCAAAGGCGCGGGATGCGGGCTGTCGCTATGCGGTGCTGGAAGTCAGCTCCCACGCCCTGGCTCAAAAGCGGGTCTGGGGCTGCCCCTTTGAGGTGGCGGTGTTCACCAACTTGACGCAGGATCACCTCGACTACCACAGCGATATGGAGGACTACTTCAACGCCAAGGCGCTGCTGTTTAGCGAGACTTACCTGGCCGGGCGCGCGGTCGTGAATATCGATACGCCCTACGGGGAAAGGCTGGTGGCCCAGCTGCCCGCCGATCGCGTCTGGACTTACAGCACGCAGAATCCCAGTGCCGATCTGTACACGGGTGATCTCACCTACCAGGCTAACGGCGTGACGGGAACGCTAAAGACCCCAGCGGGCACGGTGCCCTTTAGCTCGCCGCTGGTGGGGCAGTTTAACCTAGAAAATCTGCTGGCGGCGGCGGGTGCAGCGCTTCACCTGGGCGTTGCCCTGGAAACGATCGCAGCCGCCCTACCCAGCTTTGGCGGCGTGCCGGGGCGCATGGAGCAGGTGAAGATTTCTGAGGCCCAAGACATCAGCGTAATTGTGGACTACGCCCATACACCGGACAGTTTGAAGAATTCCCTGACCGCAGCGCGGCCCTTTGTGCCGGGGCGGCTGATCTGCGTGTTTGGCTGCGGTGGCGATCGCGATCGCACCAAACGTCCCCAAATGGGCCGCATCGCCTACGAATTGGCCGATGTGGTGGTCGTCACCTCCGACAACCCGCGCACCGAAGACCCCGAGCAGATTTTGAGGGATGTGGTGGCGGGGATTCCGGCCACGTTGGGAGACGATCAGGTGGTGGGCGATCGCGCCACCGCCATTCAGTCCGCCATTGCCATGGCCCAGCCGGGCGATGGCATCCTGATTGCGGGCAAGGGCCACGAAGATTACCAAATTCTTGGCACAGAGAAAATTCACTTTGACGACCGCGAACAGGCCCGCCATTTTCTCGAAAAAAGGTATTTAGACTAACACTTTGCCCCCAGGCTGCGGGTGTTATGTGAATACACGCAACATTCTCGCCGCCATTCTCGGTGGTTAAAGATACCCTAATAGGTGCTAGTGCTGATCTGATTCTGGGTGAGCATTGGCCTGGCCTCGGCCCGTTGGAGCACTATGCAGTCTTACCAAGAGCAAGAGGTGTCGCTGCACCGGCTTCTACAACTCAGTGCGGCAGCCCCAGACTATGTCCAGGTAAAACCCAAGGGGTTCAAGGCGATTCTGCAATCGACTGTAGAGTTCCTCGAAGCCCACGACATTCAGGCGCACCTGCTGGTGAAGCTACCCGTCGGTGACCCCTGGAATGAGGATGTGCTGCGCTACGGTCAGGGGTTGGTGCTGCCCCATCGACTGCTGCGGTTTGTACGCCCCGATGCCGATCTCGCCGCTAGCCTGGGCAGCGAGGTGGTGGTGCCCTTGCCCGATGGCCATACCTGGCGAGGCGACTACTTTGTGGTGGTGCAATCTGAGTCCTTTGCGGCCATGGTGGTGGCCCATCGGTTTCAGCCCTTGTCGGCGGCTCCCCTGGGCGAGGGGCAACGGCAGGCCTTAGAGAACCAGCGCGACCCAGACGATGACGACGAGGCATCGCCCCCCCTAGAGGAGACGATGACGGCGCGATCGTCGTACCTGTCGGTGTGCTGCTCGATCAATCCCGACTTGGTGGCAACGGTAGTGAGCGCCATTCGCCACCAGATTGACCAGGGCCTGGTCACCGCCGATGCCGCGCTTGACCTGGCTACCCTGGCCCAGCAGTGGCCGCAGCTGCGGCCGACTCAATCCCTCACCCCGGCCTACCTAACCCTAGTCGATCGCTGGCTCAACTGGCAGCTCAAACGCCAAGAGCACCTGCGCCAGTCGGCCTCAACCTACCGCCGCCAGGCGTTGAATATGTCGAACCTGTCATCCCAAAACGAGGTGTTGATCAACACCCTGCGCCTCAAGGATGACTTTCTCAATACGGTGGGCCAGGAGCTGCGCACGCCCCTCACCACCATTAAAACCGCCCTCACCCTGCTCGACTCTCCCCACCTCAAGCCGCCCCAGCGGCAGCGCTACATGGCCATGATCAGCCACGAGTGCGATCGCCAGAGTGCCCTCATCAGCGGCGTGCTCAACCTGCTGCAAATGGAAACCAGCGTCAGCCAGGCCCCGCTCGCCCCGCTGAAGCTGTCAGAGACGGTACCCCCGGTGGTCAGCACCTACCAGCCCCTGGCCGAAGAAAGGGGCGTTATGCTGGCCTACACCATCCCCAGTCAGGTGCCCTCGGTGCTCTGCCCCGACAGCTGGCTACGCCAGGTGATCATTCACTTACTCAACAACAGCCTCAAATACACCCCCAGCGGCGGCCAGGTGTGGGTGACCGCTAGCAGCACCGCAGACTACGCCGAAATTGAAGTGCGCGATACCGGCATTGGCATTTCGGCCAGCGATCTGCCCCACATTTTTGAGCATTTCTATCGGGGGCGCAACCTGCCGCCCGACGAAACTGAGGGGGCCGGGCTAGGGCTGTCGATCGTGCAGCAGCTGCTGTTGTACTGCGGCGGCACCATTGTGGCCCACAGTCAGCCCGAGGCCGGCACGACGATGGTGGTGCGGTTGCCGATTCACCACGGGCGACCCTGACCGTTAAAATGTGTGGTTTGAGCGGCAATTTGTTCTTTGACCTTACCTAAATCTGCCTCTGCTGCCCCCGGCGATTCCCGCAGGGATCGCTTCGCGAATCGCCCCGATGCTGGCCCAGGGGCCATTTATGCCTTGCTGGCCTACAGCACTTGGGGGCTGCTGCCCATCTACTGGAAGCTGTTGGGCGTGGCGTCTGCCGTAGAGGTGCTCAGCCACCGCATGATCTGGTCGGCGGTGTTTTTGGTCGGCATTTTGCTGGCGCAGCGGCGACTGGGGGACTTGCACATGCTGCTCAGGTCGCCCCGCAAGGTGCTGGTGCTGCTGCTCACCGCCAGTCTGCTGACTTTTAACTGGGGGCTGTATATCTACGGGGTGAATAGCGATCGCGTGGTCGAAGCCAGCCTGGGCTACTACATCAACCCCCTGGTAACCGTACTGCTGGGGTTTATTTTTCTCAAAGAGCGTCTATATCGGGGGCAGCAGGTGGCTGTCGCTCTGGCGGTGCTGGGGGTGGGCTACTTCATCTGGCAGCTGGGCACGGTGCCGTGGATTGCCCTGGCCCTGGCCATTTCCTTTGCGTTCTATGGCCTACTGCGCAAGGTAGTGTCTGTGGCTCCGCTGGTGGGCCTAGCCGTCGAAACCCTGCTGATTACCCCCCTGGTGCTGCTGGTGGTGAGCTGGCTCGCCGTCAGCGGCCAGGGGCATTTTGGGGAAAGTCTGCCAATCACTCTGCTGTTTATCGGGGCCGGGGTGGCAACGTCGATGCCGCTGCTGTGGTTTAACAAGGCGGCCAAACAGCTGACGCTAGCTACCCTGGGCTTCTTTCAGTACCTGGCCCCGTCGCTATCGCTGCTGCTGGGGGTGTTTGTCTACGGCGAGCCCTTTACGAACACCCACCTGATAACCTTTGGCTGTATTTGGTCTGCCTTGCTGCTTTACTCGGTGACTTCCCTGCGGGCTAAAAGGCAAGATATGAAAGGGAACCCCTCCGGAACCTAAATATTACGGGCAGTTGATCTGTGTGGCGTTCCTTTGCCCGTTGTTCATGGTTTCAACAACCCAGCCGTAGGTGCCGTCATTCATAGTTACCTCAAGCCAAGAAAGACCATTAGTGGGGACTTTGAGAGGTGGATTAGTGGAGGCAAAAAGGATATCGTTCATCCTGTAAGTAAAAATGCCATTGTCGTTCAAAGATCGCGTGGGTCTGACCCTAAGATCCACATCGGCACGAAAACAGACCCTACTTACAGGCGATATAGGGCTACCGCAGGGTCCCAAAACCCCGGAACTAGTCCATCCAACAGGCTGTGCCTGTCCCAGACGGAAAAAGTCATTGTCTATGAAGATTTGAGCCCGGCCTAGTAAAACAACTCCGGTTAGCCTGACTCTCTGGCCCGCGTCCAGAGTGCCCAATCGATTGGCGATCGGCCATAGATTAGTGTTGTCAAAAACTGCGGCTCTTTGGTTGACCTGGCGGCACGCTCGAATTTTATCCTGGTCTTCTTGCAGACCTGAGACGACGCTTTTAGGGCTTTGGGCCAGGGCCGCAGGCACTAACCCAGCAGCGACAGTGGCGATCGCGGCTAGCCCAACTGCGAACTGTCTTACTGCTGTCGATCTCATTTAATATTCTCTGTAGAGATATTGCCTAGCTTTAGAACTATAAAATAAAAAAAGAAATTTTTTTATTTATTTTGCTGACCTAACTTGACCCTAGTTCAGACTGCTGAGCAGCTGAGGGGTGAGGAGGGAACCCATCTGAGCTAGATGGGTTCCCCGGCGTTAAGCGGCCTAGGCGGGGTAAACCTGGAGCAGCTGCTTGGCAATATAGCCGTAGCCCAAGATGTGCTGGCTGCACTTGTTCTCAACGGGGCCAATGGAAGCTACCGCTGCGATCGCATACAGACCAGGCACGAGCTTGGCGGCCTCAGGGGTAGAGACAAAGGTCAGCGTGTAGCTGAAATCGTCTTTCTGGGTGACATCCGTTACCGCCCAGTCAATCTCGGTAGCCCGACCGCCCAGACCTTCAAAGGAAAAGTCAACGGTCATGCGGGTGCCTAGGCACATCAACAGAGCGCTCAGGGGCGACTCGTTAAAGGTGATATCAACGCTGAGGTAAAACTCTTCGTTGGTAGCCACAATGTAAGGCGATTGATCGGGGGCAACGGTCTTATCTTCGGGTAGGCCCGCTTGGCCAGCTACTCGTAGATTAGACAGCACGAAAGATACCGGGCCAAGAATATTCTTGGAGTAGGTTTCGGTATCAGTTAGCTGATTTTTGGGCTGGGGTGAATCAGCCTTAACTGCTGCATTAGCCGCCATATTTTCGACAATTCCTGCACGTTCCATAATAGTCAGTCTCCTGAAAAATAGGGTTTTTGAATTAGTTAACAAGCCCACAAAAGGAAAATCAAGCGTTTGTTTTTGCTTGCCTTGCCAACTGAAACTATCATGTCAGCTGACTTTATCAGTTGCCATGACCCCCATGGGTACTTCTATAAAATTTTGCGTTTGAAAGATAATTTGAATTCCAATAAAATTATTGGAATTCACGCGTAGAAGCTGTTTTCTAATAATTTTCGAAAATTGTTTAGCCTACCGCTGTTCAGAATTTTCGGGTGGTTACTATATTCTCGCGGCTAAAAAATCTTTAGTAATTTACCTCTTAGGTTCAGGGTAAAATAGCTCACGGTCTTAGACTATGTTGCTAAGTCTTGTCAACCATTTCCTCGTTCCTGAAGTAGGTCACCATGAGCAGCCAGTTTTATCCCACCCGGTCGTTTATTCGCTTTGCCGCCAAAAGCCAGCTCACCGCCGACCTGTCTGGTCATGCGGTGCCAGCCTATGTAGACCGCCACGGCACCGTTGACGTATCCCTAGAATTTCAGCCCGCTGAAGATGGTGCCGGAGCCTATTGCGATGTCTTTCAGGCCTCGGGTGATTGTCTCGACGAACTATTGCTGAAGCGTATTACCCAGGCCATGTTTGACCTCGATCAGCATCCCGACCTCTACCGGGCTTACCCGACGGCAGCGGCAGCGGCGGCGGTAGAGGCTCAGGTAGCGGAGGCCATTGTGGAGGCTTACAAACAGGCTTCCCTAGAGCAGCGGCAGTCTGTTGTGGCAAAATTCAACGCTCTGCTCGATCGCTAGCGCCAGTTTTCGCGGCGCAGCAGGGGGTTCATCAATTCGTTCAGCCCTTCACCCACGAGAGATAGCCCTGTCACCATCAGGGTCAGGGCCAGCCCCGGAAAGAGGGCCGTCCACCAAATGCCCGTAGGCAGCGCATCGAGGGCTTGGCGAATGTCGGCCCCCCACTCGGGTACTTGCTCGGGCAGACCTAAACCCAAGAACCCTAGCCCTCCCAGCACCAAAATGGCGTCGGCGGCGTTGAGAGTAAATAGCACCGGCACGCTCTGAATCACGTTGAGAAACAGATAGCGGCTGAGTACTGTCCAAGTAGAAGCTCCCATGGCCTGGGCGGCTTCGATAAACAGCTCGGTCTTGACGCTGACGGTATGATTGCGCACCACCCGGTAGTACTGAGGAATGTAGGCAATGCTGAGGGCGATCGCCGCATTCACCACCCCCCGACCCACCACAAAGGCCAGGGTGACCGAGAGCAGCAGCCCCGGCAGGGTGTAGATCGTATCCATAAAGAACAGCAGGGCGCGATCGAGCCAGCCGCCTAGATAGCCGCTGAGCATGCCCAGGGGCACCCCAATCGCCACGCTGAGCAACGTGGCTAGCAGCACCACTTGCCAGGCGGCGCGGGTGCCGAACAGCGTGCGCGAAAATACGTCGTAGCCCTGGCGGGTGGTGCCAAACCAGTGGCTGCCGCCGGGGGGCTCATGAATCGGGTTTTGCAGGGCGGTGGTGGGGTCTAGCAGCCAGCCCCAGCTCTGCATCAGCGGTGCAAGCAGGGCAATCAGAATAAACGCCAGGGTGATGGCCAAACCCACCCCCATCAGCACCATCGACACGTTGGCAGCCGGTTTGGCGGCTCGGTTGCGCAGCAGGGGCAATCGCGGAGTGGTAGCCATAGCGGCGCACGGGCAGTAAAGAATAGGCTCATTATGCCAGAGCCAGGGCCACAGACTGGGGCAGGGGGCGATCGCCCAGTCCACCAGCTGGCCTTGGCATAATAAATGGGTCAGACCTTAGCCATTGCGTAGTCCAAATTAAGCTAAACACTGCAACACAAGGTTTAGCTTGCGATCGCCCTACCAATTTTTCTGGAGCCCCCATGACCGTCACCGATAGCGCCACCGCTCTCACTACATCCCAGGTTCTAGAGGCCGCTGCCTCTGGAGCGAAACCCAGCGCTCAGCAGGTGACGGCGGCTCTGCTGGAGGCCGAGCGACAAACCAAGACCGAGCGGCGGCAGTTTGCTCCCGAGGCGCTGTTGGGCACCTGGCAGCTGCGGTTTACGGCTCCCAAAAAGCCTGCCTACAAAGTGGGGAAACCCCAGGGTAGCGGATTTTATATACCAGGAGTCGCGATCGCCTCCCTCCACTTCAGCCGTGACGACGATGGCCAGCTGACCATTCAAAACCAGCTTCAGGTGGGGCCGACCAAACTGCGGTTCACGGGGCCAGCCAAGTTTTTGCGGAAGAAAAACCTGCTGGCCTTTGACTTCGTTCGCCTTCAGGTGATAGCGGGCGGTTTAACGCTGCTCAATCTACCCCTGCGCAGCAAAGCTGCCAAAACAGGAGATTTTGCGACTACTTCAGCGGCTAAGCTGCCGTTTTTCTCCTTCTTTGTGGCTGAGGCAGGCTATGTTGCCGCTCGGGGGCGCAGCGGTGGGCTAGCCCTATGGGTCAAAAAATAGGGGCAGGTTACCCCGCCCCCAAAGGACATGTCTTGAGATGGACAGAGGCGATCGTTGGCGATGCCCCTGTTAGCCCCTCAGGCTAGGGTTTCGGGGCAGTAGCCCAGGCCCATAACAAACTGACGGCGGAAGGCTTCAATCTCTTCGCGATCGGGCTTGCCGTGGGAGACGATCGCCACCTGGTAGCGGCGCATCACATCGATGGGCGACTGCCCGGTTTCTAGGCCCCACAGCGCCATGCGTACCCGAATGCCGGGATCGTAGGCTACCCCAAGCTCATTCATGTAGGCGCGAAAATCTTCGGCATCAGGGACGCCAATGTTGTCGTTCATCTTGACGCGAATGACCCATCCATCGATCTGATGGATCACCGTCATAAACTCTAGGGGCAATCTCGGGGTGCCCAGCAGGTGTTCGACCACACGGAGGGTCAAACTGGCATTGGCGAGATAGTAGGTGTATTCCATCGTTGACCTTTAGGCAGGTGCTAGAGTTCTTATGTCCTTATTGTCTGGGATTGGCTCTCAGGTTGTTAGGGTTAAGTCCCCCTACCCGACCTGGGTGTATCCCCCCAACCTGCTAGACGATGCGCGATAGTCAAAGACTGGTTCCAGAGGCGAATTCAACGGGCCAAAGCCCCTCTGCTGAGTATTCCCTAGCGGCCTACCAGTATTCTCTTCCACCAGAAAAAATTGCTCAGACTCCCGTTACACCAAGGGATTCGTCTCGTTTGCTGGTGGTCGATAGCCCCACTACCCACGCTCATCACCACTTCCGCGATCTGCCTACCCTGCTGCAACCGGGGGACTTGCTCGTCGTCAACGACACTCGGGTGATCCCGGCGCGGCTACCTGGGTACAAACCCAGCGGTGCCCAGGTCGAAGTGTTTTTGCTGGAAGACCGGGGCGACAACCAGTGGCTGGCTCTGGTGCGCCCCGGTCGCCGTCTGAAGCCAGGGGCCACAGTACACTTTGGCCCCAACCCTGATCAGCCCGATCTGGTGGCCCAGGTGCTGGCCACTGACCCCGACACCAACGGCCGCCTGCTGAAATTTGAACACTCTGGCAAAAAATCCCTGTTTGCTCTGTTTGAGCGCCTGGGGGAAGTCCCCCTGCCCCCCTATATCACCGACACGGCGGCTTCTGCCGACCAGTATCAGACGGTCTATGCCGAGGCCCCTGGGGCGGTGGCGGCTCCGACGGCGGGGCTGCACTTCACCCCAGAGCTGTTTGAGCGGCTGGAGGAAAGGGGGGTGGGGCGATCGCACATTACCCTCCACGTCGGCGTGGGCACCTTTCGTCCGGTGGAGGCCGACAACATTCTCGACCACAAAATGCACGGCGAATGGATCGATGTCTCGGCTGAAACCGTAGAGCAGATCAACGCTACCAAAGCTCGGGGCGGGCGGGTAATTGCTGTGGGTACCACCGCCGTACGTGCTCTAGAGGGAGCGGCCCAGGATGGCGAACTGCAGCCTTGGCAGGGCAAAACCAATCTATTTATCTACCCCGGTTACCAGTACCGGGTAGTGGATGGGCTGATTACCAACTTTCACCTGCCAGGATCTAGTCTGCTGATGCTGGTCAGCGCCCTAGTAGGCCGAGAGCGGTTACTGAGGCTGTATGAGGATGCGATCGCCCAAAACTACCGCTTCTATTCTTTTGGCGATGCCATGCTAATTTTGCCCGAGGCTGTTGGAGGGCAATCAAACGGAATTTTGAATTAGTCGTGAATGGAGCCATCGGGCATGATCGCTCCGGTGAGAATGGTGCCGGTGAGCTTGACCATGGTGCGGCCCCCCACGGCGACCTTTGCGCCGCTGAGGTCGGCCCCGCTGAGGTCGGCCCCGCTAAAGTCTGCGCCAATTAGGTCGGCCTCGCGCAGGTTGGCGTGGCTGAGGTCGGCCTGGAGCAGGTTGGCACGAAACAGCTTGGCCTTGCTGAGGTTGGCCCGGTTGAGATTGACCTTGTGCAAAAAGGCATCGCTGAGGTCAGCGCCGCTGAGGTTGGCCTCGCTGAGGTTGCGGCCCCCAAAGTCTTTTTCGCGCAGGTTAGCCCCGCTCATGTCGGTGCCGCTAAGGTCGGGGCTTTGGCGCGATCGCGCAGCTCCGTTGCGGGTATGGGCGTTGTAGCTGTTGTAGGAGTCGTTGGCCGGTTTTGGGCTGGCCTGGCCGGTGGCGGTAGAGCTAGACGCCTTGCCGTTGGTAGAACTGGCCTGCCCCTGGGGCCCCGAGCTGCCGCTGGCACTGGCGGATTTGTCGCCTCCTACCCCCGCTGCCGCATCGCGCCGCTGGCGGTAGGTTTGCGACTGGCCCGTGCTAGAGCCTGAGGCAGAAGTACCGCTGCTAGAGCTTGAGGACGGGTTGCCATCGCTCTGGCTGGCCCCGTAGTAGCTGCTGCCGTAGGTGCTGCGCTGGTAGCGGTAGTAGCGATTGTGGGAACCCGATCGCTGATCTTCTTCGCTGTTGTCATCTCGAGACTGGGCACTGCCGTAGCCATTGTTGCTATAGCCGTTGCTGTAGGCAGAGCGATAGTCGCTGGTGCCGTAGCTGCTCGCCGCCGAGGGGCGATAGCTGCTGCTGGCAGTACCGTAGCGAGTGCTGGCTGAGCTGGCGCTGCGCCCCTCGCGGTTGTGCGATCGCAGCAAATCTCGGGCGTGGTTCAGCGCTTTGATCTTGTCTTGGGCCTTTTGGTACAGTCGCTCATTGTCTTGGGGAATGCGATCGGGGTGCCAGACGAACACCAGATCTTTGTAAGCCTGGTTGATCTCCTCCAGGGAAGCACCAGGCTCTAGGTCTAGGACTCGATAGGCGTTGTCCAGCTCTCGCATTTAGGGACGATCTCACGCTTGGGGTGTTAAGGCCGAGGCTCAACTCATAACATTTTAGGCGGGTTCCCCCCGGAGCGTAAGGCCTGAGCCGTTATCTACTGGTTTGCTTAACGGGTTTGAGCCTAAATCCCTTGATTCTTCGAAAGAATTTGGGGGATCAGCGCAGCTTAATATACATACATTAAGTTCAGTGGGCCTGGCCGCATGTTTCTTTCGGCATGGTCTGGGCCGCTGGTTAGCAGGTAAGGAGAGGGCAATGCGCGTACTGGTCATGGGTGGCACCCGGTTTATTGGGGTGTATTTAACCAAGCTATTGATTGAGCAGGGCCACGAGGTAGTGCTGTTTAACCGGGGCAACCATCCCGCGCCAGTGGCGGGCGTGCCGACGATTGTGGGCGATCGCACCGACCCCAACAGCCTCAAAACCCAGCTGGCGGGCGAAACCTTCGACGCCATCTTCGACAACAACGGGCGCGAGCTGAGCGACACCCAGCCCCTGGTCGAACTGTTTGGCGATAAACTCCAGCACTTTGTCTACGTCAGCTCCGCCGGGGTCTACCTCAAGTCTGACCAAATGCCGCATATCGAAGGCGATGCGGTGGATCCGAAAAGCCGCCACAAGGGAAAGTTTGAAACCGAAGCCTACCTGCAAGCCCAGGGGGTGCCCTTTACCTCGGTGCGCCCGGTCTACATCTACGGCCCGCAGAACTACAACCCCCTAGAAGCCTGGTTCTTTGATCGGGTGGTGCGCGATCGCCCCATTCCTATCCCCGGCAACGGCATGCACCTCACCCAGCTCGGCCATGTGCAAGACCTGGTGACAGCGATGGCGGCGGTGTTGGGGAATGAAACTGCGATCGGCCAGATCTACAATATCTCTGGCGAAAAAGCCGTCACCTTTGACGGGCTAGCCCGCGCCTGCGCCACAGCGGCAGGCAAGGATCCCGACAGCCTCAAAATTGTTCACTACGACCCTAAAGTCTTTGATTTTGGCAAAGCTAAGGCTTTCCCCATGCGGGTGCAGCACTTCTTTACTGCGATCGACAAGGCCCAAGCCGAGCTAGGCTGGGCGCCCACCTACGACCTGGTTGCCGGACTCAAGGATTCATTCCAGAACGACTACCTGACCTCAGGTGCAGACAAAGCCGAAGTCAATTTCGCCCTGGACGACAAAATCCTAGCGGCCTAAAAATCCTCAGAGTAGGGTGGGCATTGCCCACCTTTTGATTGGGAAAACAACCGGTGGCTTTCTGTAAGAGAGCTTGAATTGAGATGGGCATTGCCCGCCTTATCACCTGTTGCCGAGCTAAGGGCGGTTTTGATGGCGATCGCACCCTACAGTGCTTACACAATTTGGCCTAAATAGTGGCAACGTCTCTCCATCAGTGGAAGCCCTGACCTCTGGTTAAGGTAATTAAGCATGGTTCTATTTACGATAGGGCTGTGCGCTCTGTTGACTCATTGGCTCAACCCCATGGCTGCTCGCCCCGATATTTTGTTTCTCGTGCTCGATACCCAGCGGGCCGATCGCCTCTCGTGCTACGGCTACGACAAACCGACTTCGCCGAATTTGGATGCGATCGCCGCCGACTCCACCCGCTTCACCCAGGCCGTCGCCGCCGCCCAGTGGACTGTGCCCTCCCACGCCTCTATGTTCACCGGGCTGTATCCCTCCGAGCACACGATGGTGCAATCGTACTCAGTGCTGCCGAGCGATCTCCCTACCCTGGCAGAACGGCTAGAGGCCAGCGGCTACTACACCGCCGGGTTCTGCAACAATCCCTTAGTCGGCGTGATCAACAACGGTCTGCGGCGCGGGTTCACCAGCTTTCTAAACTACAGTGGGCTGCTCACCTCCAAGCCCAACCAGGCGGGAAGCCATCCCGATCTGGTGAGCCGTTACCGCCAGTGGTTCAAAGGTAAGCTTGCGGCTCTGCTCAATCGGGTTCAAGATTCTTTTGCTCGCTCAGATGCGCTACTAGCGCTCAGTTTTACGCCGCTGATGGTGCCCCTGTGGCAAACGGCCCTGAGCTTTAAAGGCAACACTCAAAAGTCTTTGGAAGACACCGCCAATCTGCTAATCAACCGCGCCGGGGCACAGGCCGACCAGCCCATTTTCACCTTTGTGAATCTGATGGGCACCCACATGCCCTACCACCCGCCCCGCCGCTACATCGAGCAGTTTGCGCCCCACGTACTGGCCGATCGCCAGGCTCAGACCTTTTTGCAGCGGTTCAACGGCGATGTCTACGGCTGGCTAGCCCCTCTCACGGGCGCTTTAGACAAGCAGCAAAAGCAAACCCTCGACGGCATGTACGATGCCGAGGTGGCCTATCAGGATGCCATGCTGGGCGAGTTCTTCGATCGCCTGAAGGAGTCCGGCCAGCTCGACAACACCCTGGTAATCATCTGCGCCGACCACGGCGAGCACCTGGGCGAAAAGCAGTACATGGGTCACAGCCTGTCGATCTACAACGAGCTAGTGCGAGTGCCGCTAATCATTCGCGATCCCCAGAATCGTTTAGAACAGGGGGTCGTAGTGGACTCTGTTGTCTCCACCCGGCGTCTATTCCACACGGTGCTGGCCGCTGCGGGTATTGCCAACGAGAAAGAACTGGCCCTGGATTTGGTTCATAGTCAGGGCACTTCCAGCGATCGTGACTACGTGTTTGCCGAAGCGATTCCGCCGCAAAATGTGGTGAATTTGATGCAGAAGCGGCAGCCGGAGCTGGTGAAAACCATGGGGTGCGATCGCATTCGCCGCGCCGTGTGGATGGGCCAGCACAAGCTGATCGAAACCGAAGGCTCCGTGGCCGAGCTCTACGATGTGCTCGAAGACCCCACCGAAGCCCTCGACCTCAGCGCCATCCTGCCCGAAAATGTGGAAGCGCTGCAAGACTGCCTGCAAGCCTTCGCCGATCGCTCTGATCAGCACCTGGCCCAGGCAGCCCTTACCCGCGCCACCGATTACGACGACCCCGAAGTCCGCCGCCGCCTAGAAGAACTGGGCTACCTGGAGGATTAATTCTCGCGGTACGAGACTTTGGGCAGACACGTGGGTCTGCCCCTCCTCCCACACCCACTCACTTACGCACCCACTCCATGTATCCCCCTGTCTCTCCCATCATCTTTGAGCTTGGCCCCTTTGCGCTGCGGTGGTACGGGCTGCTGATGCTGGCGGCAATTCTTACGGCGGCGACGGTGGGTGGTCGCTATGTGTCCCGCCAGGGCGAAGACCCCGACAACCTCTGGGACATGCTGTTCTGGATTCTGATTCCGGGCTTTATTGGGGCACGTCTCTACTACGTGTTTGTTCAGTCTCCCCGAGGGCCAGAGGGGCTGGGCTACTATCTGCAAAACCCTGGGCAAATTTTGCAGATCTGGGGGGGCGGCATTCACATTTTTGGCGGGTTTATCTTTGGGGCGATCGCCCTCTTCATCTTCAGCCGCATCCGCCAGCTCAACCCTCTGCCCTATTTGGACGGTATTGCCTTAGGGCTACCTTTAGCCCAGGCGATTGGTCGCTGGGGCAACTTTATCAACCAAGAACTCTACGGCCCGCCCACTACCGCACCCTGGGGTCTGCGCATCGATGCCCAGCACCGCATTGCCCCCTATAACGATCTCAACCAGTATCCCGACTCCACCCGGTTTCACCCGCTGTTTCTCTACGAGTCGCTGTGGAACTTTGGGGGGTTCGCGGTGCTGTTTTGGATTTCGCGCAAGTTTGAAAAGCAGCTTAAGCCAGGGGATCTCGCCCTGGCTTACTTAATCTGGTATCCGCTGGGGCGATTTTTTATTGAGTTTTTGCGGACGGATTCGTGGTTTTTCCCCGGTACGCCGTTTAACGTGGTGCATATTTTGTCAGCGGGGGCGATCGCCCTTTCGGCCTTCGTGCTCTACCGTCGTCACTGCCGCGCCGCCGTCTAAGGCTATAGGTCAACCTTTGCTCAACTCAGTTCCCCAGACTGTGATCCCTTGACTACAATGGAAAGATTGAGAAGATTTTCTCAGTGACGATCTGGGCGTCTAGCAATGTGTGGCTTCCAGATCCATCGAACCATTCATCTGCCTGAAAGGCCCAAGCTATGCCACTGCCTGTTGTTGCGGTTATCGGACGCCCGAATGTGGGCAAATCTACCTTGGTGAACCGCCTGGCCGGGGCTCAAGATGCCATTGTCTACGACCAGCCGGGGGTGACGCGCGATCGCACCTACCAGCCTGCCTTTTGGCGCGATCGCGACTACCTGGTGGTTGATACCGGCGGCCTAGTCTTCGACGACGACACCGAGTTTTTGCCCTATATTCGCGAACAGGCCCAGTTGGCACTCACTGAAGCCAGCGCGGCAGTGTTTGTGGTCGATGGCAAAACCGGCCCCACTGAGTCAGACCGAGAAATCGCCTCCTGGCTGCGACAGCAGTCTGTCCCAGTGCTGCTGGCAGTCAACAAGTGCGAATCGCTGGATAACGGCCTGGTGCAGGCGGCCCAGTTTTGGGAGCTGGGGCTGGGCGAGCCCTACGCCGTCTCGGGCATCCACGGCAACGGCACGGGGGAACTGCTTGATGCCCTGGTGGAGTTTCTGCCCGAAACCGTGGAAGAAACCGCCGAAGAGGAAATCAAGGTCGCCATCGTGGGGCGGCCCAACGTGGGCAAATCGAGCCTGCTGAATGCTTTTGTGGGCGAAACCCGCGCCATTGTCAGCCCGATCTCGGGGACGACTCGGGATGCGATCGACATGCAGGTGCAGCACGGTGACAAGATCTATCGCCTGATCGACACGGCGGGCATTCGCAAGAAAAAGAGCGTCGAGTACGGGCCAGAATTCTTTGGCATTAACCGCGCCTTCAAAGCTATTCGCCGCGCTGACGTGGTGCTGCTGGTGATCGACGCCCTCGATGGCGTGACCGAGCAAGACCAAAAGCTGGCGGGCCGCATAGAAGAAGACGGTCGCGCCTGCGTCATTGTCGTCAACAAATGGGACGCCGTCGAAAAAGACAGCCACACCATCTACGACTTTGACCACCAGATTTCCGCCCGGCTCAACTTCCTCGACTGGGCCAAGCGCATCTTTGTCAGCGCCAAAACTGGCCAGCGGGTGCCCAAAATTCTCGAACTGGTGGACCATGCCGTAGAGCAGCACCGCCGCCGGGTCAGCACCTCAGTCGTCAATGAAGTGTTGGAGGATGCCGTGAAATGGCATACGCCGCCCACCACGCGCCAGGGGCGTCAAGGACGCATCTATTACGGCACTCAAGTTACCGTGCGTCCGCCCTCCTTCACGCTGTTTGTGAATGATCCCCATTTGCTTAAAGACAACTACCGCCGCTACGTCGAGCGGCAGTTCCGCGAGAACCTGGGCTTCGAGGGCACGCCGATTCGCATCTTTTGGCGAGGCAAGGCCATGCGCGATCTAGAGCGCAACAACCCCAACCGGGCGACGAAGGTGAAGTGAAATTTTGGATTGGAGATTTTGGACTTAGGATTGTTGAGGCGTGTTGGTTAGCATCCTGGGCGACTCAAGCGTGCAGGCATTCTCTGGCGGGATAGCCATCACCCAAAATCTCCAATCCAAAAGCCAAAATTGGTAACGGTAGTCAAAACCCAACCCACAACTCCATGGATCTCCTCCGCTCCTTACCCATTGGTCTTTATCTGGAGCAGCCCGTAACCTGGCTGCACCGGCTTGACCCCAGGGTCAAGATGGCCTGGCTGATGAGCATTTTGGTCACGCCGATTTTGGCGAATGCCTACTGGCGGTTTGGGCTGGTGGCGCTGCTGGTGCTGTTGACCTTGGCGGCGCTGATTCCGCTGCGGGTGTGGCGGCAGCAGATGGGCTGGCTGGTGGTGCTCAGCGGCATTGTCATGTTGCTGACCTTTGTCATGCCTGACGGGCTCCAGGTATCGCAGACGCCTCGCCTGCCGACGCCAGAGGCGATGACCCAGATGGAAGATCCCCCGGAGGTGCTGCCAGAGCTGCCCCAGCCGACAGGTTACCGCTATGTGGTGTTTGACTGGGGGCCGATTACGGTTACGCGGCGATCGCTCGATCTGGGCATTCGCATTGGCACCCTGCTGTTTACGCTGATCTACGGCACCAACCTCTACCTGCTGACTACCGCGCCAGAGGAAATTACCGTGGCCATGGAGGCGCTGATGGCTCCGCTGCGGTGGTTTCGCCTGCCGGTGACGGAGATTGCGCTGACCGTGACCCTTTCCCTGCGGTTCATTCCCCTGGTGCTAGAGGAGGTGCAGAATCTGGTGCGATCGGTGCAGACCCGCGCTATCAACTGGAAGAAGCTGGGCTTTCGCGGCTCGGCCCAGGTGTGGCTGGCGGTGATGGAGCGCCTGCTGCAAAACCTGCTGTTGCGGGCCGAACAAATTGCGGCGGCGATGGAGGTGCGTGGCTTTACCAGCCCCAATGAACACCGAGTGCGCTGGTACCAGATGGTGCTGCGGCGGTGGGACTGGTTTGCTCTGGGGCTGCTGGCGGTGTTTTGGTGGGCGCGCTGGGTGTGGGGAGGCGAGATTTGACCCAGGAGCGGCAGAGTTGGGTGCGATCGCAGTCCCTCAACCACCGCACCGGCAGCGGCATCTTCCAGGCTCTCTACGGCGACCTGCTGCGGCAGCCCCCCAGTCTCACCACCCTGGTAACGCTGCTAGAAAGTCCTTACCCCCTGCCCACCGCTGCCCAGCCCCACGCCGTCCACAGCCGCTACTCGATCTGCGCTGGCCCCCCCGGCCAGATAAATGACCGTCCACAGGTGTGGACTCCAGCGGTGGGGAGCATTCTGCCCATGCTGGCGGAACGCTTAGCGACGGCAGAGCAACTCCAGCTTTGTGGAGATGAGGCTGACGCAGCAGCAGCTCTACCCTTTACCGGCGGTTGGCTAGGCTGGCTAGGCTACGACCTGGCTTGGGAGATCGAGCGCTTGCCCACTATAAATAGTGATCCCCTGCCCTTCCCCGTCGCCCTCTGGTACGAGCCAGCTACCTTTGCCGTGCTCGACCACCAGGCCCAGCAACTCTGGCTGTTTGCGCCTTCCCAAGCCGCGCTGGACAATCTGGAAAAACAGCTCAGTCTGCCTGCGATAGAAGAGGCTCCAATTGCCCTGGTGACGGGCGATCCCCGCGCTGTGACCCTGGGCATGGCAGCGGCAGAGTACCAGCAGGCCGTCCTGCGGGCCAAGCAGCACATTCAGGCGGGCGATGTGTTTCAAGTCAATCTTTCTCTGCGGTTCTCAACGGTCACTACGGCCCACAGCTGGGCGCTGTATCGCAGGCTGCACGGCATCAACCCGTCGCCCTTTGCCTGCTACTGGCGCACCCCCTGGGGCGATGTGATCAGCTGTTCACCCGAACGGCTGGTGAAGTTGCAGGATGGCATTGCCCAGACTCGCCCCATTGCCGGCACCCGTCCTCGGGGAGTAACGCCAGAACAGGATGCAGAGCTGGCCCAAACCTTGCTCAGCAACCCCAAAGAGCGGGCTGAGCACATCATGCTGGTGGATCTGGAGCGCAACGATCTGGGCCGGGTGTGCCGGTGGGGCACCGTGCAAGTCAATGAGCTGCTGACGGTGGAGTACTACAGCCATGTGATGCATCTAGTGAGCAACGTGGTGGGAAAGCTAGGGAACACGGCTCGGGCTGGGGGCATTTGTCCTCATACCGCCATCGACTTGATCCGTGCCACCTTTCCCGGCGGTACTATCACCGGCTGCCCCAAGGTGCGCTGCATGGAAATTATCGAAGACCTAGAGCCTGTCCGTCGCAGCCTGTTCTACGGCTCCTGTGGCTATCTCGATCGCCGGGGTCATCTCGATCTAAATATTTTGATTCGCACGCTGTTGGTTGGGCATACTGATAGCTTATTGACAGCGTCTGCCGTGTGGGGTCAGGTTGGGGCTGGCATTGTCGCCGACAGCGATCCGGCCAAAGAGTGGCAAGAATCTCTGCAAAAAGCCAGGGCACAACTGCTGGCGTTGGGGCTGGGTGAGCTCCGCCATTCTCTGTAATTAATAGCCGATCTGCTTGAGATTGCATGCAGACAGCGCACCAGGTTCTAGAATGCATGTGGCGAATTGAACAGACGTGACCATCATCCTGTCGTAAGGAAGAGCCTCTCCCACACTTGAATGAGCACAGAAACCTATCTAAATCACCCCAATTTTGGCCTGCTCTTCAGAGTATGCATGGTAGACGACGGCCAAGAGCTGTATGCCACGCTCTATGCCCAGCGGCTGTTTTTTCTGGTCACTAATTCTGCTGCGGAGGGGCTGGTGTTTCAACCCCTGGGTCGCAGCAACGCTCGGCTGATGCTCGAAAGTCGTCTGCGCATTTTGCGGCGGGCAGGCCAGCAGGCCGATTTCGATCGCCTTCAGCACACCTACAAGCAAACCTTTCAATGACCGCTGCCCCCGGTGCCCTGCCCGAGCAATTTGACCGCATTCGGCAAAGTATCCCCCCCTCAGTGACCCTGATTGCAGTCACCAAGTTTTTGCCGGTAGAAACAATCCGCGCCGCTTACGACAGAGGAATTCGGCACTTTGGCGAAAGCCGGGTGCAGGAGGCGATCGCCAAACAGGCCGACCTCAGCGACCTGCCCGACATCACCTGGCACCTGATCGGCCACCTGCAAACCAACAAAGCCCGCAAAGCCGTCGAACATTTTGACTGGATTCACTCGGTAGACAGCCTCAAGCTGGCCGAACGCCTCGATCAGGCGGCCCAAGAGCTAGAGAAAGCTCCCCAGTGCTGCCTCCAGGTCAAGCTAGTGCCCGATCCGCCCAAATATGGCATTGATGCTGCTGAGCTAAAGGCCCTGCTGCCTCAGTTCGATCAGCTAACTCATCTTAAAATTCGCGGGCTAATGACTATCCCGCCCCAAGGGTCGAGCGAAGATACGGTGCGCGAGGTGTTCACGGGGGCAAAATCTCTAGCTGACACCATCAGTCAAGGGGGCTTCAGCCGGTTGCACCTTGACCAGCTCTCGATGGGTATGTCGGGGGACTATGGCACCGCGATCGCCTGTGGAGCCACCATGGTGCGCCTGGGCACCATTCTATTTGGTTCTCGACCGTCATCGCCCTGACTCAGCTAGGGCAGGATATAGCTATTTTCTGCCGCAGTTCCTAACTCGAATCGGCGGCAGAGACAACGGTAGGGCAATGGGTTGGGGCGATCGCTAACCGCCTTAGGCTCCTGCTATTCTCTCAGAGAGAAACATACGATTTGACCCAAACCCAAAACTTGGTTAGAAAAAACTTTAACTAATTGTGAATCGACTCTTCCTTTTTTTGCTTTCGTGTATACTGTGAACTCAATATTCTGTGTAAGGATATTAGTCCTAAGCCTGCCCTAGCTCAGAGAGAAGAGTCACCCACGGTGTCGTTCTGTCGCTGGGTTTTTAGAATAGGTTTAGGCGGTCAGCCACCCTCCTAGAGGGACTGACTACCCCATAACCCCAGACTAACCCCACTAATTTTCACAACAGCCGTTGCAAATGGAAATTTGGCGCTATCATGGCCCTCGGATAACCGGAGCATGATGCCCCCCATTGGTCAATGGCCACGGGGTTGGTCTACCAGAGTGATAGTCATCGTGGAGTGTAAGTTGTGAGCAACATGTTTTCTAAACTGCGGGACTTCGTTGGCCTTAACGACCCAGCAGATTACGACTACGAATACGAAGAAATGGATGGAGAGGAGTACCAGAACCTCTACCAAGAAGAGAACACCCAGCCGATTGTGCAGCAGCCCCAGCCCGAAGAAATTCGCCGGAGCCGCCCCCGTCGCGAACGAATGATGCCCACTGATTCAGGAATGACCCCGATGGCCAGCAACGTAATTGGTATGCCCGGTGCCATGAACGGCACCTCCGAAGTGGTGGTAATGGAACCCCGCTCCTTTGAAGAAATGCCCCAGGCCATTCAGGCGCTGCGCGAGCGCAAGTCGGTCGTCCTTAATCTTACCATTATGGATCCCGATCAGGCTCAGCGGGCCGTTGACTTTGTGGCGGGCGGCACCTACGCCATCGACGGGCACCAAGAGCGCATCGGCGAAAGCATCTTCTTGTTTACGCCCAACTGCGTACAGGTAAGCACCCCCACCGAGTACGAAGAAGAAGTCTTCATGGGCCAGCCCCAGGGTATGCCCATGCCCGGCCAAATGCCCCCCGCTCCCGCTTGGGGTGCCGAGACCATGGCTCGCATGGCCTAGCGTTATCCACGCTTGATCAACACATGACTATCACTGCCCCTGGTCTAGTGCCGGGGGCTACCTTAGGTTATTGTCTTCACTAGCGATCGCAAACGATCGAGTCGTCGGTGAGGATGGTTATGCCTGAGGCAACATTTGGGGTTATCGGCGGCGGGATGATGGGAGAAGCTCTCATCGCCCGCCTTCTTGATCAGAATATTTTTGCGCCTGGGGCGGTAGTCGTGAGCGACCCCCAGGCTGCTCGGCGAGAGGTTTTGCACCACACCTACGGCGTGCAAACCACCGGCGACAACCAGGCAGTTATCGATGCCGCTGAAACCGTTTTGCTGGCGATCAAGCCCCAAATGCTGGGGACCGTAGCAGAAAATCTCAGGTTCCCAGAGCGCGAGAAGCCGCCGCTGCTGCTATCGATTTTGGCCGGGGTGCCCCTGGCCCGGCTAGAACAGGAATTTTTGGGCTGGGCAGTGGTGCGAGCCATGCCCAATACGCCCGCTACCGTGGGGGCCGGGGTGACGGCCTTAGCCGCCGGGGAGGCAGTAAGTGCTGCCCAGCGAGAACAGGCCCGCACTATTTTTGCCAGCGTCGGCACTGTAGTAGAAGTACCTGAATCACAAATGGATGCGGTAACGGCGCTGTCGGGGTCTGGGCCAGGCTATATTGCCCTGGTGGTCGAGGCGTTGGCGGATGGCGGTGTAGCGGTAGGGTTGCCGAGGGCGATCGCGCTGGAGCTAGCGATCGCCACCGTACGCGGCACTGGCGAACTGCTGCACCAGGGCGACCTACACCCTGCCGTCCTGAAGGATCGCGTGACTAGCCCCGGCGGTACTACCATCGCGGGCATTGCTGCCCTAGAGGCGGGCGGGCTGCGATCGGCCCTGATCGAAGCGGTGCGATCGGCCTACCTGCGGTCTAAGGAACTGGGGCAGTCTTAACAGAAACCTCTACGACCCCATTGCTACTTCGTTGACGGTTTGCAGGGCACGGGGATGACTGCTCCCAGATCGGGTAGCAACTTGTTCCGCTAGATACTCGGCATCACGGGCAATACCCGAGAAGCGGGCAGAGCCCCAGGTGTAGAGCCAGGGCAAGCCAAGGAAATACAGCCCCGGTACGGTGGTAACTCCTCGGCGGTGGCCGGGATAGCCCTGACCATCGAAAACAGGTAGCTCAATCCAGCCAAAGTCGAGACCGTAGCCGATGCACCAGATCACCGAGGTGATCTTGGCCTCGCGGTAGTCGATGCAGGTTTCAACGGTTTCCGGTTCCCACACGGGACGGTAAGGCGGGTCGAGGGGAGCGTCGATGCCGTTCTTCTCGATGTAGGTGTCGATGGTGCGCTTGATGCTTTCGGCAACGGCGTCGGCTTTGTCGAGGTTTTCCTTCAGGTCGTCGCTAAAGGTGAGTTGGGTACCCTGAATATCCATCAGCCGTCCGTGGAGCCCCATGCCCTGAAGGGCAAAGTGGCGCAGATCAATTTCCCGCCCGCCGCCGCGCCCGGTGACGTAGTGGTTAGTCTTGTGACGCACGGTTTCTTTTTGAGGGTGGTCGTCAATCGCCAGGTCGTAGTAACCCATTTGGTCAAGCCATTCGACCACGTCTTTGCCTCGGTAGCGGCGGGGCGATCGCGGCGCACCCCCCACACACAAATGCACCTTCCGCCCAGCTAGGTGCAGGTCTTCGGCGATCTGGCAGCCCGACTGGCCCGTGCCCACCACCAGCACCGCCCCCTCCGGCAGCGACTCAGGGTTGCGGTATTCCGCCGAGTGCAGTTGCACAATATCGGGAGCCAAACGCTCGGCAAGGCGAGGAATTTTGGGGGTGTGGTAGCCACCTGTGGCCACCACTACCTGGTCAGCGGTAAAGGTGCCCTGGTTGGTAACAACCTCAAAGCCTCCGCCCTCGGGCTGGCGCACCCGTTCTACCTTGACTCCGGTTTTGAGCGGCAGGTCAAAGTGGCTGGCATAGCGCTCAATGTATTCCACAATGGCATCGCGGCCCATAAAGCCGTCGGGGTCGTCGCCGGGGTAGGGAAAGCCCGGTAACTGGCACTGCCAGTTGGGGGTAACTAGGCAAAACGAATCCCACCGCTTAGTGCGCCAGGAGTGAGCTACCTGGTGCTGTTCAAAAATGATGTGGTCAATGCCTAGGCGGTGCAGGCAGTAGCTAATCGACAGCCCCGCTTGGCCGCCGCCGATAACAATTACGCCGTATTGCATAGCCATAGCTGATACCAATTTTTTTGGATTTTGGATGGGCAAATCTGGGAAGAAATACTTTCCTGTTGCTCTGTTTTCATTTCCCTTGTTTTCGTACCCTAGGTCGTTGCTTAGGGACTGCTTGTAACCCCGGCTACCGAAAGGATTGATCTAGCGCTAGTGGGAGGGAGGGTGAGTGCGATCGCCCTGCCATAGTCTCAATTGGCGTGAATCTGAACAGGGTACCTATCGAAAGTGATAGGGGTATCCGTCAGCCTGGGACGTCGAACTAGCAATTTGCAGCCCGGCCCCTGTTGATTAGGCCAGACCGCCAAGGTTTGTAGTTGCTGATACGGGAGCCCAGGGCGATCGCCCCTAATGTGCTGGAACGTGCAGCCAGACATCCAGCGCTGCCAGCAATTTTGCAAGGAACTGAAATTTATGCCTGAAGTAACTTTGCCAGCTCACCAGGCTGGGGATTTTCTGGTTGATTACGAAGAGAAAGTATTTCCCGATGTGCAGGCTGAGCCGGGCGAAAAAGCCCTCGTCACCTTCCACACTGTGGCCTTTGAAGGTTCTATTGGTCTGGTCAACCTGCTGCAAGCCACTCGCCTAATTCGCAAAGGCTTTGAGACTTCGGTGCTGTTGTACGGCCCTGGCGTCACCCTAGGCGTACAGCGCGGCTTCCCCAAGCTCAACGACGAGGCCTTTCCTGGGCACTTGGCGATGAATAACCAGATTGTCAAGCTGCTGGAGATGGGCTGCAAGATTTACGCCTGTCGCTTTGCCCTCCAGGCACTCTATGGCCACGGCGAGCCCTCTCTCATCCCCGGCATTCGCCCGATTAACCCCCTCGACGTGCTCGATATTGTGCTTATGCACCGCAAAGAAGGGGCCTTTATTCTCGACACCTGGACGATGTAGCCCTATGACGTAGGTGGTGCATTGCGGCCCAGGGGTTAAATCTGGTGTGTTTGACCAAAGTTGGATGGCCGCGAATGCACCCTACCGCCCAGACCCCGTAGGGTGGGCACTGCCCACCATCTACCCAAGCTGCAATCCACCCATCTGCGGTTCGCTCCGCCGTTCACCCTTCGCTCATCGGCTGCAACTCTCATCATCCCACCACCAACGCCCATGGACTACGCCAAAACCATTCGCGCCGCCGCCGCCCAGATCAGCCCCGTGCTGTTTAGCTGCGACGGCACCACCGAAAAGGTGCTGGAAACCATCGCCGAAGCGGCCCAGTCGGGTGTTCAGCTAATCGTCTTTCCAGAGACCTTCATCCCCTACTACCCCTACTTCTCCTTTGTGCAGCCGCCGTTTCTGATGGGTAAAGAGCACCTGCGGCTCTACGACGAGGCGGTGGCAGTGCCGGGGCCGGTGACCGATGCGGTGAGCCGGGCAGCTCGCTCCTACGGCATGGTGGTGGTGCTGGGGGTGAACGAGCGCGACGGTGGCTCCCTTTATAACACCCAGCTAATCTTTGACGCCGACGGCACCCTGGTGCTCAAGCGGCGCAAAATTACCCCCACCTACCACGAGCGCATGGTGTGGGGCCAGGGTGATGGGGCCGGGCTGAAGGTGGTGGAAACGGCGGCAGGGCGAGTGGGCGCTCTGGCCTGCTGGGAGCACTACAACCCCCTGGCCCGCTACGCGCTGATGACCCAGCATGAGCAAATCCACTGCGGCCAATTTCCGGGCTCTATGGTGGGGCAGATTTTTGGCGACCAGATGGAAGTCACCATGCGCCACCACGCCCTGGAGTCGGGCTGCTTTGTGGTCAATGCCACGGGCTGGCTAACCCAAGAGCAAAAGCGGCAGATCACCCCCGATGAGAATCTGCATCGGGTGCTGTCGGGGGGGTGCTACACCGCCATCATTAGCCCGGAGGGGGTACCGCTGAGCGAGCCAATTACTGAGAGGGAGGGGCTGGCGATCGCAGACCTAGACTTCTCGCTCATCACCAAACGCAAGCGGATGATGGACTCGGTGGGCCACTATGCCCGCCCCGACCTGCTGCGCCTGAAGGTAAACGCCGAACCCTGGGCGGTGGTGGAAACGCCCGCCGCCCCAGCGTTTTCTCCCCAACCCACCGGAGCAAACGATGTTTCCTTGATCGATGCCGAATCAGGCAGCCTATCGCCTAACGGGGTGGAGCTTCCAGCGGTCTAAGGCGCGGGTTAAGAGAAATCCGATTTCTGGGGCCAACGATTTGTCAGGGTGCAACCCAGAAACTTAGAAAGTGAGTTTCTGGAGAGGGTTGCTTTCGAGGTCAAATTTTTCTCTACAAAAAGGTCACTCGCAGGGGTGGCGCAGATTGACGCAGGTTTTTATCGGGTATCGCATAGCAGGCCATGAACAAGCAACGGCTGATTACAGAGCTACAAACCCACGGGCTGCGAGTGGTGGATTCGACCCCAGGGGCAGCGGGGCGACGGGGCGGCGCAGGCCCCTCGGATCACCGCGCCATCACCATCGACGGCACCACCGTCATGGTGCCGGTCTACACCGACAGCGCCGCTCAATCTCCCTATAGCATCAGAGCTACCGCCGCGAGCCCGCTGCATCTAGAGGCTTCCGGGGAGACCATCACCCCCATCGACGTGCCCAACGCCCCCCGGTTCTACAGCCTCACCACCGCCGACGGCATTCCCTATTCAAAAATTGCCCTGCTCCACGGGCGCGACGTGCTGGCCACCACAGTGCAGCAGACCTGTATGCGCTACCGCGACCCCGCTACCGCCTGCCAATTCTGCGCCATCGAAAAATCCCTCGATGCCGGGCGCACCATCGCCCGCAAAACGCCCCAGCAATTGGCTGAAGTCGCGGAAGCTGCGGTGCGGCTGGACGGCGTGACCAACATGATCATGACGACGGGGACGCCGAATACGAGCGATCGCGGGGCGGCCTACCTGACCGAATGCGCTGCCGCCATTCGCCAGCGGGTGCTAAACCTGCCCATTCAGGCCCAGTGCGAACCGCCCGACGATTTCGTCTGGTTCGAGCGCATGAAAGAGGCGGGCATCGACAGTCTGGGCATGCACTTGGAGGCAGTAGATCCCGAAGTGCGGGCCAGAATCATGCCGGGCAAGGCCGAAGTCCCCTTAACGGTTTATTACCAAGCCTTTGAGGCGGCGGTGAACGTGTTTGGCTGGGGCCAGGTGAGCACCTACCTGCTGGCGGGCCTGGGCGACAGTTTGGAGACGCTAGTGGAAGCGAGCGATCGCCTCATCCAGCTAGGCGTGTATCCCTTTGTGGTGCCCTTTGTGCCCATTGGCGAAACGCCGCTGGCTCACCATCCCGCCCCCAGCAGCGAGTTTATGTTTGCCCTCTACCAGCAGGTAGGGACACTGCTAAAGCAGTCGGGTATGGCCTCGGCAGATATGAAAGCGGGCTGCGCCAAGTGCGGCGCGTGTTCGGCCCTGTCTACGTTTGAGGGTTAACGACCATGGCACTCCATCGCTATAGCTTTGAACTGACTCGAACTCCCCACGACCTGGAAGGCTATTTCGCGCTCCGTCAGGCCATCTTTTGCGAAGAACAGGGCCTGTTCGACAACGACGATGCCGATAACCTCGATGGTGTCGCCTACCCCATCGTCGCGCTAGATCATGAAGCCTCCTCAGGGGATCGCGTGGTCGGCGTCGTACGCATCTACGAGAAGTCCCCCCGCCTCTGGTACGGCGGGCGCTTGGGGGTACACCCTGACTATCGCCGGGTGGGGCGCATCGGCAAGGGGCTAATTCACAAAGCGGTGACCACGGCTAATACCTGGGGCTGCGATCGCTTTCTCGCCACCGTGCAAGAGCAAAACGTGCGCTTCTTCCAGCGCCTGCACTGGGACTCGCTGGAGGAGATGGTGCTGTGCGATCGCACCCACCACCTCATGGAAGCCGACCTGGCCCACTATCCCCCCGGCGACGAGGTGCGGCCACAACTACCCTGGTCGGTGCAGCAGGTGTCGTGATGCCGCTATGACCGACGAGCTAAAGCTGTGGGAACTGGCCGCCGAGCTGCGGCGATCGCTCGGCATTCTCCACAAGCAAGACATCCAAACAGCGGCGGATCGCCTTGGTGCCCACGTCGGATCAGCCCACCAAGAGCCGATTCTCTTAGGCGATGACTGCGCCGCCATCCCCGATGGCGATGGTTATTTACTGCTAGCGGCGGAGGGTATGTGGCCCACCCTGGTGGACACCGACCCCTGGTTTGCCGGGTGGTGCGCCGTCATGGTCAACGTAAGCGACATCTACGCCATGGGTGGCCGTGCGATCGCCGTGGTAGACACCATCTGGAGCCAGTCGCCTGAAGCGGTCGATCCCCTGTGGCAGGGCATGGTCGCCGCTTCCCAAGCCTTCAACGTCCCCATCGTCGGGGGCCACACCAGCTGCCATAGCCCCTACGCGGCGCTGTCGGTCGCCATCCTCGGTCGCGCCAACCAGCTGATCACCAGCTTCAGCGCCCAGCCGGGGGATGTGCTGCTGCACGTCACAGATATGGCCGGGAAAATGCACCCTCAGTATCCCTTTTGGAATGCGGCGACGGAAGGTGAGCGCGATCGCCTGCGCGCCAACCTAGAGCTACTGCCCCATCTCGCCGAAGCGGGCCTCTGCGACACCGGCAAAGACATCAGCATGGGCGGCATTGTTGGCACGGCGCTGATGCTGTTGGAAACATCGGGCTGTGGGGCGGTGTTGGATTTGGGGGCGATCGCCCCCCCACCCGGCGTAGAACTCCTCCCATGGTTGCTCAGCTTCCCTAGCTACGGCTATCTGCTCAGCGTGCGCCCCGAAGCTGTAGAGCAAATTCAGCCCCAGTTTCACAACCAAGGGCTAGTATGCAACCCTGTGGGCACCATCACCGAGGGTCAAACCCTCACTCTGCAACTGGGTGATGCCTCCCTCTGCTTTTGGGACTTTGCCACCGAATCCCTTACCGGATTTGGCAGGGGTGACCTAGCGAGATCAACCAATGACTCACAATCTGCATAAGCTAGAAAGAAAGCATCGCTGGTTCTGTTTGTTGCGAGGACGCTGCCTATGACTATTGCCACCCAACTCCTCACCCTCGACGAGTTTTTAGAACTCCCTGAGACCAGGCCCGCCGCAGAATTTATCAACGGCAAAATCATTCAAAAGCCCATGCCCCAGGGAGAACACAGCCTCTTACAGGGCAAGCTCTGCGAAACCATCAACCAGCAGGCTAGAGAAGTCGCTGTGGCCATGGCGTTTCCAGAACTGCGCTGCACCTTTGGCAATCAATCGGTGGTGCCCGATGTGGCGGTCTTTCGCTGGCAGCGAATTCCTCGTCAGTCCTCCGGGCGGATTGCCAATCGGTTCAACCTCCACCCCGACTGGTCGATTGAAATCCTCTCGCCCGATCAAAGCCAGTCGCGGGTGCTGAGCAATCTGCTCCACTGCGCTCAGCATGGCACTGAGCTAGGCTGGCTCGTCGATCCAGATGAAGAAACCGTGCTGATTGTCTGGCCCGATCAACGGGTGCAATTTCTTGAAGGAGAGGCGTTGCTGCCCGTCATCGAAGGTGTTGAGCTGTCGCTCACGGTTGCTGATATCTTTGGCTGGTTAATCCTTTAATGGCAGATCTTCTCAGGGTTGCTCTGCTGACCTACGCCACCAAGCTGCGGGGTAGTGTGGTACACACGCTAGAGCTAGCAACCGCCCTCACAGAGCTAGGCCACGAGGTGTGCGTCTACGCGCTAGATAAGGACGGTCAGGGCTTTGATCGGGCGATTCCGGCCAGGGTGCAGCTGGTGCCTGCCCAGCCGCCGCCGTCGCGCCTTTCCCCCAACCAGGCCACCGATGCGCTAATTCGCCAGCGCATTCAAGAATTTGTCGATTACTTTTTGGCCCATTCCGAAGAAAATCACGACATTTACCATGCTCAAGACTGCATTGGGGCCAACGCCCTGGTGAAGCTCAGACAGCTGGGGCGAGTGGCCAACGTGGTGCGCACCGTCCACCATATTGAAGACTACGCCAGCGTCTACCTGCGGCAGTGCCAGGATAAGTCGATTCGTGACCCAGATTTGTGTCTGTGTGTGAGCGATCGCTGGCAGACGGCCCTCCGCGACGAGTACGACATCGCCGCCCCCAGAGTGCTCAATGGCGTAGACCTCAAGCGCTTTTCCCTAGCTTCCTCAGGCCAGGAGGATGCCCTCAAAGCTCGCTACGGCCTCACGGGTTCACCGATCTTTCTCACTGTGGGCGGCATCGAGCCGCGCAAGAATTCGATGCGGCTGCTGGCGGCTTTTGCCCAGGTGCTGACCAGTTATGCCCAGGCGCAGCTGGTGATTGCAGGCGGAGCCACCCTATTCGACTACGAACCCTACCGCCGGTCGTTCTTCGCTTTAGCGGAAACCTTAGAGCAACAGCACGGGCCAATGATTGGCAAATCTGTCCTGCTGCCAGGGGTGATCCCCGATGATGATTTGCCCACGCTGTATCGGGCTGCCGATGTATTTTGCTTCCCTTCCACCAAAGAGGGCTGGGGGTTGGTGGTGCTGGAGGCGATCGCATCGGGTCTCCCCATCATTACCGCCAACCAGCCGCCCTTTACCGAGTTTCTTAGCCCCGCTCAGGCACTGCTGGTGGATCCGGGGTCGATAGAGGCGATCGCCCAGGCCATGGTCGCGGTGCTAGAGCCTGCGATCGCCCAAGGGCTAGTTAATCAAAGTCGCGCCGTTTTGTCTCAGTATGCCTGGTCTCGCTCAGCCGAGCTGCATCTCCAGCACTATCGACGCTTGCTCAGCACCCATGGGCACAGCCCTGCCAACTTCAAAGCTTCAAAGAAATAGCCTACGCCCCTGTCGCATCAAGGCTAAAATCCTACCGGGGCAGGCTGAACCACCGCAACGGCCCCACTCTGGATCCAATCCAGCACAGCAATCGGATTTTAGCTAGATATCCCGCGCCGAACTGGTGGCAGGGTGTAAAACCAAATGTTTAGGAATACCCCATGTCTAAATCGCCCGACAGCAGCGTAATTGTCTCCAAAGGTGCTGCATCCCAGGGCTTGGGGACGTTTGGCGGCGTGTTTACTCCCTCAATTTTGACCATCCTGGGGGTGATCATGTATCTGCGCTTTGGCTGGGTGGTGGGCCATGTGGGGCTGTGGCAAACCCTGCTGATTGTCACCATTTCCACCTCGATCACGCTGTTGACCGGGCTGTCGATCTCGGCCATTGCCACGGATCAGGTGGTGCGAGCGGGCGGTGCTTACTACATGATCAGCCGTTCCCTGGGCATTGAGACCGGCGGCGCGGTGGGCATTCCGCTGTATTTAGCCCAGGCGTTTTCGGTGGCGCTTTACACCATTGGCTTTGCCGAGAGCCTGGTGCAGGTGTTTCCGGCGCTGTCTCAAACTCTGGTGGCGCTAATCACCACGATCTTGGTGGCGATTTTGGCGCTGAAATCGGCGGATATTGCCATTAAGGCCCAGTATTTCATCATGGCGGCGATTTTGCTGTCGCTGGGGTCGCTGCTGCTGGGGCAGGGGGTAGAGCCGACTGCCTTGCCCGCCACCGAGGCACCGGGGTCGGTGGGGTTTTGGGCGGTGCTGGCGGTGTTTTTTCCGGCGGTGACGGGCATTATGGCCGGGGTCAACATGTCGGGCGACCTGAAAGAACCCCAGCGGGCGATTCCTAAGGGTACTCTGGCGGCGATCGCCGTGGGCTACGTCATCTACATGCTGATCCCGTTTCTGCTGGCGTGGTGGGCCGACCCGGCCACGCTGATTGCCGAACCGCTGGTGATGCGGCGCATGGCGCTGTGGGGCGACGCGATTTTGCTGGGGGTGTGGGGGGCGACGCTGTCGAGCGCGATCGGCAGTATTTTGGGTGCCCCCCGCGTACTCCAGGCCCTGGCCCGCGACGGCATTTTGCCCGGTCGGCTGCGGTGGCTGGGCCGGGGCTACGGCCCGATGGATGAGCCGCGCATGGGGACGTGGTTCACCCTCGGCATTGCCCTGGCGGCGGTCAGCGTTGGCGATCTAAACCTGATTGCGCCGATTCTGACCATGTTCTTTTTGACCACCTACCTGGTGCTGAATGTCTCGGCGGGGCTGGAGACGTTTTTGCAGAGCCCGTCGTTTCGGCCCACGTTTAAGGTGCACTGGAGCCTGTCGCTGCTGGGGGCGGTGGGCTGCCTGATGGTGATGTTTTTGATCAACGCGATCGCAACGGTGATGGCTGCTGCGATCGTGCTGGGCATTTTTCTCTGGCTGCAACGGCGAGAAATGGAGGGGGCCTGGGGCGACCTGCGCAACGGTCTGTGGATGACCCTGGTGCGCACCGGCCTGTTTCAACTCCAGACCACTCCCGACGCCAAAAACTGGCGGCCTCACCTGCTGGTGTTTTCGGGTGCACCGACCAAGCGGCCCCACCTCACTGAGCTGGCCGTTGATCTGACCCACAACCGAGGGCTGATCACCCTATCTAGCGTGCTGCCTCCCGGGGCGCGCAGCGGCAGTCAGCAAGATGCCCTTGAGTCTACGATCAAGGACTATCTTGAGCGTCAGGGCACTGAGGCCTTTGTGCGGCTGGTCACGGCCCCCGACCCCTTTAGCGGCATGGAAAAACTGGTGGATGCCTACGGCATTGGCCCGCTGGTGCCCAACACGGTGCTGCTGGGCGACACTGAGGCCGAAAACACGCGCGATCGCTTCTGCCAGATGATTGCCACCTGCCACCAGGCGCGGCGCAATGTGCTGATCTTTCGCAGCCAGCCCGAGCACTACCCCGCCTTTGGGGGCCGGGTGCTCACCAATCGCCGGATCGATGTCTGGTGGGGCGGTCTCCAGGCCAACGGGGGCCTGATGCTGATTTTGGCCTACCTGCTGCGCACCAGCGATCGCTGGCGCAATGCCGAGGTCTATCTAAACTTGGTGGTGCCCAATGACCAGGCTCAGGCCGCCGCTGAGTCAAACCTAAAGGGTGTGGTGAAAAACCTGCGTATTGGGGCAATCCCGAGGGTAATTGTGGCGGGCGATCGCAGCTTTGACGACATTCTCCAAACCTCGTCTCAAACCGCCGATCTGGTGTTTTTGGGCCTGGCCACCCCCAGCGAAAATTTCACCGACTACTATCTCGATCTGCAAAAGCGCACCGCCTCACTGCCGCCCACAATCTTGGTGCTGGCCTCCGAGGAGCTAGAGTTTGCCGAAGTGCTGCAAAAAGACGGCTAATGCCGCTGCTATAGAAGTCAACTTAGCCCGCCCAAACGCCCTCAGCCAGGGGAATTCTGACTACTATGGGAATAGTGCATGCCGCGAATCCTCGCCCGGCCACCCGTCAAGTTTTCTTCTGCTCCTCTTATCAGTGGCCGCCGCCATGGTCAACGCCGTTTCTACCCCTGCCGACACCCTGCCTCCGGTGGAAGCCCTGCCCCCCGATGAGGTGCAGCTCAGCCTGCCCGTAGAAGACCCTATCCCTGAGCCTGCCGCGATCGCCCCAGCGACCCTGACGCTGGCGGCTCAAGACGTGCGCATGGTGCTGCGCGAGCAAAACGAGCAGAGCCAGATTTTGACCACCAAACTCAACATTTTGTTTGTGGCCAACGGGGCGCTGCTGACCAGCCTTAGTATCTCGCGGCTGCTGGTCAGCGGCAGCGTGTTTAGCCTGGCCGAAATTATCGGATTTTTGGCCAGCTTTTCGCTGCTGATGGGGGCGTTTTTGCCCCGTCAGGTGGCCGTCACCCCGAATTTAGAAGACCGTAAATTTTTAGAAACCTACCTGGCGCTGCCCGAGCAAGACTACCAGCTGCAAATGCTGGTCAACCTGTCGGAAACCTACAACGCCAACAAGCAGCGCCTCGAAGATACGTCCCAAAGCCTCAAATACGCGGCCTACACCATCTGGGGCACAACTGTTATTATGCTGGTACATATCCTGGTAATTTACGTGGCAGGTGGGTCGTCTTCTGGGTTAATCTAGCCCCAGTCTAGACATAATGGCTAGAAGCGCTGACTCTAACGTTTTTGACCGCCTTCGGCGGGGACCAGTATGAGTGATGCACAGCAAGAGACAACCTTAGAAAGACGCGTAGTGCTGCCTGAGCCAGACGCCAGCAACATTACTGTGCTGAGTGAGAGCTTGCCCAACGAACCCGTGCTGCCCTGGCATCATTTCGACTCTCCCTGGCTAGAGCGCGATGGCGAAGCCGAGAGTGACGAGGAAACGGCTCTAGACGCAGAGGCCGAAGCTGAACCCGCTGAGCAGCTTACCCTAGAGCTAGAGGTACTGGTTGGCTCTGTGGACGACCTGCCCGAAGAATCTGCAGCCTAAGGCAATTCCTCACGCAATCCTTTAGAGCTTAATATCGGGGCCAATCAGGTCGGAGAGTTTTTCTATCCCGTAGAGCAGCATGGCGATGCGCTCTAGGCCCAGACCCCAGGCCACCGTCGATTTTTCACCACAGCCCAGGGGTTCGAGCATTTCTTGACGAAACAGACCCGAGTTGCCCACTTCAATGTAGCGATCGCTCGGCGGATGGTAGGCAAACACCTCCAGTGACGGCTCAGTGTAGGGGTTATAGGTGGGCTTGAACTTGAGATCCTTAAACCCTAGTCGCTCGTAGAAATAGGTGAGGTAGCCCATTAGCGTGCGCACGCTGAGCAGTTCGCCCACGACTACCCCTTCGATCTGATGAAACTCGGCCAGGTGGGTGCGATCGACTGTCTCATTGCGAAACACGCGATCGATGGAGAAATACTTGCCGTCTTTGCCCTGGAGCTGGTGCAGGCGGCGGGCGGTAGAGGTGGTGGTGTGGGCGCGCAGAATGGCGCGGCTGGCTTCGGCCTCAGTCCACTGGCCGCCGTAGTTGGCTTCGTGTACCTGCCTGACCCGCTGCACTAGCGCTGCATCCTCGGGCAGGGGTAGGGTTTGGGGGTTAGCCAGGTAAAAGGTGTCCTGCACCTCGCGGGCGGGGTGGTCTTGGGGGGTAAACAGGGCGTCAAAGTTCCAAAAGGCCGATTCCACCATATAGCCCGACATTTCGTCGAATCCCATGTTCAGAAAAATATCGCGAATGCGCTGAATGCACTGGGTGAGAATGGTGGGCCGTCCGTAAGCAACATCGGGCACCTCGGCATGGATGTCGTAGGGTTTGAGGTCGGCCTGCCGCCACTGACCCGACAAAATTAAGTCGCTGGTGAGGGTGGTCACCACATCCCCTAGCTCTAGGGTGTGCAAGGCTGGGAGCACGGTGAGGCTATAGTCTGTTTCGACTCGACTGACAATGTAGCCCTGCTGCTGTAGCCACTCCAGGGAAGATGACGCGCTGCCATCTAAAACTTGACCCGCCGCGATCGCCTTAAACACCCCCTGCCGCTGCTGGTAGGCCCCCAGCACCGATGACTTCAGCACTGCCACGACCCCTTCGCCATCGCCATCCACCAAATCTACGGCCTGCTCACGGCGCAGGGCTCCGTAGTTGAGGCTAAAGGCGGTGCCTAACTCAGCCTGGAGGGTAGCGCGATCGCCTATCCCCTGCAACAGCCGTTCCACCAGCGGAAATCCAGGCAGCACCCCGTCTACCTCTTCTCCCTTAGCCGTCAGCACCCAGGTTTGCTGGCTGTGCTCTTGCCACTGCACGTAGCCATCGAGCGCCCCGCTGCGCAAAAAGCCGTTGATAAAGTTAAAGTCGAATCCGGCCTGGGCACAGAGCGATCGCAAACTAGCCACCGTCTGCTGGTGCTGCGATAGATCTACAAACTGCCGCTGCTTACCAGTGAGCTGAAGCAGGTCGAGCATAGAAGCCTCCTGAACAATCCCACCTCAGCCTACCAGGGACGATTTCATCCCGCCTACGGGTCAGTCAGACGTGGGGAGGAATTCTGAATTTTAGCTCTGCCGCCAGCAGCGGCACCTCCTGACTGACAACCTGCCAAAGCTGCTCTGGGTCAACATTGTCATCGTCATCGACAAGGCCGTCCCGCAGATCGCCCAGGGCTTTGCCAGCAACCTGGGGCAGACTCTGATAGGTCTGCGCTGTCAATGCCTTCGCGCTTTCAGCCGCTGCCAAAAGCTTAACGATGGCCGCTGTTTGCAATTGTACACTGGACAGAAATCGTTCCTTTGTGCAGCGATTCGTAGTGTCGACAATCTGCTCGGCAGCTTGATAGATCGACATTAGCAGGCAAAGATCCTGTCGCATCATTCTGATTGGGCTTAGGGGCGTCTGTCAGGCTTCAGAACTCTACTTCAGGTATGACCCAAGGTTCTGTATCTAAGTTCCAATATGGCTCAGATTCGTATGATCAAATATCAGGGTTATGTAAATGATTCTGCTTTGTAACTTTGAAAACATCTATCATTAGGCTAGCTTTGTCGTGAAAAACACGAGATTTAATGACAAGATAGACCCAGCTCCAATGCGATAACGACTGGGTGTTGCCATGACCGACGAACCAACTTTACCAGCCGGGCCTAGCTTTGGCCTCACGTTTTTGTACTATTTTTGCGGTACCGCCCTAGTCACCTCTCTGCTGGCGGTAAAAACCTTAGGCATTGGCCTAGAGACGGGGCTACCCAATCAGTACGGCTTTTTGTTTGGTATTGTTGGCGGCCTGCTAGGGGCCTCAGTTAACCGCAGTACTAACCTAGAGCTGCCCATCAGCAGCCGTAAAACCTTTAAACGTGAACTGGATGCCGCCCTAGCCGACATGGGCTATGCCGAAGACGCAGACGCCAACTTGGACGGGGTTTTGGTCTATGGTCGTCCATTTTTTCGTCAGTTGCTGTCAGGCCGGGTCTACGTGTTGCTTAAAGATAAACAGGTGCAAATCAGCAGCCGGGCTGTTCACATGGGCGGCATCAAGAAGCGGCTTGAGGCTAGCGGCATTCGTTAATGGGCAGGCGAGTGGTGTAGCGCAATATCATGGGTATGACCTTTGAAATTGTCTCTGTCACCTTCACCCACGCATCACTCCCCAATGCCCCGCAAGCAAAAGTATCCCCATCTGCTCGGCTCTAAATGGACGGCCTGCCAAAAAACCGAAGGCTGGCGACATTTTCAGGTGGCCAACCGCAAGCAGGAGGGCCAGTGGGTGTTTGCGGAGTTGGTGGCCTCTTGCGACCCCACGGTACGACTGTGGGTCAATGCCAAACAGCTCAAAAACCGTTCCCTCTGGCAGCCGGGTTGGCAACCCCTCAGCCCTCCACCCCCCAAGGCTGAGGAAGACATATTCTGGTTAAACTAGAGGGTAAAGAGTCTGGATATTTGAGTTTTGAGTCTGGCGAAGCACGCAGGCCTGAAACGCGTTAAAGTCAATACAGGCAAAGGTTGGCCAGAGGACAGCAGCGTATGTGGCACGTCATTTACATCATCGCATTTGCGGTTCTGGCCATTATGGCGATCGCAAATCTGGTCAGAAACTTAATTTTGCTGGGCGGCAATGCCCGCAACCCCCAAGCGCCTAGAGCTTATGGCGGCCAGTCTGCGGCCCAGGGCAACGGCGAAGCCTCCCCAGGGGGGAATCGCTCCATGCCTCACCCCGAGCTACTCGACCAAGATGGTCAAGTCATTCGTGAACCCCTGCTGGTGATGCGCTCGATCTCGGTTAAAGACGCCCGTGAGCAGCTCGACGCTCTCTACAACGGCACCGGTAGCTCCATCGATGACACAGAAGATAGCGGCTCTGAGCCTGAGCGGTAAGGGCTCTATTCAAACAATTTAAGGTTCGATGTAAAAAGACCGAGTCCTATTTTTGAGAGACTCGGTCTTTTTTGCGTTCTGTTGGTTTGGCAGAGCTGTAATACGAAATCCGATCTGGTAAACCCCGATTCATAGTCAAGAACCCCGTAGGGGGTATTCATTCGAGATTTGGTGTAGCCTGTACTCGCAGCGATCGCTTTCTTGATCAAAAAAAGCTGATGGCCGCATTTTTAGATTGCCGATTGTCAGCTAGAAAGCTCTGGCCAATGCTAGACCTAAACACGACAGCGCTGGGTCTCTGACGCGCCACACCCTACGGCCAATCGGGCCTCACGCTCAGCCAAAATTGTCTTGAGGCTGGGCCTGCCGGTAACCGCCAGCCGCCAGCTAGCCCACACCCCGTAGGCCCAATCGACTAGAGCACCCAAGATTGGCCAACGGGTGGGCGCATAGACCCAGCCAATGCCTAGGGTGTCGTAGACCTGGCGAAAGACTTCCACATTCTGAATCACAGTGCCATCGGCCTTGACCGCGTGGATACGGCCCATGGCTGTAGCAAAGTCAACGCCGCCGTTGTCATCGGGGTTGTAGTCATCGTCGGCAATGTCGGTAAAGGCGATCAGTCCACGCCCGTTGTCTTTTTGGCGTAGAAAATTTACCTCTCGCAGGCACAGGGGGCAGTCGCCGTCATAGAGCAGCTTGATTTGCCAACCGGCGGCGGGGGGGGTTGGGGTAGCAGCAGGGGCAGAGGTAGTCGTCATAGAAACCTGTGGCTAAGACGCGAAATAGAGAGATTATCCCTATACATATCTTAACAACTCTGACGTTCGCCTGCTGAATGGGCCATGGGCGATCGCCCGTTCGAGCTAAACGGCCCTATAGCACCCGAGCTTTGAGCAGCGTCCCAGGTAAGGTCAGCAGCTTGCGCAGAGAAGGCACGTAGGCCCGCTGGGTAAACACGTCGTAGCCGTTTTCTTCAATCACGTCCAAGATCTGGCGGTAGAGGGCCAGGGCCGACCACACGGGCCAGCGGGCGTCTTCACTTAGCAGGCCAATGCCGCTCTCTGCTTCGGCGTAAAAACGACGGGCGCGTTCGATCTGAAAGGCCATCATGGCTCGCCAGCGATCGTCGATTACGCCGGCCATCAGATCGGCCTCGGTGTAGTCAAAGGCGGCCAGGTCAGCCAGGGGCAGGTAGATGCGGCCCCGGCGAGCATCTTCGCCCACGTCGCGCAGAATGTTGGTGAGCTGGTTGGCAATGCCTAGGGCGATCGCCTGAGGGGTTGGGTCAAGGTGCTGCTGCTGGCTCCAGGGAGCGGTTTGCAACTGGGTGTTGATACCCATCACCGTGGTCGACATCAGCCCTACGGTACCGGCCACACGGTAGCAGTACAGCTCTAGGTCTTCAAAGGTCTCGTAGCGGTTGCGGTGCAAATCCATCCGCTGGCCCGCAATCATGTCGCGAAAAGGCTGAATATCGAGGGGGAACCGTTCTAGAGTATCGACGAGAGCTACATCTTCGTCATCCACTGGGCAGCCGGCAAAAATCGACTCTAGCTGTGACTCCCATCGATCCAACGTCTTTTCGCTGGTGAACTGCGCCTGCGGCCCATCCACCAGCTCATCGGTGCGGCGGCACCAGACGTAAATGGCCCAAATAGCGCGCCGCTTAGCGGGGGCCATTAGCATGGTGCCTGTGTAAAACGTCTTGGAATACTTTGCCGTGACGCGTCGGCACACCTCGTAGGCATCCTCAACGGAGGATAGAGATTGGATGGTGGGAGAATCCGTCAGTTGCAGCATTAATGACCCAAACCTGGAGAATATAAATCTCAAACCGACTACAGGCAATTCTGCTTAACTTAGCCTCTCACAACTGCACCCAACTTTGGCAAAACAGTTGAAATCGGCCCATTCCCCGAAGCAACCCCGCCTCTGCCGTTTCTACAGATTATATGTTGCAATCTGTAACGTTTGCCCGCAAATTCTAAAGACAAGCCTTCTGTTGCAAGCCTGTTGGGGGCTGACTACCCATTTGAAGGCCATCCAGATAAGATAATAGACTGCGTATTAGCCCTGCTCAATGCCTGACCCTCGCGCGGCTTCTCCTAGCTCCAACCCGGCGCTGCGCCGCGCGAAGCGGTTTCTGGGGAATTGCAGGGCGGTAAGCAGCACCGCTCCGGGGGAAGGCGCTCTATCGGCTACCCGTTAACGGTCCCCTTTGTCTGTCTAGTTCTGTCGATTGTTGGGAGCCTTGCCCGTGCCTCAAACTAACTTTGATTTTCTACAAGAGTCTGATCCGCTGCTGGCCAGCATTGTGCAGCGCGAGCTGCAGCGCCAGCGCGACCACCTAGAGCTAATTGCCAGCGAGAATTTTACCTCGCCTGCGGTGTTGGCGGCCCAGGGGTCGGTGCTCACCAATAAGTATGCCGAGGGGCTGCCGGGCAAGCGCTACTACGGTGGCTGCGCTTTTGTGGATGAGGCTGAGCAGCTAGCGATCGATCGCGCCAAAGAACTCTTCGGTGCCGCCCACGCCAACGTGCAGCCCCACTCGGGAGCCCAGGCCAACTTTGCCGTGTTTCTGGCTCTCCTCCAGCCCGGCGACACCATTCTGGGCATGGATCTCTCCCACGGCGGGCACCTGACCCACGGTTCGCCCGTGAACGTATCAGGCAAGTGGTTTAAGGTGGCTCAGTACGGCGTCAGCCGCGACAGTGAGCAGCTCGACTTCGACCAGATTCGCGAGCTGGCGCTGGAGCACCGCCCAAAGCTGATCATCTGCGGCTATTCGGCCTACCCCCGCGTGATCGATTTTGAGAAGTTTCGCGCGATCGCCGACGAAGTTGGTGCCTATCTGATGGCCGACATCGCCCACATCGCTGGCCTGGTGGCCGCTGGCCTACACCCCAACCCCCTACCCCACTGTGACGTAGTCACTACCACTACCCACAAAACCCTGCGCGGCCCCCGTGGCGGTCTGATCCTGACCCGTGATGCCGAACTGGGTAAAAAGTTTGACAAGGCGGTGTTCCCCGGTAGCCAGGGCGGCCCCCTAGAGCATGTGATTGCAGCCAAGGCCGTGGCCTTTGGCGAAGCCCTCAAGCCCGAGTTTCATACCTACGCCGCTCAGGTGATTGCTAACGCCCAGCGCCTAGCCGCCCAGCTCCAGGAGCGCGGCATCAAGGTGGTGTCTGACGGTACCGACAACCACCTGGTACTGGTAGATCTGCGCTCCATCGGCATGACGGGCAAGCGCGCCGATCAGCTGGTGAGCGAGGTCAACATCACCGCCAACAAGAACACCGTGCCCTACGACCCCGAGTCGCCCTTTGTCACCAGCGGTCTGCGGCTGGGCTCCCCGGCGATGACCACCCGCGGCATGGGCGAGGCTGAGTTCACCGAGATCGCCAACATCATCGCCGATCGCCTGCTCAACCCCGAAGATGCAGCGATCGCTGAGCACTGCAAGCGACGGGTGGCGGCCTTGTGCGATCGCTTCCCCCTCTACACCCACCTGGGCGGCTTAGTTCCGGCCTTGGTCTAAGCGCTACGCCAGCCTCTAGGGAGGCTTTTTACCCCTTGAGTGGGACATTAACTCCAGGCAATGCGCAGAAAGTTAGGGTGACACCTTAATGATCTGTCATAATTGCATGGAGTTTTTGTCTGTTTAGCAAGACTCGACCTATCCTATGGACTGTTTCAGGCCAAAATACCCTTTGGCCTGTTTGATTGGGATTCTGGGGCGGTACCCTAGGGCTTCCATAGGCCATTCGACTGTGCCAAAACGCTAGTTTGCCGGGGTTAGTCCTGGGCTGGTGAGGTGGCTGCTAGGGACAGAGTCTCCAACAATAGAGGGGAGTGAGATGCCGTTTTATCTGTATCACGTGTTGGCCTTTGGTATCTCCGCCGCGGTGGTACTCGGTACGACGCCCATTGTGCGCCGCATTGGTCTCAAGAGCGGGCGAGTCGATCAGCCCGGCGATCGCAAGGTACACGACAAGCCCATGGTGCGGCTGGGCGGAGTGTCAATTTTCATTGGTACTCTGCTGGCCCTACTGGCGGTCTGGTCCCTGGGCGGTTTCATCGACGCCACTGGTGCCCACCTAGCCCCCCCCCAGGAGTTTCAAATTTGGGGAGTTACCCTCGGCGGGCTAGCCTTCTTTCTGATTGGTCTCACCGACGACCTATTTGGTCTCTCGCCCCTCAGCCGCCTGCTGATGCAGGCCATAGTGGCGACCATGGCCTGGTACGTGGGTGTGAGTATCGACTTCCTCACCATTCCCTTCTACGGACTTATCCAGCTGCCCGACTTTATTAGCCTGCCGGTGACCATTTTGTGGCTAGTGGGCATGGCCAACGCCATCAACTGGATTGACGGCCTCGATGGCCTGGCGGCGGGGGTCTCAGGCATTGCTGCGCTCATTATGCTGGTGGTGAGTCTCTACATGAATCAGCCCGCAGCGGCGTTAATTGCAGCGGCGGTAGCCGGTGGGGCTCTGGGCTTCTTGCGCTACAACTTCAACCCGGCCAAAATTTTCATGGGAGATGGGGGGGCCTACTTTATGGGCTTTACCCTGGCGGGGGTGGGAGTCATCGGTCTGGTTAAAACAGTGACTACCGCTGCGGTACTGCTGCCTTACCTGATCCTGGCCGTACCGATTCTCGACATGTCAGCCGTAATTCTCGATCGCCTGCGAGCCGGCAAATCCCCCTTTGTAGCTGACAAGCGCCACCTGCATCACCGGTTGCTCCAGGCGGGACTTTCTCACCGAGTAACCGTGCTCTTTATCTATGTGCTGACCCTGTGGGCTGGCAGTTTGGCTCTGGCGTTTGCGGGCATGCCCAGCGGTTTGGTCTATGCCCTAGCCGCCACGGCGCTACTCAGCTACACCGGCTGGCGGCTGCGGCAACGCACCCGCTGAGGGGCCATAGGGGTATTCGTAGACTCGCCGCAAAGTATTGGCGCGGTATACGTGGATAGTTTCGGTTACTTCGCCGCCGCGCATTAGCGGCACGGTGGCCAAGGGCTCAATGTTGTCGAAGAGGGGTCGGTAGCCCTCAACAATCTCGTCGTCTTGGGCGAAGCGATCTAAGGTCATATAGAGGGCATCTTCACCTACCCAGTCCTGGGGGTTAAACCAGTAAGCAAATCCGCGCGGGTCTTGGCTGAAGGCTGTCACCGGCAGATCGACTAGGGGATGAATCGCCATAGCAAAGTAGCCCCCCAGGTAGTACTCGTTGGTGAAGACAAACCCCACTTCATCAAGAGCTGTGCGAATCTCTGGGGTGTTGGCAAACCGCCGTTTGAGCTGGCTAGTGTCGATCAGTTCTGTAGAGCCATCCTGCGCGACAGGTACTAGCCCACCAAACAGGGCGTAGGTGCTGGGTTTTTGCAGAACGCCGAGCTGGAGGTGCAGCAGCGCCACCATCGACAGAGAGACTAAAAACAGCCCCGAACCCCACAGCCAGCGGCGAATGAGGCGGGGGCGATCGCGCTGCCAAATCAGCACTTGAGCGGCCAGCAAAATGACGATGCCCCAGTAGCCGGGGGCAGGCCAAGCGGGCAAAATCTGCTGCTTGCCCCCCAGCAGGGTAAACAGCAGCATGATCGGCAGCGATAGCCACAAAACGAGACCCTGTTTGTAGTGATCTTGCGCGTCGTCGCTCTCTAGCCTGGGAGAACGCCAGAACAAAGCCTGCTTGGCACTCTGTCGCGCCGCCACCCACCACAGCGGAAAGCCAAACAGGGGAAACAGATAGACGTTCGACAGCAGCCAGTAGCCAACCATTTGCCCCAGGCTAAAGCCGCTGCTTGCAGTGCCCCCGTCAAACCGCATACCCAGCTGAAAGCGAAAGGAAATCCAGTCATTCTGGCTATTCCAGTACCAGAGGGGGAAGAGGGTAAGGATAAAGACGCCTAGGGCCAGGAGCGTCCAGGGCGATCGCAGCGCCGCGCGGTAGGGTCGATAGGCTACACAAAACCCCACCAGACTAACGCCCAGCACGAAGCCGTGGTACTTGCTCAACCCCGCCAGGGCCACCGTCAGCCCCAGCAGCACAATGCGCCAGGTGGGCACGTAGGTCGCTCTAATCACCTCAGAGTTCCCAATCCGGCTGCTGTGGGGAAAAAACTCCCAGGCAGCGACCAGCAGCGTGGCGCTCCAAAATAAAATCAGCCCATTGTCGGGGGAGGTGAGAATGCCAAAGCCGATGGTAAACAGCGGTATCAGCGTGACAATGGCCACCGTCATCTGCCCCACCGCCGCTGAAAACAGCCGCGTTGCCGCCAGGTACAGCAGCCCTAAACTGAGGCAATAAAGCACCAGCGCCCCCAGGCGAATGGTGAAGGGCGAGATCACCCCCGTAAGCCACCAGCCCAACCCGGTGGTAAGGGCTACCACGGGCGGATGGTCGAAATAGCTCAGACTCAGGTAGCGGCTGTAGAGATAGTAGTAGGCTTCGTCAAATCCTGGAAACAGCCAGATGGCAACAATGGTGCGGTAGAGCAGACCTCCCAGCACTAGGGCTAGCAGCCCGGTGGCCCAGCCTGGTTTGTTGCGATCGCCCCCTAGGGCGGGTCTTTGACCATCGCCCCCCCTGACGGCTCTATCCCCCTCGCTCCAACCTGCCATCGGGTAGCCTCTCCTTAAAAACAACCAATCCGCGACATAATCTAGGGACTTCGCCAATGGGCCAAACGGGCTTTTCCTGGCTTCCCTGCAATGGTCATAATGACACTATTGCGCCCCGGCCATCCCATCGACCCCCATCGCCCTAAGGACGCCCCATGACCCACAGTCCAGCGTTTCAGCCTGCCGAAACCGAAAATTCGCCCCCCAGTGCAGAGATTATCTGCGTAGGCACCGAGCTGCTGCTGGGAGATATTCTCAACGGCAATGCCCAGTTTTTGGCTAAAGAGCTGGCCAGTCTGGGCATTGCCCACTACTACCAAACCGTGGTGGGCGACAACCCGGCCCGCATTCAGCAGGCGGTGACCACTGCTGCCGATCGCTTCGCCCAGGAGCCGGGAACCGCATCCCAGCTCCTGCTCTTTACCGGCGGCCTTGGCCCCACCCCCGACGATCTGACCATAGAGACGCTGGCCGATTTATTTGGTGCGCCTCTGGTTGAACACCCTGACCTATTGGCCGACATTGAGGCCAAATTTACCGCCCGGGGCCGGACGATGCCCCCCAGCAACCGCAAGCAGGCGCTGCTGCCCCAGGGAGCCACGGTGTTGCCCAACCCCCAGGGCACTGCTCCAGGGATTATCTGGTCGCCCCGGCCTGGGCTGACCCTGATGACCTTCCCCGGTGTGCCAAGGGAAATGCAGGCGATGTGGAAGGAAACCGCCGTACCCTACCTGCGTAGCCAGGGCTGGGTGACGACCACTATTGTCAGCCGCATGCTGCGGTTTTGGGGCATTAGCGAGTCGGCCCTGGCGGAGCAGGTTGCCCCCTATCTGAGCCAGGGAAACCCCACGGTGGCCCCCTACGCCAGCAAAGGTGAAGCCAAACTGCGAATTAGCGTGCGGGCCGACTCTACCGCCGCTGCCCTGGCCAAAATTGAGCCGGTCGAAGCGGGGATTCGATCGCTGGTGGGCCACGACTGCTACGGTGCCGACGACGATACCCTGGCCTCGGTGGTCGGACAACTGCTGCGGTTGCGGCAGCAAACTGTGGCGGTGGCCGAGTCTTGTACGGGCGGTGGCCTAGGGCAGCTTTTAACCGATATTGCGGGCAGTTCTGCCTACTTTTATGGCGGCGTGATTGCCTACGACAACCGAGTCAAGACCAACATCCTCAAAGTGGATCCGGTTGTTTTAGAAGAACAGGGGGCCGTGAGTGCGATCGTGGCCGAGCAGATGGCATTAGGCGTCAAAACCCTGCTGCAAACCGACTGGGCCGTGAGCATCACTGGCATTGCCGGGCCAGACGGAGGCAGCGAGACCAAACCGGTAGGACTGGTCTACATTGGCCTGGCTACTCCCCAGGGCAATGTGTTGACCCATAAGCATGAGTTCTCTGGATATCGAGGTCGTGACTGGGTGCGCCAGCTTAGCGCCCTTTCTGCCCTGGATGCTCTGCGGCGCAACCTGCTGTAACGGTTGGGTTGATCATTTGCTTCAAATGGCTATTATGTAATTATGGATGAATGCAGCCCCCGCTGGCCTAGGGCCGGTTTTAGGTAAGAGCAACCAGGGTGGCGTGTGCCAGTAAGGAGTTTTGCCCTAATGGACTACATCGAAAAGGCTCTCGAAAAACTGCGCGACTGGGTTGATAGAGTCATTGAGGCTCTATTTGGCCCTGAGCACCAGGCAGAGCCTGACTTGATTCCTATTCCGGTAGAAGAACCCCGCCGATAGGGTGCTCTCAACAGCTTTTGATCAAGGTTTAGCGATACTGTCGCTTGACATCATTCTTGGGTGTAGTATTCAGTCTCTAGGATGCCCCACCCGCGTAGAGGATGGGTGACTGGCTTTGCCAACGCAAATACTAATGCATGAGGATAAGGATCATTGCTGAGGGTTCAAGTCGTCCATGGCCCAAATCTCAACATGCTGGGCTTGCGAGAACCCAATATCTATGGTCGGCAAACCCTAGCTACCATCGAGGCGTCCCTAGTGGCCGAAGCAAATGCCCTGGGAGTTGCTTTAGACTGCTTTCAATCCAACAGCGAAGGGGCGTTAGTGGACTGCATCCAGGCTGCTTTTGGGCAAAAAGACGGCATTTTAATCAATCCTGGGGCTTATACCCACACCAGCGTGGCCCTTCGAGATGCGATCGCCGCCGTTGGTATTCCCACCGTTGAGGTGCACCTCAGCAACATCCACAAGCGCGAAGCCTTTCGCCATCACTCGTATATTGCTGCGGTGGCCGTGGGCCAGATCTGCGGCTTTGGGGCCGACAGCTATCGTCTGGGACTGCACGCATTAGTGAAGCACCTTCAAGACCTTCAGCCAATACCCGCCGGTTCCTAGTGGTTTAGACTAGCTGTAGCCCATCTGATTGAGACATTTTCTCTGAAACGTTTGAACGTTGAAGCGTTTCAAGATTTCTCGGTGTCCTAATCAATGTGACCATAGCTGATAGATCTACGCTAGACCTTCCGCGAATTTGTATGGCCACCGCCACGATTAAATTTTTAGAGACGCCAACTTCCCAGGCGTGGGTTGAGCAAGCTCTGGCTAATCTGGACGTAATTTTGCTCGACCATGCCCAGTGCGAGCGCAAGGCGGCGGGGGTGGCCATGAGCCTGATCAACCGCTACCCGTCAGATGCTGAGTTAGTGAAGGCGCTGACTGCGATCGCCCAAGAAGAACTGGCCCACTTTGCCCAGGTTAATCAGTGGCTAGATCGGCGCAGCATTCCCTTTGGCCCGTTGCCGCCACCGCCCTATGGAGCCGCCCTGCGTCAGCAGGTGCGATCCGCCGAACCCCACCGTCAGCTCGACGTGCTGCTGGTGTCGGCACTGATCGAAGCACGCAGCCACGAACGGTTAGGCTTGCTGGGCCAGCACTGCCCCGACCCTGAACTCGCCCAGTTTTACCGCAGCCTCATGGCTTCAGAGGCTCGCCACTACGGTGCCTACTGGGTACTGGCCACCGGGCGCTTTCCCCGTGCCGAGGTAGAAACTCGACTAGCGCAACTGGCCACCGCCGAAAGCGAGATTTTAGCCAGCCTGCATCCCCAGCCCCGCATTCATAGCTAGAGACGTTTCATGCCGTTAGACCACCACAGCACCTTTGGCCCCTATCTGATTCGCAGTTGGCAGTCGGGCGATCGCGCCGCCGCCGTTGCCATCATTGACGAGGTACTGAAGGAATACTGCCTCACCTGCGAACCGACTGACAGCGATCGCGATGCCCTAGAAGTAGAGGCCTGCTACTGGGAGACGGGTGGCGAATTTTGGGTCGTAGAAATCGATGGCGTGCTGGTCGGTACCGCTGGGTATCGTCCTACCCAGCGCGGGGAGGGTGCCGTGGAGCTGCGCAAGATGTATCTGCTGCCTCAGGCACGCGGGCTGGGGCTGGGGCGCTATCTGCTCAGCACGCTAGAATCTGTCATTCAGCAGCGCGGCTTCACCGATATTTGGTTAGAAACCGCCTCGGTGCTAAAGGAAGCGGTGGGGCTATACGAAGCCAGCGGTTATGAACCTGCCAGCGGGGTGGAAACGGCTCGGTGCGATCGCGTCTACCGCAAGCGCCTACCCTCTGCTTCCGCTCATCCCGTTGGCTAGAAACGCTGGCTTCAGCCTCAACAGTCAGAAGTTAGCTATAATCGCCACATTAATACTGGAATACTGGCTAGCCTGCTTTGATTGCCATCTATCCCGGCAGTTTTGACCCCATCACCCTGGGTCATTTAGACATCATCACCCGTGGCAGTCGATTGTTTGAACGGGTGATTGTGCTGGTGTCTAGCAACCCCAACAAGGTGCCGATGTTCTCTACCGATGAGCGCATTCAGCAAATCGAGCGATCGGTGGCACATCTCAACAATATTGAAATTGACCAATACGACGGTCTCACTATTAACTACGCCAGGCAGCGCCATGCCCAGGTGCTGCTGCGAGGGCTGCGAGTGCTCTCCGATTTCGAAAAAGAGCTGCAAATGGCGCATACTAATAAAACCTTGGCCGACGACATTGAGACTCTTTTTCTGTCAACTTCCACTGAATACAGCTTTCTTAGCAGCAGCCTGGTTAAAGAAATCGCCCGCTTTGGCGGCCCCATCGACCACCTAGTTCCCCACCATGTAGCGCGAGACATTTACCAATGCTACGCCCAGACCCCGCCCGCCTCAATGCCCAGCCCCGCAGTGCCCAGCCCCGCAGTGCCGGTGCCCAAGCCAATGGATTGCCGGTAGAGGCGGCGGAAACCAATTCGGCCCTGCCCAACCCCGGTGATATTGACATTCAGCAGGAGCTCAATAAGCTCGAAGAGCTGATTTTAGCCAGCCCGCGGGTGCCTTTCAGCGGTCGCACCCTGGTAGATGAAGATCAGCTGCTCGACCAGCTCGACGCCATTCGCCTCGACCTGCCACCGGCCTTTCGTCAGGCGGTGCAAATTTTGCAGCAGCGCAACACCCTGCTAGCCGAAGCCGAGCGCTACGCCCAAGACTTGATTGCCGCCGCTGAGCAGCAGGCTGCCCAAATGCTCGATGAGCTAGGCATTGTGCGCCAGGCCGAGCAGATGGCTCAACAGCTTAAAACCCAGGCCCAGCAAGACTGCGACGGCCTGCGCACCCAGGTGATGGGCGACATTGAGCAAATGCAGCTCCAGGCCCAGCGCGAATGGGAGGCTCTGCGCCAAAAGGCTCTAGACGAGCAAGACATGATTCAGCAGGAGGCCGATGGCTATGCCGACCAGGTACTCTCCAACGTAGAGCAGCAGCTCTCTCAAATGTTGCGCATCATTCAAAACGGGCGCAGCCACCTTCAGCCTGTCAAAGAGCCCCCGGCCCCTGCGCCAACCCAGCGACCTAAGGTTAGCAAAGCGCCTCCGCCGAGCCCCCCACCGTCAGATCCACGAGCTGATGCGGGCACAGAGCGCTTCGCCAATCGCCCCCGATCGCCGCAAAAGCCTGCCGCCGACCCATGATCAGCTATCTCAAGGGGGTGCTGGCCGACATTCAAAAGCCTGGCAACCACAAAATCATCCTGACCCTGGACGTGAATCAGGTGGGCTATGACATGCAGGTGCCCGCCCGCCAGCTATCGCTGCTGCCGCCCCTAGGGGAGATGGTGCAGCTCTTTAGCCACCTCTACTTTCGCGAAGACCAGGCGGTTCTCTTTGGCTTTGGCCTGCGGCAAGAGCGCGACCTGTTTCGGCTGTTGATTAGCGTCAGCGGCATTGGCCCCCAGATGGCCCTGGCTTTGCTCGATACCCTGGGCGAAGCTGAGCTGACTCAGGCCGTGGTGAGCGGCAACATCCGCCTGCTGTCGCGCACCCCAGGGGTGGGCAATAAAACCGCCGAACGCCTGGTGCTAGAGCTCAAAACCAAGCTCCAAGACTGGCAGACCCAGTCGGGTGTGGGGCTGGTGCCCACGGCTGGGCCGGTGCCTACCCTCTACGAAGAGGTTGAAACCACCCTCAGCGCCCTGGGCTATAGCCAGAGCGAAATTCTCAAGACGCTGCAAGCCGTAGGTCGTAACTCGACTCTGCAAAAGACGGCGGATCCTGAAAGCTGGGTACGCGAGGCGATCGCCTGGCTCAGCCAGTAATCCTGCCTTCGACTTCTGGCTAGAGTTGATAGGGGCAGCGACCCCTATGCTATAGTGGAAAATCCTGACTCAAACCTATCCTTCTAGAGAAGCTGTCTGTCCCATGACTCTGTTGCAAGCGCGCAAGCAGGAACTTATTTCCGACTACCAGGTGCACGAAACTGACACCGGCTCTGCCGATTTGCAGATTGCTATGCTCACCGCTCGGATCAATCAGCTGAGCACCCACCTGCAAAAAAACAAAAAAGATTACTCGTCTCGCCGGGGCCTGCTCAAAATGATTGGCCACCGCAAGCGCCTCATGGCCTACCTGCAAAAGCAAGACTCAGAGCGCTACCGGGCTCTGATTCAAAAGCTCGGTATTCGCGGCTAGAGCTTGTCTGACAAGAAGATTTCCAGGAAAGACGACCCAGTGTTATCCAGTAACTGTAGGGTGGGCAATGCCCACCACTGGATAAACTGTTGTCCAAAAGCCGCTCAAGGCTAAAGACTGCGCGTAGGCTGGGTTGACGACTGGAACTGTGTTTCCACGTCAGACCTGCAAGCAATTTGCCCAGGCTACGCATCCAAGCTGAATGAGTAGGGATAGCAGCCTGGCCTCAATATTTCTGTTGTTGTCATGTAGCGCTATGGCCCCTGATTCGTCTCGCAAGCGCCTACCCTTTGAGCCTCGCAAGAGTGCTGCCAAGCCTGCTGAAGAGTCCAAAAAGGCTGCTGCTAAGCCATCGGCGGCTAAGGTTGCAGCTCAGAAATCAGCTTCTGCCAAGAAGACTGCTCCGGCAAAGCCGGGGGTTGCTTCTAAAAGGAAAGAGAAAGCTAAGCCGACGGCTAGTGCAGCGACCGCTATTCCTGAGGTGGTGAGCGATCGCATGCTGCGGCGGATGCTGGCCTTTTCTGGCGTCCCGACCGGGGCAGGAATACTGACATTTTTCGTCAGCTATTACCTGGTGGCCAATCAGGTGGTGGAGTTGCCTTCTTATTTTGTGCTACTGGTTACCCTGGGCTGCTTTGGCTTAGGAGTGGTGGGGCTTACCTACGGTGTGCTGTCGGCTTCCTGGGATGAAGATCGCCCCGGCACCCGGTTGGGACTAGATGAGTTTCGGCTCAACTTTGGCCGTATGACTAGCGCTTGGGGTGCTAAGTCAGAGCGTTAGGGTCAGCGTATTCAAACTAAAAAACATCCTTCCCGAGAACGTGAACTGGGCCACTGGGCCGATCGCAGTGAGGTTCCGGATAAGTTTTGGTGGGAAGACTTTTATAGCTGTAGCCAGTCTGGTAGAGACATTTGCCCTCTAGACGCTGGCACGTCTTCTAAATGTCCTACCCCGGGTGACTATAGCTATAGCGGTGGACTCTGAGAACATAACTGTTCGCTCCGATCTAGTCCTCACTGTCTGGTTCGACAGCCGCCTGCATAATTTGTTCAATCTGATCTTCCATGGTTTTGAGTAGCTGGCTCAGGGCCTCTAGGGTGCGTGCCGAGGGAGGTTCGATGGTAAGCGACTGGCGAGCCCGCTGGCGAATTTTGCAAATCCGTTTTTGCAGGGTTTGGGCGACGCCGAGGGCGTCTTCCCCCATCTGCTTGATTTGCTGCTGTTGGTAGAATTTCAGCGCCGCTCCCCGCAGCACCTGGAGGGTGGCTTCTTCGCCGTGGGTGCCTGCCATCAGCCGCAGGCGCAGCAGCACGCGATCGCCTTGGTATAGCCGTTCAATATCGGCCTGTTTAGATTGAGTGGTTGGCAATAGGGGCAGGTGAGTCAGCCGTTTGAGTTCGTTGATCACACTTTGAACCTGGTCAAGGCTGAGGTTTTTTAGCGCGGCCTGCACCACGCCATCTTTGCTCCAAAGTACCTGGCCATGGTTGGGGCGTCGTTCTAAATAGAGCCGCCCAATACCTTCGGTTAAAACCTGGTAGAGCAGTGCCTGGGTGAGTTTGGGCGGCGGCAAGCGATGCAGCTGATCGAGGGGCACCTGGCTAAGAATCGGATTGAGGGTAAGGGTGAGGGGTTGAGACTCTGGATCAGCCGCTGAAGGTGGGTCTATGGGGGGAGGGGAAGGAGCCGGTGGCGGGTCAGGCGTCGGTGGCAGATCAGGTGTTGGGGCGGGGCGATGGTCAGAGACCGGCCCCAACGGACGATCGCTGCGCAGATCCTCAGGGCTGTCAACAATAAAGGTCAGAAACTCATCAGCCTGGTTTTGGGCGTGGGCCGGTGCCTCAATCTGCGGCTGGGGTCGAGCCTTTTGACGAGATGCGTAGCTTAGATACTTAGACAGCATTTTGCGCTGCCAGTCAGAGGCCACGGGCCACGACTTCACTGAGCAGTGAATAAATGAGACTTGCCTGCGGGCATATTCTGTCGCAACAGTATCTGACGGGTTGACCATGCCGAGGTGTAGGCAGCTCGACTCGACCGAAAGAGGAATAATTTCGTGGTAAAGACAGGCCTCAAAGGGCAAAATGCTGTCGATTAGGGACAGCATTTGAGCCACGTTGAGACGGCTATCGATGGCCTTACTGCCGCTTTGTACGTCTAGGGCAAACAGGTCGTTAGGTAGCGCGGGGGTGTTGGGCTCCGGCATGGGCCTGGCAAGTTAACGATCAGGATTCCCCTATGCTATGCGTGGGGCAAGAAACAGGGTTGATTTCTTAAGACCAGCCTACCAATCTTTATGGGAAACTTTACCATTACACCAGACTTGAGGCCTTCCTTCCTTGGCCCTATGAGCGCTGTGGTTGATGAAAAAAGCGTTTTTAAGGCCTAAAACACTATCAGAAATGATTGCCATCAGGTTTTTGCTAATGCGTCATTCCTCTGCTCCCGCAAACCGGCTGACGGCTCTGCGATCGCAGCTTTCTTCCCGCAGAGCTTCCCAGGCAACTCTGCCACCGGTGATTTAGGAGCTACAGCATCGGTGCTCCTTCCCGAGCCGTGTCTGGGGTGGGGGCCTGGCCTGGCTCGGGAGCCGATGGGGCGATCGCCGCTTCTGCTGCGGTCTCTGCATCCGGCGGGGAAGGCTCAGCCGATAGATCGGCGGCGCTAACCGGTTCAAACCCCAGGGGTTCCTCCTGCGCGGGGGCAATCGTTAGGTCAGCCGGGCTGGGGATCTCTAAGGGCGATGCCTGGGGTGGGGAAGCGGGAACAACATCGGTAGCCACTGGCTCGGCAGCCTCTGGGGTTGGAGCTAGGGACTCGGCCAAGGGTTCAGATGGAGCCGTCAGGTCGGTTGCGGGAGATCCAGCATCTTTCTGGGGTGTGGCTGCTGCCGGGTGCTCGGGCGCTGGGGCGTCGGCCTGGGGCAGGTAGACCGTGCTTTCGGGAACTGCCCCAGGTACAGGGGATACAGTCATCCCTGGAGTCGCAACGGTCTGACTGCCTTCCTTGGCATCGGCCCAGGAGGGTGGCGCAATTTGCGAATCGCTCCGATCCGGAATCACAGCGGACTCTGCTTCTGTCACCTCGGCTGAGGGGGCGATCGCCAGCGGCGCTACCTCTGTTACAGCCTCTGCACTGCTGCTATCGGTAACGGGTGAGCCCTCTGGGGGCAATAGCGCTTCCAGTTCGGCGGGCTTTGCACTATCGTCAGACGGCGGCTCTGGGAGAATCTGGGAATCGCCGTCAGCTCCGGCGGCGGCTGTAGGAGGAGGCGTATCGCCTCGGTTGAACAGCACGTTAGCAATAGAGGCGATTTGGGGGGAGGTGCTGCCCCCAGACGGTAATGCGGCCTGGGAGAAGCGATCGACGGTGACTTGCCAGAGTGCTGCCAAGGGATCTGCATCAGTCGTTTCCTGGTCAGGTGCGGCGGCGATCGCCTCGTTTTCTGCCGGTTCAGCTTGGGCAACGGAGTCGCTGGGAGAAGTCCACATCTGGAGGACCTCGTCCACAGGTTCCGCCGCTGCGATCTCGGGAGCAACCGGGGTTTCTGGTTCGGGAGCGGGGGTAAGCACCCAATTCTGAGCATGAAGTTCAGGATTTTGGGCTTCATAGGCGGCGATCGCCTTAGCAACAGCATCGGCGCGACGCTGCTGATCGCGGCGAATGCTGGGCTCCGTATTGCCCAAGCCAGGCGCATTCCAGCGTCCGGTATTGGGGTTGATATAAGAGCGGGTGCGGGCGACTAAAATAGCTTCCGACCCCTCATAGCCGTTGGCTTTAGCTTCAGCCAGCCGCTCAATGTAGCCCACCCGCCCAATCGCCGCCAGGGGCGACTGATTCGCCAGATCTAGCCCGTTGAGGGTTTCTTCCAGAGTGAGATTGAGGCCGTGTTTGAGCGCCCTTGCCCGCAGCACATCGCCCTGGTTTTGAAGCCGCGCTAGCTGCTTCTGATCGGCTTCTGCTGGCGTGTTGGCCCCGTGCTGGTAAGAAAATGTACCCATGTTCCACACCCGGTTGCCGGGGTCAGTGTGGCCAAAGTAGGCAGGATTGATAGCGCCATTGGGGGTGCGGGTGCCCTCAGCACTGCCCACGGCCCAGGCCACCAGCGAGTCTGAATTGCCTTCAAACAAACCCGGCAGCGGATTCGCCGGAACTTTGGGCTCAGCTGCCTTGGCCTGGGCCATAACCACTGCGGCCGATGGCTCTAGGCCAAAGTCGAGGGCTAAGATCGGGGGTTCTTTGGGGGGCTCGGCCTGGGGCTCGGGGGCAGGCGGGGGAGCTGCTGCCACCATCACTGGGGCCTCGGGCAACGGCGGAGCCGGGGGCAGCAGGGCGGTGGCCGACGTGCTTTCGTTGAGGCCTACGGCGACCCCGCGCCGATACACCCCAGCGGGAAGCTGCTGGGGTGAGTGGTAGCGCATGGGCGGGTTGATGGCCTGGGCCGGAATAGGCAGGGGCTGATTGGTGATGTCTACCGCTGGGACCGCGGCCGCGGCTTCGACAACGGGGGGCTGCTTGGCCCACTGAGGCTGTGCGAGCTCAAAGCTGAGAATGCCGTCGTCGGCCCGTACGGCAGTGGGGCTAAACAGGGCTAGCAGAACACTGGCGGCTAGAAGAGTGGGATGTAGCTTCATGGGGCAGCGGGGGATAGATTGCCGAGAATATTGGGGTGCTAAGCAGGAAGCGTGAATTCTGAAGTAAGTACGGCTGGGCCTAGAACGGTAGGCGGGGTGGCGGACGATTGAGCGATCGCTCCAGTACGCGATCGGAGGGCTCAACCATGGCCCAAGAGCCATCGGGCTGGCGTCGCAGGGTGGCAAAGTGAATGTAGCGCCCGCGCCCCATGACGGTACCGGCCTCCACTGGCCCCACGCGCGGTTGGCTAACGCCGCAGTAGCGAAACAGGTAGGCCGGTACCTCGGGGGTCGAAAAATAAATGCAGTTGAATCCCTTAGCGGCCAGCTCTACCTGGCCCGTAAACGGAGCGCGCAGCCGCGCGCCCTGGAGTCGCAGGGAAATATCGCCTAGGCTGCCGGTGACCAACTGCCCGGCTACGCGATCGCCCGATTCGATCTCCCAGGCCTGCTTCAGCACGATCTGACGGGGTGTAATTGAACTCAACCGGCCACAGCTGCCCAGGCCAGCCATCAGTAGGCCTAAGCCCAGCCCCAGGGCCAACCGACCTAGACGAGGGGGCAGTGCACCCAAGCGTGGAAATTTGGGCTGAAACAATGGCCGTTTCGCCCACAGGCTCGAACATCCCCAGCCAAACTGGCTCACCAACAGCAGAGCACTATTGAAACCGAAAGCGGTAGCCTGCGTACTCGTCATTTTCGTACAAAATTACTAGTTGAACGGTAGGATCCCAAGCCATCGGGTAGGCTTCGCGCTCTGAGACCACCCCAGAGCGCACCTGGAGCTGGGACAGACTGCAGTAGGGCTCGGCCACAATCTTGCGCACGTTTTCTTTAGGGTCTCGCTCGGGTACTACCAGCAGCTGAGCGAGCTGTTCACGGCTGAGCTGGGCCGTACTCTGCACAATTTTTTCGCACCCCTCGGCGCTCTGAGGGCTGGCGGCCTGCAACCAGCCCCCCACCCCCTCACCGTCAATAGCCAGCAGCCCAATGGCCAGCAAAATTCCTCCGGCGATAAAGGGCTTGGCGGTTGCCAGGGTGATTCTCTCCCCCTGCGGATGCATTGAAACCATAAGCTGACTCCTTGAAACTCAGTGAAGAATGGAGCTACACCGCACTAGAGTTGGCCGCCCACCACCAGCCCTAAGACCAATAGAAACACCCGAATAGCTGGGCCAAAGGCCAGTTTGGGGGCCAGGGTGGCTCGGTAGAGAGCATAGGCGGTGATGGCGGTAATCGCTGCCACCGCCACCGACCAAAGGGCCGGAAATGCAGCCAACAGAAGATTGAGCGCCAGTCGACCGATGACTCCACCCCCCAGCCACAGCACCCCATCGACAAGGGAGAGAGACGCGCCCCCAGTGGAATGCCCCAGAGGGCGACTAGGGGTGCGGGGCCTGGGTTGGCGAGGGGTGACAAATCGGGCGATCGCCAACCCGGCATCCCAGAGGGTGCGACTCAGTTGAGCGATCAGTTGGGCAGGCTCTTGCCCTAGGGCCAACAGGTCTGTGGCAAGGGCGCTCCACTGGCCTCGGCCTCGGTTTCTAGGCGATCCGTAGGTGGTGCGCAGATGGCCCGCCAGCTCCTCGGCAGGGATAGGGTTAGCCCGAGGCCCAAGCGGTGGGCTGGGGCGAGCGGTTCGATAGGCCAGCACGATGTTGCCCTGATTATCTATCTCCGCCGAGGCCAGCACAGCCCGATCGGTGTCGAGTTCGGGGGGGTCAATCGGCTGTCCCTGGAGATTGACGGTGGGATACACGCGGGCCAGGCGAACACGAATAAGCTGCATTTCTGCGATCGCCCGCTCCTGCTCTGACGACAGCTGGTTGATCCGCTGGGCCATGGCGTTTAGGCGTTTGAGATAAACTTCCGCAGGTGCTGAGCCAGTCGGCGAATCGGTTGCTGGCTCAGTGGCTCCCTGTTCGGCTCGCCACTGCAGCGCCGCAACAGCGGTGGAAAAATCGACGCCGGGGCGCGACGACCCTCCAGGGATAGGCTTGGCGTTGCTCACTGCTGACCCTAGCGCCGGTTCCCCCGCCCAGTCCACCTGCACGGTGGTATCGCTTTGGCTCAGGGCGTTGACCGTATTGGTGAGTTTGGTTTGAATGCTTTGAAAATCCATTGCCCAGTACCCGAGTGGAGAGCCGCCAAAAACTACAAACCCCACCCTTCGGGCTACTTTGACTGGTGCAGAGTTGACCATCAGTCACCAGACCGAGTAGAGCCCCGAAGGAATATGATACAAGTGTACCACATTCCTGGGGATATGTACTAAGAGCGTACTATTCTGCTTGGCTTTTTGAGAAGCCGCAGCGGGATAGCTGACCAATCGGCCAGCTATAGCCTGATCTAGACGTGACATAAGTATTGGGATCCGTTCTGCCGGACGGTTTTGCCCCGCCCCTAGGCCAGCAATGTAAAAACTATCCGCAGAAACGGCAGTAACTCAGGCCGACTCTGTAAATTGAGGTCACTCGGGTGACGATTTATCACAATTGCCCTTTGGGGCTCGTCTTGGCAATGGCGACTGTACTGGCTTGCAGCACGGTGTAGCCGTTGTAAACGCTTGGTTTGACCCTGGGGCAGGAGACCTTTTTTATCGTCCCTGCCGTTGCAAGATAGATCCACGGAACTGCTCTATTGGGGCACTCTGAGCTTAGTAATTTGCCCGTGCCCGATCTACCCTATGAGTTTTTGCCATGGTTAAGGCCTACGACAAAACCCTGCGGCGTTCTCTCGCCCTGCCAGAGCTAACCAACTCAGGCTGTAGCCCTAGGACTGACTCCCGAGCGCCAATGGCAGTGCGGCCAAAATCCTGTCCTTATCACATGGTGATGGGCTGCTTTTTGGGTGGGCAAGTGCTGATGCGCATTTTGCGGTTTAGAGTTAACCGCCAACGCACCCTAGAGCAGATGGTTGCAGCGGGGCCACAGACCCTCACCCCCGTGCTGCTAACGAACGTTTTTGCCGGGATGATTTTCACTATTCAAACCGCCCGCGAGCTAGAGCGCTTTGGGGCCATGCATGCCCTGGGGGGTGCCTTTGCCATGGCCTTTTGTCGAGAACTGGCTCCCATTCTGACTGCGGCCATTATGGCTGGGCAGGTGGGCACCGCCTACGCTGCCGAAATTGGCTGTATGAAGGTGACCGACCAGATCGACGCCCTCAAAGTGCTGCGCACAGATCCGATTGACTATCTGGTAGTGCCTCGGGTGGTGGCCTGCTGCGTAATGCTGCCGGTACTCACGGTATTGGGCCTGGTGCTGGGCATCGCGGGCGGCGCGGGGGTGGCCTTTTTGTTCTACGAAATGCCGGTCGGGCAGTTTTTAGACTCGGTGCGATCGCTGATGGTGCTCAACGACCTGGTTGCTGTTTTGATCAAATCGGTTCTGTTTGGGGCACTCGTGGCCCTGGCGGGCTGCACCTGGGGCCTAACGACCACCTGTAGTCGATCGGTCGGTCGGGCAGCGACTTCAGCGGTGGTTACCACCTGGGTAGGGCTCTTTATGGTCGACTTTTTTCTGTCTTTGGTCTTGTTTGGGGGCACCGGGGTAGCGCTGCACTAGCGCGATCGCCCACCTTGCCTCATCCTCTCGATAACTGCCAATTAGCCAGGGGCGTCAACCCATATAGAGGCTAGTCTGCTCCGGCGGGCAGCAGATCAAAGCGATAGTCAATGTAGGTGTTGTCAGGCATCATGGCCCCGATCAGATTGGCCCCGTCGAGATCGGTGTCAGTGAGGTCAGCGTCGCGCAGGTCAGCTCCCTGGAGGTTGGCGTAGCTGAGGTTAGCGCCGCGCAAGTTGGCCCGCTTGAGGTTAGCCCCGCGCAGATCGCTACCGCTGAGAACGGTTTCCTTGAGCGTTGCCCCCTGAAAATTAGCGCCCGTCAGCTTGGCCCCTGACAGCAGCGCCCGGCTCATCTGAACAGCCGATAAGTCGGCCCGAAAAAAGTCGCTGCCAATCAAGTTAGCCCAGTTGAGCTTGCTCTTGCGAAACAGGCTGTGGGTAAACACGCCCCCAGGCATAAACGCGCCCGACAGATTTAAGCCAGAGAGGTTGCAGTCAATAAATTCTACAAAGGGCAGCTTGATGCCCTCCAGCGAGACGTTTCGCAGATCGAGATGGTGAAACTGAAGCTGCCCACGGGTGTAGTTTTGGGTGAGGAGATCAAGGGAATAGCGGGTGTAGGGATACATGGGCAGGCCGTGAAGAGCAGACTGGGATGGAGCGATCGCAGGGAGGCGATCGCCTGCACACTTTAGATGACTGACGCGTCTAACCAGTCGCTCGGAACCCTTGCGGTGACTGGTCACTGGCGCATGACCCTTAATGTCATCCTAGGTGGTTTTAGAGGGCTCGTACCCGACAGCCTCTTTAAATATTTGTGTCTCCCTAGAGAGCTGCGGCTGGTTGCCCAGGAGCCGTTCATGCTCTAAAGGGTTGACAGGCCTAAAGCGGCCCATTGTTTCCGGGTGCTCGGAGATCGCAGTTGCGGCCTAGGGCTTAGCACCTTGCATTTACTTGGCGCAACTTAATTTGACATTTTGTTACATTTGTTTTACATTAAGTTACATAAGCGAAATGCGTCGGCATTGCCTGCCAATCTGAGTTTGGTAAGCGGCGTATTTTGCGACTGTCCCGATCCCGAACTGGAGGTTCTACCTATGACTGCTCTACTGATTTCTCTCTTTGTAGTTGGCTGGGTTGCCGCGGCTCTGATTGGTACCCAGGCTTACTTTCGGGGCGAGCAAACCAAGCCCATCCACGAGCGCAACTGGCGTTCTGACTCCTTTGACCAGTTGGCGCAGTCGGTGACCGGCCAGTCCACTGATTTCGGCGATCGCGTCCCTGCCTACAGTGGCGATGCCTTTTCTAGCCAAGCGATATCCGGCCAGTAGAGCAACTTGGCCACTGCCACCTGCTAGCCGTATTAGCTGTTCCTGTAGGGCTCCTACTTCTAAAAGCCGTTCCCGAATCGGGGACGGCTTTTTACTGTTGCTGCGATCGCCAGCAAGCAAATCCCGATCAATCCTAAGGATTTGGAGATTAGATCGAGACAATTATCTTTTTTAGCGGCAGGGAGAGAGAATATTGACAATTCGAGAATAATTTGGGTTAAATGCGTTAATTTTGGGCTGAGTATCAGACCGGAACAGGGACTAATTGCTCTTGCCAACGTCTTCGGCCATAGCGAAGGACGATTTTTTTGCGCCGCCGCTGCTTGGGCGGCCCAGTCAAGATGGCTAGGCTGTAGACCACCAGGTAAACCCCAGCCCAAATGCTGTACGCATGGACAGAAATGCTCAACTCGGGGCCGTCGTAGTAGCGCATGAGCGTGGTAGACAGGTCGGCGAAGTAAACGCCAAAGATGGCCCAGCGGACAAGGGGAAAATACTTTCTGGCTAAGGGATATCGCGCTGCGCCGGTAAATAGAACTGGATATTGCAGATACATTAATAAGAAGAACGCCATGGCGAACAAAATGCCGATCGCCGCCAAAAGCGTATAGTTTTCTCCTAGAGAGTCTAGTGTTATGCCAAGAGCTAACAAGATAGCCGCAGTAACATTAATCATCACTATCCCTTAAACAGTCACTGGTTTATTAGAGAAAGTTCTCTGGGCGCTAGTGTTCCCTGAATGAGCCAGAATTTTAGTCACCCCCTCAGGATTTATAGATTTATTTCAAGGTTGGCGACGCTCTGCCTGAGGCAGGGGCAGCGGCCTGCCCTACCCAGCACTTACGGCCTACCCTAGCGCTGATCGAGGCTGCGAGGGTGGATAAGTCTACGCTGACGAACGACATTTTGGGCGATCGCAGCAGACAATTGGGGCAGTGCCCCAGGGCGCGAGTCGAGGGCGGCACACCATGACGAGCGGCATCTGCTGCGGCTGCTATCGGGGCACTGCCAATCGGCACGCCGGAGCTGTGCAAGCTACAACTCTGGACGACTAATGAAGGGCTAGGGGCAACTTTGCTCAGATGAAACGATGGAGAGATGTCTTGTTGATAACAGTCATCTCTCCATTTTTATGGGATATCAGTTTATTTTTGTAAATCAGATTCATATTTACTGACCCTTTCTTTTTAAGATAAAAGTTGACACGAAATTTCGGCACTAGAGTCTCAGAAAAACAGAGACTTTATTTTCTTCTGATTTTTTGATGACAATAACTGCTGAATCTGAATCGAGGGCGTTCGCCCCTGGTTTAGCGCCAGAGTTGCGGTTTAGATAGCGTCTGAGCTAGGTTGAATAGTTGCCTCAAGCCTTTCATTGCGGGGCATCGATTGTAAAATATCTGTCTTTTGGCTGATTGACCTTTTTGAAATCCAGAAATTTTTAGCCTACTTGTGACGATTAAAACTCCCCTGCGGCGCAAAGCGTTGGGTGAGATGGCTGCTCGATGATCGATGTTTAGGGTTTTCAAAGATGTCTACTTTTTCGTTGTTGTTTATTGCAGTGTTGGGCATTGCCCTGCTGCTTTTTTTAGTGATTGTGGTGCGGCTGCAGGCCTTTTTGGCCCTGCTGTTGGTGAGTCTTTTCGTCGCCGTTATTGGCGGCATTCCCCCCGCTGAAATTGCCGGGGTGATTCAGACGGGGATGGGCAATACCCTGGGCTACATCGCCATTGTGATTGCCCTGGGGGCGATGTTTGGCGAGATGTTGCAGGTGTCGGGCGGGGCCGAGCAGATCGCCAACTCCCTGGTAAAAAAGTTTGGCGAAAACAATGCCCAGTGGGCCTTGGGCCTGGCCGGGCTAGTGATTGCCATTCCGGTATTTTTTGATGTGGCGCTGATTTTGTCGATTCCGCTGGTGTATAGCCTGGGACGGCGCACGGGGCGATCGCTGCTCTACTACGCCATTCCGCTGGTGGCAGGCATTGCGGTGGGCCACTCATTCATTCCGCCGACGCCGGGGCCGGTGGCAGTGGCCTCGCTGATTGGAGCCGACCTGGGCTGGGTGATTCTCATGGGCCTGATCGCGGGCATTCCGGCCATGGCCATTGGAGGGGTCTTTTTCGGCAAAAAAATTGCGGGCAAAATTCACCTCAACGTCCCCGCCGAGATGGAAGAAGCTGCCCCACCGCCCCAGGGCACACCGCTCAAAGACCTGCCCAGCTTTACGATGGTGATCACCCTGGTGGCGATTCCCCTGGTGCTGATTTTGCTCAACACCGTGCTGGGGGTAACGCTGCCCGAGGGCAACGCGGTGCGCAACTGGGCGGCCTTTATTGGGCACCCGTTTGTGGCGCTTACCCTGGTGACGCTGCTGTCGTTCTACTTTTTAGGCACTATGCGGGGCTACACCCGCAACGACATTCAGCGCATTGCCACCAAGTCGTTTGAGCCCATCGGCATGATCATTTTGGTCACCGGGGCAGGCGGCGTGTTTGGCCGTACTCTGATTGAAACCGGGGTCGGAGAAGCCCTGGCCGGGGCGATGGCCGCCTCAAATTTGCCGATCATTCTGCTGGCGTTTTTGATTGCCACGGTGGTGCGGGTCAGCCAGGGGTCAGCCACCGTGTCGATGGTGACGGCGGCGGGCCTGGTGGCTCCGGCTGTGGAGATGGCCAACTATTCAGCCCCCATGGTGGCGGCGATTGTAATTGCGATCGCATCGGGTGCCACGGTGCTCTCCCACGTCAACGATTCGGGCTTTTGGCTGGTGGGCAAATTTTTGGGCATGACCGAGAAGCAGACCCTGCAATCGTGGACGGTGATGGAAACCATCGTTGGCCTGGTGGGCCTGGGGATTATGCTGATCGTGAGTCTCTTTCTATAGGGGCAAACGCTGTAGGGGCAAACGATCGTTTGCCCCTACAGCGTTTGCCCCCCGTCAACCTTTCTCACACCCTTCCTCACTATGACTGACCAAAACTACATCATCGGGGTCGATATTGGCACCACCAGCACCAAGTCGGTGCTGTTTACCGAGGCGGGCAAGGTGGTGGGCAAAGCCCTGGTCACCTATCCCCTTTACACCCCCGATGTCGCTACCGCCGAGCAAGACCCGGAGGAGATCTTTGCCGCCGTGGTCAAAACCGTGCGGCGGCTGATGGAAGCCTACGTGCTCAACCCTTCCCAGGTGTTGGGGCTTTGCTTTAGCTCGGCGATGCACAGCCTGATTTTGGTCGATGCGGCCGGTAAGCCTATTACCCGCAGCATCACCTGGGCCGACAACCGCAGCGCCGGCTGGGAAAAGCGCATCAAGGCCGATATGGATGGCCACGCCGTCTATCGACGTACCGGCACCCCAATTCACCCCATGTCGCCCCTGGTGAAGCTGGCCTGGCTGCGCCACGAGCGGCCCGAGCTGTTTCAGCGGGCGGCGCGGTTTATTTCGATCAAAGAATATGTGTTTTATCGGCTGCTGGGTCGCTACGTAGTTGACCACTCCATTGCCACGGCCATGGGGCTGCTGAATATCGAGACTCTGGATTGGGATGCGGAGGCGCTGGCGATCGCCGGAGTCACCCCCGCTTCCCTGTCAGAACTGGTGCCCACCTCTGCCGTGCTCACCGGGCTCAAGCCCGCCATGGCCGAGGCCATGGGCCTGCGGACCGAGACACCGCTGATTGCGGGGGCCAGCGATGGCGTGCTGTCGAATCTGGGGGTGGGGGCGATTTCGCCAGGCTTGGTCGCCGTCACCGTGGGCACCAGCGGCGCGGTGCGGGCCGTGGTCGATCGCCCCATGACCGACCCCCAAGAGCGGCTGTTCTGCTACCCCCTCACCGAGCACCACTGGGTGATTGGCGGCGCGGTGAACAACGGCGGCATTGCCCTGCGCTGGGTGCGCGACCAGTTGGCCGATGCCGAGGTAGCGACATCTAAACGCCTGGGCAAAGATGTGTACAGCCTGCTGACCCAGATGGCGGCGGCGGTGCCTGCCGGTTCCGAGGGGCTGCTGTTTCACCCCTACCTAATGGGCGAGCGATCGCCTCTGTGGAATGCCAATGCGCGGGCCTCGCTTTTTGGCCTCAGCGTCAAGCACACCAAGTCTCACCTGGTGCGATCGGTGCTGGAGGGCATTGTCTACAACCTCTACCTGGTGCTTAAGGCGCTAGAAGATTTTGCTGGCCCCGCCACTCTAATTCAGGCGACGGGGGGCTTTGCCGAGTCACCCCTGTGGCGACAGATGATGGCCGATATCTTTAACCGCGAGGTGACGATTCCGGAGCACTACGAAAGCTCGTGCCTGGGGGCGGCAGTGCTGGGCCTCTACGCCCTGCGCCGAGTGCCCTCCCTAGATGCAGTATCAACCATGATTGGCGAAACCTATCGCCACCAGCCGATCGCAGAGAATGTGCGGGCCTACCAAAAGATTTTGCCGGTGTTCGAGCACCTGACGGTGGTGTTTGAGCGGGAATACGATGCGATCGCCGCTCTGCAAGCCGAACTAAGCAACATCGACTTACCCTAAATGTAGGGTGGGCACTGCCCACCATCCCCCCAATGCAGCCAGCAAATCACTGTTTCGCCAACTTAGGGGCAACTTATTGGTCTCGCTTTTGTCGCTCGATAACAAACCGTCGCCGTTCCGCCGGAGGCAGAGACTGGTAGTCACCATAGAAACTACTAAAGCGCCAAAACTGAGTCATTGCGTTTTGCAGGCGTTGGGTCCAGCCCTGAGGGTTGTGAACCGTTTTGGAAATGTGATTGGCTCTAAGCATGCTAGCTCCTTTTATGTTGTGGTGTGACCATGTTTTGCCAAGCGATCGCGCAATCCAGCCACCCCCAATGCCTCACAGGCCGACAGAAGGGACGACAAGCTTGATGATGGCGATCGTCCTCCGACTAGTCAGAAAGTTTGAGGGAGGAACGCCGCTCGTTTGGGTAAAACCCGCGATCGCTGTGTTCGATAGCTCAATTTTCGTGTACCTGCGGCGACCGGAACAGATGCAGCTACAGCGAATTGCTACCGCAACAGTTCAGCTTTGCAGAACTGTTCGGCAAAAATGACCTAGAACTGTATCGGTCTCGGGGGTTTGTAGAATAATTGGTATGGATGCGATCGCTAAAAAAGCTCTAATCAGATCGTTTCAAGATAAGCTTCCTCACTTCTCTTCTCATAGAGGCTCTTTAAATCATTTAAAAAATTATCCAAGAGAGCAGGCTCTGTTTTTAAATAAAATTTTGCTTCACTAGCGACTTTTGTGACCGAAAAATCTTTGAATTCTGACTGCTGCTTACAACTGATGTAAAGTTCACCTGGCTTCGCAAAATGAAACCGTGCGTGAAATGCTCCCATAGCATACTCTGGGCCAAACTCCCCAAATTGGATATCTAGCAGGCCGCCGTAGATATGGTCTTTAAATACATCAAGCTGTGCAACAATATCAGCAAGCTGCGAGTACCCAACATAGACCCGATTCGAGAATAGCGATTCTCCGCCTGACACAGAGATTCTCAGTTCAACCGTATCGTTGTCGAGCCTAACTTTAGTTATACGAATGCCTCGCTTCATCACAATTAGATTTATCGACGCAATGGAAAAAATACTATTTAAGTTGTTCTCAAATCACTTATTGAACACGCAACTCGAAACCCAGTACCGTGATACCTGTAACTTATTCCGGTATCAGAGCGAAATGCTGAGCAGCAGTTGAAATCGTAGTAATCAAATGAACCGCCTCTAATGACAACTAAGCCTGTATCTCTTCCACTTCCCCATGCACTGCCATCGTTAGGTGCGCCTGTGTAGTCATAATGCCAGGCATCTTGGCAAAGCTCATAAACATTACCGTGCATGTCGTAAAGCCCAAATGCATTTGGGAAATAACTGCCAACCGGCATTGTTTGCAAGTACTGCACTCCATCTGGGTTGTAAGCCGCTACACACCCCTCTGATGGAATAGGGGCTTCTACAGGCAAGCTTTCAGAAGCATCCATATCCCAGTAATTCGCGAGTCGAGTGTTAATTTCTGAACCAAAACTATAGTAAGTAGTAGTACCAGCACGGCAGGCATATTCCCACTCGGCTTCGCTTGGTAATCTGTAACTCCTTCCTGTTAGTGCAGAAACCCTCGTGCAAAACTCAATAGCGTCACACCATGAAACATTTTCCACAGGCAGATCATCGCCTTCATGGGAAGAAAGATTATGCTGCATGATGACTTTCCACTGCTTTTGCGTAACCTGAAACTTGCCCATATAAAACTCAGAAACTGTCACTTCATGCGGTGGAGGCGAGCCGACGTAAGTGTCCTCCTCAGGCGAACCCATGGTGAAGTCTCCGCTGGGAATCAAAATCATGTCCAGCTTAGTATCGCTTCCTAAATCTTCAGTAAAATATTGGGCCGTCTTGTGAATGGTTTTAATTTCGTTATCCTCTAGGACAACAGTATCAAACTCTAAGCTTTGATGTTGAATATCTTTTATTAAAGGCAGTTGAAGTGATTCTTGCGCTTCAGGATATACAAAATCTTGTCTAGGTAAGACAACGGATTCCATATACCTGACTGCGGATTGAGTTATTTCTTTAAGATTTTCTTGACGGTCTTCAGGCAGTTGCTTAATCAACTCCTGAACGTCTTCGGGTAGATCTTGGTTTTCCATAAATTTTTTGACGTCTATTTAACATTTTTTGCTCAACTCATGTAGAGCCGTGCCACGCCTTCTTTAATGACTTCCACCAGCTGCTCTTGGCGCAGGCTGACGTGAGCGGCCATACAGTTCACCGCCGCCTCCACATTGCGGTCTTGGATGGCCTGCAAAATTAGCTGGTGCTCGGCGCAGGTGTTGCGGCGGTAGGGCTCTTGCTCCATTGAGATCAGTCGTAGGTAGTGGGCGCGGGCGTTGACGTTTTGCAGCATGTGCAGCAGCTCGCTGTTCTGCGATAGCTCTGCCAGCCGCTCGTGGAAGGTTTCGTCGCAGCGGGCGCAGTCTACGGGGGTAAGTGTGCAAAACTTTTCGGCAGCGGCCTTCCAAAATTGAATGAGGGCATCGATTTCGTCGTCGCTAGCGCGCTGGGTAGCCAGCTTGGCGCTCATCATCTCCAGGCCGCAGCGCACTTCGTAGAGGTCAAAGACGCGCTTGGTATCCAGCGGTTTGCAGGAGAAACCTTTGCGGGGCACGAAGTCGAGTAACCCCTCGGCCACCAGGCGGTTGAGCACTTCGCGCAGAGGGGTGCGGCTGACGCCGAAGGAGGCGGCTAGTTCTACCTCGTTGAGGGGTTCGCCGGGGCGAAACTTGTAGGTCATCGCCATTTGCTTGAGCTGCTGATAGATGCGATCGACGCTGCTGCCCGATGGTTTACGACCTGCCGGGGGGGCTTGGGCCTTGGCTGTCTGAGCCCCAGGAGCCTGAAAACCTGCTTTGACCACGATCGCACTCCAGATGTCAGGATGAACAAAAAATAGTGCCAAAGGCTACAGAAGCGATGGATTAAAGCCCTTAACGTTTCTTGTATACAACGTTGAATTCACGAAGGCATTCAGCGGTGTATGTCTAGTATACGCAACCTCCTAGGTTCTGAATACTAGGGGTTAAGAATTTCTTGGGGAGTCGTAGTTGGCTCCCGGTCTGGAAGGTTTTGCTGTTGTTCTCCTCTAGCTGAGCGTTTTGCCATGACAGTTTCTCGTAGTGCAGATGCGTTTGCCGTAGCGCTCAATCGGCGTCGATTTCTCCGCTATAGCTCTCTGGCTCTGGGGGCCGGGGTGCTGGCTGCCTGTGGCGGTTCCCCCAGTGCGACGGCTCCCGCTGACTCGGCTGCGGCCCCTGGTGAAGGTGAGCTAGATAAAGTGACCTTTGGCACCAGCTGGTTTGCCCAGGCCGAGCACGGCGGTTTTTACCAGGCCGTGGCCACGGGCATTTATAACGAGCATGGGCTGGATGTGACCATCAGCATGGGTGGCCCCCAGGTGAATGGCAACCAGCTGCTGATGGCTGGGGCGCAGGATTTCAAGATGGGCTATGCGATCGACGCCATCAACTCCATTCAAGAAGGGGTGCCCAAGGTGACCGTGGCGGCGATCTTTCAGAAAGACCCCCAGGGTCTAATGGCTCACCCCGATGTGGGTATTGAATCCTTTGAAGACCTGAAGGGCAAAACCATTTTGATGTCCACCAGTGCCCACACCACCTACTGGCCCTTCATCAAGGCAAAGTATGGCCTGAGTGACGACCAGATGGGGGTTTACACCTTCAACGTGGGGCCGTTTGTGGCTGACAAAAACTTGGTGCAGCAGGGTTACATTACCTCAGAACCCTTTGCCATTGAAAAGGAGGGTGGCTTTGAGCCGGTGGTACTGCTGATGGCCGACCATGGCTATCCCAACTACACCACCACCATTGAGACCCGCCGCGAAATTATGGAGAGCAACCCCGACCTGGTGCAACGGTTTGTAGATGCCTCGATTAAGGGCTGGTATAGCTACTTAGCAGACCCGGCCCCCGGCAACGAGCTGATTAAGCAAGACAACCCCGAGATGAGCGACGAACAGCTAGCCTTTGGCTTAGAAAAGCTCAATGAGTACGGCATTATCAATAGCGGCGATGCCGAAACCCAGGGCATTGGGGCGATGACGGCGGAGCGCTGGCAGGAGATTTTTACCACTATGGCCGACCTGGGCGCGTTTGACGCCTCGGTGGACTATAAGCAGGCGTATTCTCTGGACTTTGTGAACAAAGGGGCTGATGCGTATCAGAGCTAAACTCACCCCGCCCTCTGGGCAACCCTCCCAGCAGGGGATGGCATAGCCTAACCTCCTTAAAAATTCAAACCAAAGTACGCCTATCCGCCCGCTATCGAATTGTTCACTCTCGACCCTCCAGGCCGGAGGTTTGGCCGATGATTGTTTCAACGTTACCCAATGCGATCGCCATGCAGACCCAACCCATCCTCACCCTGGAGCATGTGGGCAAAACCTATGCCAACGGCACAGTAGCCCTGCAAGACTTTAACCTGGCGGTGGAGCCGGGGACGATTACCAGTTTGGTGGGGCCATCGGGCTGCGGGAAGAGTACGGTACTGAGAATTATTTCAGAACTGGGCGATCTGACCACCGGGCGCATGACTTGGCAGAGCAGCGACAGTCACAAGCTGGCCTACGTTTTCCAAGAAGCGGCGCTCATGCCCTGGGCCACGGTGATCGACAACATTCGCCTGCCGCTGAAGCTGGCGGGGGTGCCCAAACGGCAGGCGCTGGAGCTGGTTTCGGAGGCGATCGCCCAGGTCGGTCTCCAGGGTTTCGAGCGCGTCTACCCCCGCGAACTCTCCGGCGGCATGAAAATGCGGGCCTCGATCGCCCGCGCCCTGGTCACCCGCCCCAGCGTGCTGCTGATGGATGAACCCTTCGGCGCGCTGGATGAGATGACCCGAGGCAAGCTCAACCAGGATTTACTCCAGCTCCAGCATCAGCGCAACCTGACGATTTTGTTTGTCACCCACAGCATTTATGAGGCGGTATACCTGGCCCACCGAGTGGTGGTGATGGCCTCGAAACCGGGAAGAGTGGTGGCGGAAATTGCGATCGACAGCCCCCACCCCCGCGACCCCGACTACCGCACCTCCGCCCAGTTCAACCGCTACTGCCGCGATGTCTCCCACAGCCTGTCCGAGGCCATGGGCGAGGCTATGGCGCTGGCGTTGTAGGAGGCATTCCCCTGTAGGGTGGGCACTGCCCACCACCCCCCAACGCCCTCTCCCCCAACCCCTCACCCAGGGGAGAGGGGAGCCGGAAAAGCCGAAATCCAAAATTGGTACTTTCATGCTCTCTCCCGCCCTAGAACAACCCCAAACCCAGCCCCGGTGGCTCAAGGCGCTCCTCTCCCCCGACGTGCTGGCTCCGGTGATGGTCGGCCTAGTTCTGCTCACCCTGTGGGAACTGGCCGTGCGGATCACCAATACGCCCGCCTACATCCTGCCCGGCCCCCTGCTGATTCTGCAAACCCTGGCGACGGACTGGCCAACGCTAATCCCCTCCTGGTTTGTGACCATGAAGATTGCCTTCACCGCCCTGGTGCTGGCGACCGTCTCGGGCCTGTTCGTCGCCATTCTCTTTGCCCAGAGTAAATGGATCGAGCGCAGCTTTTTTCCCTACGCGGTGCTGCTGCAAACCACGCCGATTGTCGCCGTTGCGCCGCTGATCATCATCTGGCTGAAAAGCAACACCTTCGCCGCTCTGGTGGTCTGTGCCTGGATTGTGGCCTTTTTCCCCATCGTGTCGAATACGGTGCTGGGGCTGAACAGCACCGATCCCTCGTTAGTGAACCTGTTTAAGCTCAACAAGGCCAACCGCTGGCAGACCCTCTGGCACCTGCGCCTGCCTACCAGCCTGCCCTATTTCTTAGCCGGGCTGCGAATTAGTGGCGGATTAGCGTTAATTGGAGCCGTAGTCGCAGAATTCGTCGCCGGGACGGGTGGTGCCGAATCGGGGTTGGCCTACCAAATTTTGATGGCGGGCTACAACCTGCAAATTCCCCGCATGTTTGCGGCGCTGCTGCTGATCACGGTGTCGGGTATCGCCATTTTTGCCCTGCTCTCGGCCCTGTCGAACTATCTGCTCAAAGACTGGCACGCCAGCGCCATAAAACACGAGAACTAGGGCGAATGCAAAATGCAAAATTTTGAACTTTGAATTTTGAATTTCTCTCCACCCCATCCACCTACCTACTCCCACCTAACCCATGCTCACCACTCAACAACCCGTCCTGCGGCGATTTTGGTATCCCGTTATTCCCCTCGACAATCTGCTCAATGGCCCGCAATCCTTTACCCTGCTAGAACAACCGCTGGTGCTGTGGATTGATGGCGACGGCAAGCCCGCTGCCCTGCGCGATCGCTGCTGTCACCGTTCGGCTCAGCTCTCGAAAGGTATTGTCAAAGATGGCTGCGTGCGCTGCCCTTACCACGGCTGGCAGTACGATGCCAGCGGCACCTGCACCAACGTACCTCAGCTCGATGCGGGCGCAGCGATCCCCAAGACCTATCGAGTCGATGCCTTTCACTGCGTTGAGCGCTACGGCTACGTCTGGGTCTGCCTAGATGAACACCCCCTCCAGCCGATTCCCGAGATTCCTGAATTTGCTGACACTAACTTTCGGTTCATCCACGAATTTTACGAGCCGTGGCAGGTGGGAGGGCTGCGCGCCATTGAAAATTCCTTCGACAGCGCCCACGGGAACTTCGTCCACGCTAGCTCCTGGGGCGATATGGCGAACCCCCAGCCGCCGCCGATTGACAACGTTACCGAGACCGACTTTGGCTTTGTGATGAAGCACTGGCTAGAGGTGCTCAACCCCGATCTGCAAAAGAGAAATCTGGGCATTGAGGGGGAGAAAACTATCCGCACCAACACCCGTACCTGGTACATGCCCTTTGCCCGCACGCTGAAAATTCAGTATCCCAACGGGCTAGAGCACGTGATCTTCACCGCGTACACCCCCATCGACGATCAGCACTCCCAGGTGGTGCAGTTCTGCCTGCGCAATGATACAGAAGCCGAGGCCAAAGCCGCCGACATCATCGCCTTCGATCGCCAGGTGACCTCCGAAGATCGCGTAATTCTCGAAGGTACCGACTACGATGCACCGCTAACTCTGGCCGAAGAACAGCATATGGCGAGCGATCGCCCCGGCATTCTCATGCGCCACCGCTTAGCTAAGCTGCTGAAGGCCCACGGCGAAGTCGAACAGCGACGACCAGATCATCCGTCATCTCCAGCGCCCAAAATTCTGGAAGAGGCTAGCGTTGGTTAATGTGACGCATCGCTCCATCTCCCTACGGGCCTATGAATACCCCCGATCAGTGCCAGAATATGGCCGAAATTCGCGCCGAAATTGATCGCCTCGATCGCCAAGTGATCGCCCTACTCGGCCAGCGGTTTGCCTACGTCAAAGCCGCCTCTAAGTTCAAAACCAGCGAGGCGGCGGTTAAAGCCCCCGATCGCTTTCAGGCTATGCTCCAGCAGCGCCGGGTTTGGGCCGAGGAAGAAGGGCTGAACGGTGATGCGATCGCCGCCCTCTACCGCGACCTGGTCAACCACTTCATTGCCGAAGAAATGAAGCACTGGCAACAGTCTCAAGCTCAACAATCCTAAGTCCTAACCCCCTCATCCACCCTTTGGAGAACCCCATGCTCGTTACCCAAGAACCCGTGCTGCGGCGATTTTGGTACCCCGTCATGCCGATCGTCGATCTCATTGACGGCCCCCAATCCTTCACGCTGCTCGGCGAACCCCTGGTGCTGTGGCTGACGGCGGAGGGGGAACCGGCTGCATTGCGCGATCGCTGCTGCCACCGCTCTGCCAAACTCTCCATGGGCATTGTGCAAGAGGGCTGCGTGCGCTGCCCCTACCATGGCTGGGCTTACGACAAATCTGGATCCTGCACCAAAGTCCCCCAGCTCGACCCCGGTGCGGCGATTCCCAAGGCCTACCGAGTCGAGGCCTTCCATTGTGCCGAGCGCTACGGCTATGCTTGGGTCTGTCTAGCCGACGATCCCCTGCTGCCCCTGCCCGAAATTCCTGAGGCCGACGCTCCCGAAAATCGGCTGATTCCCCAGTTCTATGAACCCTGGCAGTGCAGCGGCCTGCGGGTGATGGAGAACTCCTTCGACAATGCCCACTTCAGCATCGTCCACGCCGAATCGTTTGGGGTGACGGAGCAGCCCAAACCCGTCAAGTCGGAGCTGGTGCCCCTGGACCTGGGCCTCAAAGCCTACGCCACCGTGCCCGTGGTCAACCCGCCGCTCCAGCAGCAGCTTCTCAACATTCCCGACAGCCTAACCCTGCGAGACATTGAGTCCACCTGGTACGTGCCCTTTAGCCGCACGCTGAAAATCACCTATCCCAACGGACTGATGCACCTGATCTTTACGGCGGCGACTCCGGTGGGCGATCGCACCTCCCAAATCGTGCAGTTTTGCGTTCGCAACGATAGCGAGGCCGACGCCAGCGCCGAGGCGATCGTCGCCTTCGATCGCCAGGTGGTGGACGAAGACAAAGTCGTGCTCGAATCCACCGACTCCGACACCCCGGTGGACGTGGCGGCGGAGCAGCACATGCCTTCAGACCAGCCTGGCATCATCATGCGCCGCCAGCTTGCCGCCCTGATCAAGGCCCATGGGTCAGCTCAAGACAAGGCGCATATTTTGGCTGAGGTATAGGTTCGGTACAGCTAGATAGATTCATTGTGTAGCAAGGTGCGTAACGGCTCGATTAACGGCGTTAGGTTGCTGTCAGCGGTTTCCCAAACCATAGTGCGCTCTACTCGAAAGTACGCATGGGCCATGATGTTGCGCATATCGGTCATCTACCGCCAGGGCAGTTCTGGAGCCTGCTGGTTAATGTCTTGGGGAATATTGGCGGCAGCTTCACCAATGACAATGAGCTGATAGATCACCGACTCAACGAGAATTGGATTGCCTTCAAACGCCTGAAAGTCAAGACCTTGAGTACGCTGCTGAATTGTTCCAATGGCGAGCAAAATATCTTGAACTCGCGATCGCCAATCCCTAGAAGACACGAATCATATCCTCTAAAACAGGGGTTCGCAGGTGTTCTTTTAGAGGGTTTACCGTGCCCAGGTCAATGGAGCACTGAAGCAAATCTTCTAAAAAGTATTGGATATCAAAGACTTGAAAAAACCCCACTGGCTCAGAGAATTCCACCAAAATATCTACGTCACTTTCGGCATCGGCTTCATGGCGAGCGACAGAGCCAAACAACCCAAGCGACTTCACCCCCATTGTTTCGAGGGTCATTCTATGGGCCCTAATTTGGCTGAGAACCTCGTTTGTACTAAGCTCGACTTTATCCATTTGGATTTAGGTGCAGTTCAGAAGACAAAGCCCTCTCCCCATAAGGCTTCTGAGTTTTCAGATGTCAGCCCTAGGCAGCAATCCTGGAAAAAGACCTGGCTACATCCTGTAAAAGCCTTGGTGCCTCGTTCAGTGAATACGGATATTTGGATAAAGTCGAGCTAAGAGGGCGTTTGAAAAGTGATTTGCTGTAGTTTTAGTCACCTGCCGATCCCCCCTGCCCCCCTTAAAAAGGGGGGTAAAAGTCCCCCTTTTTAAGGGGGATTTAGGGGGATCTCCACTTTTGCTACAAGAAATAGGACTTTTCAAACATCCTCTAACACCTGTGGACATAATTCATCGGCTACGGGTTTCTAGCTCTACTCTACCAATGCTCTAGACCACCCTCCAGCCAGCCAGCCCCTCAAGTCGCCAAAATCCAAAATCCAAAATTCCTATGCAAACCCTCATCCAATCCGTTCTCACGCTCCAAAATGGCAGCCTCGAATTGGTCGATGTGCTGCTGATGGGCGATCGCATCCACACCGTTGCCCCCGCCAACAGCCTCCCCGTCGCCCCCTGCCTCATCGACGGTACCGACAAACTGCTGCTGCCGGGGTTTGTCAACGGCCATACCCATTCGTCTCAGGTGTGGCAGCGGGGGCTCATTCCCCAACTGCCGCTAGAACTGTGGCTGGCCAACGTGTTCGACTCCACCCCTCGGCAGCTCGATCAGTTCTACTGGGGCGCGGTCAGCACAGCGGTGGATACCTTACTCTCCGGCGGCACCTGCGTCATGGATCACGCTTACGTTCTCCCGCATCAGGAGATGGAAACAGTGGATGCGCTGGTGCGGGGCTACAAAGCCGTAGGCATTCGCGCGGTGATCGCGCCGCTGATTCAAGATTTGCCCTTTGCCTCGGGATTCCCGAGGGGGTGCCTGCTGCCCCAGGCGGCGTCGCCGCAATCGGCGGCAGAGCTGCTGGCGATGATGGAGGCGATCGTGGCGGAATTCCACGACCCCAACCAAGGCATCTACATCGGCGTAGGGCCGACGGGGTTTCATCGCTGCTCTGACGAATTGCTGGCGGGCTGCGGGAAGTTGAGCGATCGCCTCAACCTCTGCTACCACACCCACCTGCTTGAAACCCGCGCCCAGCAGCGCCTCGCCCAAGAGCGCTACGGCATCAGCGCCGTCCAGCACCTAGAGAATTTGGGCTGCCTCACCCCCCGCACCTCCGTCGCCCACGGGGTTTGGATTGACGATGCCGATATTGAGCTACTGGCAAGAACTGAATCCACCCTCGTTCACAATCCGGTCAGCAACCTGCGCCTGGGCAGCGGTTTGGCTCCTGTTCTCAAGGGCCTGCAAGCGGGACTGAACGTCAGCTTTGGCTGCGATGGAGCCGCCAGCAACGATGCCCAGCATCTGCTGGAAGCCATCAAGCTCGGCACGATTTTGCACACGGTGACCGATCAGGACTATGAGCACTGGCTGACTCCCGAGCAGGCGGTGCAGATGGCGGCGATGGGCGGAGCTAAAGGGGTGAACTTGGGCGATCGCACCGGCACCATTACCCCCGGCATGGACGCCGACTTGGTGCTCTACAACCTCAACCACCCCTCAATGCTGCCCCGCAACAACCCGCTACAACTGCTGATACTGGGACGACCTACGGACGTAGTTGAAGCCGCATGGGTGCAGGGACGACAACTGGTTGATCAGGGACGGGTGCTCACCGTAGACACCGCTGCCCTGCACCACATGCTGCGACACCAGCCCCAAGCAGTTCACCCAGCAGAACCACCCCATCACCCCGTCGAGCCTCACTACCGAGAGGTCATGCTAAATCGCTAGAATTTCATCGCCTGTCTATGGGCTATCTTCGCGACGACGACATGACTAAACATCAATACCCTTCCACATTTGAGATAGGCAGATTCTTTGTCCAGCTTTCGCCTTGCGGAGCCCTCCTAAGACTAGCTTTCACATCTTTGATGGGTATGTCGTCAAAATCACAGGCAGTCCTTTATCACTACTTTTAGGATCCATTTCGATAGAGCTCTTCTCAATTCGTCTGTCCTGAGGAATGTCCTCAGGAATTTTCTGCACATGTCCTCAGGAATATCCTGAGGACATGTTAGTATAAGACCAAGGTTGAAGGGCCCAGGGAGATACTGCCCCCACTGGTGGGTTTAGCTCCCGCTGGCAAACTCTCACGCCAGAGCGGCTAACAGCCCATTACCCCTCCAAAAAGAGAGGTGATGCCAGTGCTACCACCAACATCACCACCAAAGGAAAAAAAGAAAACAACTAACTTGCCATTTAGACCAGCACTGGAACTGCTGGTCTTTTTATTTTAAACGCTTTGTGACCTTCCAGGCAATTTCGCCGTTTTTTCGGTACCCAGAGCGGCTAAAGATAAACCCGGCCTCAGAGAAGCGATCGCCGTAGCTCTCGATTTCTCGGGGGGATAGGTCAATCAAATCAGCTAGCTCACTGGTGCTGGGCAGCCAGCCATTCTGAGCGGCGTTCTCAAGGGTTTCAAAGTATTGCATGGGGTCGGGTTGCCCAAACCCCATACGTCCCATTAACTCAGCCAGCGCCCCAATTATGCCGCCAACATCATTGGGGTTAATTGCCAGGTCAGAGCCGCTGCCCGATTGCCCGTTGCCGTTGTTGCCCTGCCGTAGCCCTCGCGCTTCAAGAAACTCGGCGGCGCTGCCACCCTGGTTAATGAATACGTGCAGTTCATCCATCAACTGCAACTGTTGGGCTGTGATGTAGGAGCGCTGCCCGACTTTTGCAGGGACAATCCTCAAATCCTGCATACGCTTATACACAGCGCTGCGGGCCAGACTGTAGCGGTCGTGCAGCTGGTTGACTGGATATCGATCAATTTCTCCGGAGTTCATCGCTATCCTCTGGACAATCCTCAGGACGTGGCTCCAGTATCACCTAAAAACCTGTCTCCTGGACAGTCCTGAGGATGCTATTTCTAGGAATTAGCTTTTCTGGAATTGCTGAAGACGTTTTTTGAGTACGTGTCCTTAAATCAACTGGATTCAATTCTTAAGGCTCGATTGATGGAAATCAATTGGTTTGTGAAAACCTGTTCCTTCGAAACAGCCCTAGGGAACATCGGCCTAAATCTAGGATTTGATGGGGTTGACCCAGCGAGGTTTACCCATGAGCACCGCCTATTACCCTTGGAATGTACAGGCCTTGGTCGAATGGCTTGAGCTAGAACTGAGCTACCACGGCAGCGATCGCGATCTGTCAACGGCATTGCAGATACATCCCCATACCCTCAGCCATTGGCTCAAGGCGGCTTGGCCGGTCATTACTCTGCAAGACATTCGCGGCATTGCCCAATATCGGGGCTGGAGCCTGCACCAAACTCTGCGCTGGCTAGAACTCCAGCCAGCCCATGTCGATACGCTGATTGGGGAAGACCCGCTGGGCGATCGCGTTAGCTGGGACGATGCTAAGGCGTTTTGGTTTGGTAAGTCAGTGGCGTGACGCTACAGGCCACATTTTTCTTGCTGCCGGGCGATCGCCCCCTGTAGCTGCGGCGTCATGCCCAGTTCGGCCCCGTCGTACAGCCGCTGAAACTCGCGCTCAAAGTGTGCCGCCACGGTGGCGTTGCGAATCACCAGCAGGTTCTCGTCGTTAGTGGTGTTGGCGGCCTGGCTCCAGTTTTGCGAGCCGACCAGCACAATGTTTTGGTCGAGCACCGCAAACTTGTGGTGCAGCTTATCGCTAGGCGGCAGCGCCGGTACCCCCACGGTAGTGATTGGGTTGGCCCAGGGCACGCTGTTGTCTCGCTTGCAGTTGTGGTCGGGCAGCGTTGTCCCCAGCATGTCGAGCCCCTCGCTGTAGCTGCGGTAGGCAAAACCGGGGTCAATCAGAGTTTTGATGGGCACTCCCCGGTTTGCCAACGGCAACAGCTGGTTGCTAATCGCCTGCTCAGAAAAGACAAACAGGGCAAGATGAACGCTCTGGCTCGCCTGGCCCAGGGTTTTGGCAATCAGTCCGTTGACGCTCTGCGCCCATGGCTGAGTTTTAGAAGTGGGCGAAAACTGCACTTCCAGCACCGAGCCGGGGGGCGAGACCAGGGCCGAGGTACGGTGAGGTTTTTGCAGCCCAAACAGGCTATCGGGTCGCCCTGTGGGGCCATCGCCCCACAGGTAGCCAAACTCTTGCTGAAACCGCTGGGCCAGGGGCTGGCTGTCGATCACCAAAATGCTGTTAGCGTTCCCCCGGCTATCGGGATCCGAAAAATCCCCATGGGTGCAGCTCAAAGTCCAGTTGGCGGAGCCGGTGACAACGGTGCGGCCATCGATCACCATAAATTTGTGGTGCATCAAGCCGCTGCCCTTGCTGCCGTCGGCGGTGTCGTCAATTAAAGGAATGTTGGCCTGGGCAAGAATGGTGAGGGCATCGCGATTGCCCAACTCCCCCTCACTCAGCACCCCATCTTGATCGACATCAATAAAGGCATAGAGATCGTTAATCTTGTCTTGGGAATGTTCATCGGCTTGGGCAAATGCCGCAGAATTTCGCTGGGCTACCGGCGTGCTGTAGGTGTTCTCGACCACCACTCGCACCTCTACCCCTGCCGCTTTGCGATCGGCCAGGGCGTGGGCGATCTCCGGCAGCGAGAACTCATGCACCGCTACGTCAATGGAGGTTTGGGCGGTGGCGATCGCATCCACAACCACCTGCTCCAAATCATCCCCGTGGCGAGTAATGTTGCGGTAGGGATCGGTGTAGACGGCCGCCTGGTTGTGGTTAAAATACGCTTGAATATACGGATCCTGCGGCAGAGGATCGAGGGTGGGCAGCGTAGCCTCGCTGCGAAACTGGCTACTGACCCCCACAAATAGCAGGAGCCCAATCCCAAACCCGATCCCCCAGCGCACCCAGGGAGATTTAGATAGACGCACAAGCTTTAAGAGAACTTTTCTATTTATAGTCAGCCCACCAAAACGGACTGGCTAACGGGGGAGAAAGATATGGGTGCGGGTGTGCGTGGGTGTGTGGATGAGAAAATAAGAGACTGCAAAACCCACCTACCCACTTACTCACATACCCCATGCCCTACGATGCCCTATTTACAAAGATTTCAGACCTCGTCATGTGCCATTCGCCCAGCGGCGCGGAGGACGAAATCAATCAGCACTTAATGGCTGATCTGGCGCATCTAGGCGTAGAGCACTGGCGCGATGAGGCCGACAACGTGATCGCCAAAATCCCAGGGCGCGACGATAGCCGAGCGATCGCGATTACGGCCCACAAAGATGAGATTGGCACCCTGGTCAAAAGCATCTACGCCGACGGTCGGGTGTCGGTGCGCAAGCTGGGCGGTTCATTCCCCTGGGTCTATGGCGAGGGCGTGATGGATCTAATCGGGGATCATCAGACCATCAGCGGCATTTTGAGCTTCGGCTCGCGCCATGTCTCCCACGAGTCGCCCCAGAAGATGCAGCAGGAGAGCAAGCCCGTCACCTGGGAAACTGCCTGGGTCGAAACTAAGCGATCGCCCCCAGAACTCGCTGCCGCTGGCATTCGCCCCGGCACCCGGGTAGTGGTGGGCAAGCACCGCAAACAACCCTTTCGCCTGGGCGACTACATCGCCAGCTACACCCTCGACAACAAGGCCTCCCTGGCGATTTTGCTGAGGCTGGCCGAGCAGCTGAAGCAACCGCCTGTAACCGTCTATCTGGTGGCGTCTGCTAAGGAAGAAGTGGGGGCGATCGGTGCGCTGTACTTCTCCCAGCGCCATCGATTAGAGGCTCTAATTGCCCTAGAAATTTGCCCCCTGGCGGCGGAATACTCCATTCAGCCAGGAGAAGTGCCGGTGTTGCTGAGTCAGGATGGCTACGGCCTCTACGACGAAGGGCTCAACTCCGAACTGCGCCAAGCCGCAACCTCCCACGACCTCCCAATTCAAATGGCGGTGATTAGCGGTTTTGGCAGCGATGGCTCGATCGCCATGAAGTTTGGCCATGTGTCGCGGGCCGCCTGTCTCAGCTTCCCGACCCATAACACCCACGGCTATGAGATCGCGCATTTAGGGGCGATCGCCCACTGCGCCGACATTCTAGAGCACTACTGTAACGACCTGTGACAGCCCTACGGTTAGCGCTGAACTTTTCTAGAATGAGATCAAGCCCAGTCGGCTCACCCATCAACCAAGTACTGAAATAACCCCATGGCCAAAACCGTCGCGGATGTAATGACCTCAAACCCGATCTCGGTAGCCCCCGACACCGTGCTGAAGGATGCTATTCAGCTGATGGCCGACAACCACGTGGGCGGTCTACCGGTCATCAATGCAGACAATCATCTGGTCGGCATTTTGTCGGAGTCTGACCTAATGTGGCAGACTACTGGGGTCGATATGCCCCCCTACATCATGCTGCTCGACAGCGTAATCTATCTGAAAAACCCCACCCAATACAACCAGGAACTTCACAAAGCCCTCGGTCAGCTCGTCAAAGACGTCATGACCGATCACGTCGTCACCGTTGCCCCCGACAAATCCCTCCGCGAAGCTGCCCACCTGATGCACGAAAAGCAGGTGCGCCGCCTACCCGTTGTGGATGCTGACAACCAAGTGGTCGGCATCCTCACCCGAGGCGACATCGTGCGGGAAATGGCGAATAGCTACAGTTAGGGTGCGTGCGTGCGTGGGTGAGTAACTATTCACTTACCCATCTACCCACTTACTCCCCATATATCCCTATCGCTGATCCCCAAAATGGCCGATAGTAGAGAAAGCAAATTTGTATTTATCTCTACAAAATGGCTATTACCCCAGACTCGGTTCGAGAATTGCTCCACTCTGACGACTACGGGGATCGGCTGCGGGCGGTCAACCAAATGCGTGAATTAGACACCGCCGTTGCCTTCGAGCTAGTGCAACTGGCGGCCAACGACGGCAACGCCCGAGTTCGCTATGCCGCCATCAGCCAAATTGCCAGCTTGGGGCAGCAAGATATCGCCACTGTAGAGCCGCTGCTGCGGCGATCGCTCACCGAAGACCCTGACCCTGATGTACAAGCCGCCGCCGCCGACACGATTGGCGGGCTGAAACTCACAACTGCCTACCCCGAACTGGCCACGCTCTACCACAGCACCGACGAGTGGCTGGTGAAATTTAGCATTGTGGCGGCGCTGGGTGAGCTGGGAGAGCCCCAGGCCTTTGACCTCTTGCAAGAGGCTCTCACTTCAGATAACGAGCTGATCGCCACTGCTGCCATTGGTGCCCTGGGTGAACTGGGCGATCGCCGTGCCCTACCCCTGCTGCTCAACTACACCACTCATCCCGACTGGCAAGTGCGCCACCGATTAGTGCAGGCCCTGGCCCAGTTTGCTGAGCCCGACGCTGAGGCGGCTCTGCAACAGCTTACCCACGATGACTCTGATATTGTCGCTGGCACTGCCCGACAACACCTAGGCCTCTAGCAACATGGCTTTTGCCAGGATGGGCTGGCGATCTTAAGTTACTTAATATTACGCAACCTCTCCTTCAGGATGCGTTTTCCCGCCGCAAGTCGCGTTTAGGTAGATAGGGCTGTGCTTGTTGCGGCAAACGTTAGGCCAGGCCAAAGCAGCATCTGCGCCGGTACCCTATGCAGGTAAACGGGTTCTGAAATAGGGGATTGCCCCACAATGCACCTGCCATTGACGAAGCCCCGGCAAAGTTTGCTATAGTGAAATAGTGGTTGTATTGCTTGGCCTAAAACAATTTCATCTCCCAAAGTTTCTAATCCAAATACTATTTTGGACTAGGCCTTATATAGGGTAGGTGTTGCCAAGGGATATGCATAAAAGCTATCTCTAGGCAAGTCATAAAAAATACAAATAACTTATAAGTCGTTACCATTCGGTTTTGCCGGTTAATTTCTGGCCGCTAAGTTAGAGCCTTAAACCATCATTCAACTCAAGACATTGGAGATGGCCTGAGTGATAGCAATTTCTCCATCTGTACAGCAGCAAAAATGGGACACTCTGAGTTTTGTGTCCACCCTATACTTGCAGCCTGTTCTAGAACTTCTGCTGAGAAATGTGCCCACGACTTGGCGTGCCGAGGTGCAGTTAGGGCTACAAGAAGCTCTTGTAAATGCCGCCAAGCACGGCAATCGGCTCGACCCAGCTAAGTGCATTTCTGTTAAATACACGGCATCGGCCTCTCACCTATGGTGGGTCATCACCGACCAGGGCGGCGGTTTTAGCCATCCCTGCGGGTGCGACGAAACCGATGACGGTGACTGCACCTCTCATCCCGACGAATGCGGTAGAGGGCTCTACATTCTTTACCAAATATTTGATCAGGTCACCTGGTACAACGGAGGCCGTGAGCTGCACCTGGGCAAGGTCGTGCGGCAACCCCGTAGGCTACCGCTCATTCGCTGATTAGCCTGTTAGCAGTTAGCGCTACTTACCAGGCTTAACTAGTTTCTATGGCTAGTTCAGGGGGCCTTGCGATCGCCGTGGGTGGGGCAGGGAGGCGCTTGCAGACTGCGGTTGAGCCAGCCTGCCGCCTGCTCGACCCGCATTAGGGCTTCTTCAGAATTTTGCTTGAGCAAAAACACCAGCGCCGCCGCCAGTTGTTCCCTGGCGCGTACCCGGCGATCGCGGCTGAGGCGATGCCAGTCAGCAGGTTTAATGGCCAACCGCTCCGCCAGTATTTGAGCGAGTTCCAGGTCGGTCAAATCGGCGGCGGGCTTGGCCGCCTGGGCAGGCGTCATCGACGGATCAAACGAAAAAGCCATAGTTCCTGAAACCAGTTGGGGTTAACTAGAAGATATACTCTGCCTCGGCACTCCGCCAGGGCAGACACCTCTCTCTATTTTGCACAATGAACCCAGGCCACCGGCAAAAGCGATACCACAGTCAGCGAGGATCCCTAGGCGGTACTGCCGACGATGCCCCCCGTTCTCTGGCTGAGCTGATGCATCAGCTAGAGGGGCTAGAAGCACGCCTACACCAGCTTAAGGTTGGCGTCTCGAATTTGCTACAGCTTCAGCAGATTCAAGCAAACGATGCGGCGGCAGACACTCAGCATTCAGCCCAGGAGATGATTCGTTTACAGGAAGCCGCCGACAACTTTGAGATGGAACTGGCCAGTCGAGTTGTATCGTGGCAGCATCTGCAAGAGCCGTTCTGGCAGGCGGTGCGGTTTGGCGGGCTAGGGCTGTTACTGGGCTGGGTTTTGGCCTGGTTTGTCTATGCCCGATAACCTACTCGGCAAAAAACAAGCAGAACTTTTTTAAGTTGCCCAAAAGTAATTCCCCTACCATGCTAGGATTATAAATCGTGGATAGAGCGGGTCGGTGCCCGAGTGGTTAATGGGGGCGGACTGTAAATCCGCTGGCTACGCCTACGCTGGTTCAAATCCAGCCCGGCCCATCCACGACAATTTGCCCTTATAGCTCAGTGGTAGAGCACTCCCTTGGTAAGGGAGAGGTCACGAGTTCAAATCTCGTTAAGGGCTTGCCAAGACTTCATACAGAGTGACTCGCGGAGCAGATCACAATTGCCCTCTAAGCTACCGTTGTAGGCTTTTGTGGCCAATTCGTGACCAACCCGGCGATTTATCCTCAATTCCCCAGGGCGATCGCCCCAAGGGCTCCGGCAGCACCTAAAAGATTCATTTTTTGTGATCCGTTCTATATACTGCCCGTCTAAGCGGCTGAGCCGCTTACCAAAAGAGGTGGTTAAGCCAGTGACGCAGCGGCTGAGGCCCCAGGGGCTCTTGGTACTGAGATGGCAGCAGGGCTTGAAAGGCTGTCTCTAGTTCGGCCAGGGCGGCGTCAATGGCCACTCGCTTGGGTCGAGGTTGGTGGGGCACATGAACTGCCGGGCCAAACCGGAGGGTAATTTGTTTGCGAAAGTAGAGAATTTTGGTGCCGATAATTACTACCGGGTAGATGGGCACCCCTGAACGCATGGCGTAGAGGACGGTGCCACGGCGGAGGGGGTGCATGTGCCCCTCCCGCTCCCCGAGGCGACCTTCGGGAAACAGCATAATGCCGTCGCCTCGGGCCAGCAGAGCCTGCACCGCCTGGTCGATCTGCCGCATTTGCTGAATGGAGCTGCCGTTGGGCACGTGAGCGCGAATTTCGGCGGCCAGCGGTTTCAGGTCATCCTGTCCATGGTCTGCGGCGGCCATTACGGCCATTTCCTCCTTCCACCAACGCTCCAGAGGAATCACGCCCCCGGCCCAGCCAATCAGCCAGCGCTTCCAACGCTTGTTGTAGAGGGTGCGGGCATCGCCCAGGATGTAGTAGTAGGGGGTGGGGGGGCAAAAGGCCAGCAGCAGAAACGGGTCTAAATGGCTCAGATGGTTAGCGGTGAGTACGTTGGGCTCGGTGGGAATATGTTCTGGATTCTCGATGCGCACCTGAAAGCAGGCTTTGATGAAGCGCCGCATCAACCAGCGCCGCATGCGGCCACTGACTCGGCGGTCGGCGGTGCCCTGGGCGATCGCACTCAGCTCAGCCAGGTCTAACTCAATGCACTGGCGCACTGCTGAATTTTGCGATGTGGCCACCCCCTCACGCACCCGAACGATGGCCTCTGGCGTCAATGGAGCGGTCAGCTCAGCGGGCTGGAGGGTGTCGGTCATGGCAGTGGCCTAGATGCGTCCTGACAAAGCCCCAGGACAGAATTGCCATGAGTATGAATTGCCGCCGCCGAGGATGGCTAAAGTTTTCGGTAATTCTTTAAGTTTCCTCAGCGGCCGTGGCAGGCTTTGTATTTTTGGCCGCTACCGCACCAACAGGGATCGCTGCGCTTGGGCTGCACCGGGGGCAGCGCATCACCATCCACATAAAACCAGCGCTGTTTTTGCCGCACAAAGCGCGATCGCTCATGGATCTGACCGGGTCGAGGGTCTTGGTAGTAGGCAATAAACTCGACCACGCCTTTGCTATCAATGGCCAGTCCAGCCTCGGTCGCCATCACTCGCAGCCCCAGCCAGGTGGTAGTCGCCACACTTTGCGCGATCGCCGCCCGCTGCCCTGCGTACCGCTGAGTCGGGTGGTGGGTGGCGATCAGATAGTCAATGTTGCCCTGGTGGTAGGCGGTATAGCGCGATCGCATCAGCGCTTCCGCCGTCGGTGTCGCCTTACCCAATAGATAGGGCTGACAACAATCCCCAAAACTCTCCCCGCTGTGGCAAGGACACCGCTCCGCAGCCCCTATTCCCATACGCTACTCACCCACCGATCCACTCCTCTAACCCCGAGGTCGCGCCGGCAAAACCAGCGTATCGGTCAAACTTGCCCGTTGTTTAGGCAGGGGCTGATAGCCGTTGGCATCGAGCCGCTTAATGCGGTCAAAGAAGGCTTCGTAGAACCGCTCCAGGCAGTCGCAGAACCAGGCCTGGTACTCGGGCCAGCGATCGCGATCGCCCAAATCGACCGCCGCCAGGGTGCTCGCCACCATACAGGCCTGATCGCCCGCACCATCCCAGATCAGGGGCAGGCCCATTTCGTCGGCGATGGCCTCGCGCTCCTCGGCCAGCAGGTGAAAGTGGGGCTGGGCATCAATGCCCGAGAGCAGTAGCTCGGTGTAGAGGCTGCCGTGGTCGCGATCGAGAATGGCGTTGAGGCGAAACCCGGCTCGGGCGATGGCAAAGCCCATGGTGGCCTCCGAAGTGGGCGAACCGGGCTTCACCAGGCTGCCCTGGCGATCCATGCGATCGCACATGCCGCTCCAAAACTCTAAATTTTCCTGCTGTAGGGGCGTTAGCGGCTCCGGCTCCGGCTCCGGCTCCCTGGCAGGGGTTTCCTCAAGATCCTCAGCCTCTGGATCGATCTCGCCGTCTTCCACTGCCCCGCACACCGGAATAAAGTTGGCGGCCATAGCGGTCTTGCCAATCTGCCACAGCTCCACCGTCAGGCCTAAAAACGTGACCTCGCTGCGCTGGTTAAGCCAGTCTAGAGTTAGCGCCACTGATGCCGAAAAATCGGGGGCGACCCAAACCACCTTAGCAGCATGTTCGGCGGCAGCCCAGGCCAACAGCTGGCCCAGATCGCTCAGGTCAGCCCCCGACCGATAAGCCGCTACTAGCACCGGCAACCGGCTCTCGGCCTCAGTTAGCAACACATAGTCAAGTTCCGGGAGAGCCTCGTCCTCCAGCGGGTCTAAGCTCAACCCAGCAGCTTCACCCAGTAATTCCAAGGTTTCTGCCTCAGTGAGCCACTGCTGAAAATCGGCCTGGGTTTGCCAATAGTCGGTGGGGTCGAGTTTTTCCAGTCGTCCCAGCTTGGGTTTGGCAGCTCGCTTAGGCACGGGTAATTCGCTCTGGCAAAGGGCAGTAGTTAATCCTATTATGGCGTGCCGCCGACCCACAACGATGCCCCGTCCTGGAAGCGTTTCACCCTAGCTACCCTCTAGTGCTAGGCCAATCAATAGCTGGCTAGCGCCGCCTGCCACAGGGTGTAGCCCTGAGAACTCAGGTGCAGTCCGTCGGTGGTGAGGTCTGCCCGCAAGAGTCCCTGGCTGTCGCTAAAGATGGAATGTAGGTCAACATAAGTCGCGCCCTGGTGGGTTGCCAGGGCAGCCAGCCGCTGGTTGACTCGCTGAATGCGATCGCTCGACACTTCCCGCAGCCGCGTCGGCAAAATAGAGTACACCACCAACCGCGCCTGGGGGTGCTGCTGCCTCAGACGGGCCACCATTTGATAGTAATTGTCAATTACCTGAGCTTCGGGCACCCCGACCTTGAGGTCATTGATCCCCGCCATCAGGTGAATGGTCTGGGGCCGGGCAGCGGCAAAATAATGCAGCCGCCCCAGCATATGAGCCGTGGTTTCTCCCGAAATGCTCTGGTTTAGCCACAGCTGGTCAGCGGGCAGATCGTCTACCGGCAGCCACAGCGCCAGCGAATCGCCCACCATCACCGTCAGCGGAGCCTCCCCTTGGCGGCGGGCCATAGCGGTTGCCTCAGCAGCCAGCAGTGCTTGCCAGTCGCCGTGGGTGGGAGAGACAAACGCCCGCTGCCACTGATTGATGTAGTCGTAGGGGGCCACCTGGGCGTAGAGCGCTCCCGCCCGAAGGGCAGCGGTGCGAAATTGGTACAGCTGCGCACCGGTAACGGGTCGGGCTCCAATATCCGCCCGAGGAACAGTGGGACGGCGGCTAGGGGTCATCACCTGCTCGGGTCGGGGCCAGCGGACAGCGGCAGCGCCCATTGAGCGAGGCGGTTGAGCTGGGCCAGCCGTTGCCATGTTTCCCCCGCCTGAAAAGCAGACGACCCCATCGGCGAGGTTAGCCGGGGAGCACAGTTCTGGGTCAGCGGAGGACAACAATGTATTGGCCCAGCCGCTCGACGGGAGACTGGCAGCTGTCTCCGCCACCTCAGAGGGGCGTGCTCCACTGCCGAACGCCAGTTGAGCCGCCAATAGCCAAACATCCATCACCACACTTTGCCTCAACATCCCAATTCGTTCTCCAGGCCCAGCCCTCGCCCATCAGGATGAAATGGCGGCGTTCTTTAGCGATCTCGACCCAAGCGTGGGCAAACTAAGCCTCGCCGCGACAGCCGCTGCAGAGAGTTGTCTTAACCCCTTGACAGAGCTGGAACCGCTTCGCGATAATGGAAGACTGTGTTTATGCGCTCGGATCAGGTTCCTAAGGCTAACGCCTCCCGGAGTGGAGCCCCAGCCCTGGGGTCAGTTGGCACCTGTACGGCGGTTATGAGGTAAAAGTAATGACATACGCAATTGTTGAAGCCGGTGGAAAGCAGCTGCGGGTAGAGCCGGGTCGCTTCTACGACATGGATCGCCTAGCCCTAGAGGTAGATGACCAGGTCACCCTAGAGCGGGTGCTGTTCGTCAACAACGATGGCGAATCTCTAGTCGGTCAACCGGTGGTGGAAGGGGCAACTGTGGTAGGCAGCGTAGTCAGCCACCTGCGGGGCCGCAAGATCATCGTCTATAAGATGCAGCCCAAGAAGAAAACCCGTAAAAAGCAGGGCCACCGTCAAGAACTCACCCGAGTGATGATCAACTCCATTGAGATGAATGGCAAGGCGATCGCCAGTGACTCTGCCGCCGCTCAAGAGCCTGCTGCTGAGCAGGCAGCGGTTGAGGCCGAAGTCGAGAGCTAAGCCCTCCCAACTCGCGCTAGATTAAACAGTAGGTAGGTTGAAGGAATACACCCATGGCTCACAAGAAAGGTACAGGTAGTACTCGCAACGGGCGCGACTCAAATGCTAAGCGCCTCGGCGTCAAGCGCTACGGTGGCGAAGCCGTGATCGCTGGCAACATTTTGATTCGCCAGCGGGGCACCAAAATTCACCCCGGCAACAATGTGGGTCGCGGTGGCGATGACACCCTGTTTGCTCTGGTAGACGGCGTAGTTACCTTCGAGCGTCGCGGCAAAAACGGCAAGAAAGTCAGCGTTTATCCCGCTGCGGTGCCCGCTGTAGCTGCCAAATAAATTGCAGCTTTCACTTTCACTGGCGCAACAAAAAAGCTCCTCGGGATCGAGGAGCTTTTTTGTTGGCGGATGCCTAGTCTAGATAGCCCATCAGAATAGACGCCGGAGGATCTAATTCATCGTTGGGGGCAATGGGGCGATCGCCGGGCAGAGTGTGGATGTCGGCGATGTGCAGCGTGCTAACGCCCACCGGACGGTGCCCTGGCAACGTATCAACGGTTGAAATTTCAAAGGTGTTGGCCCCGATGGGACGACCCATGGGGCGCTCGGGGCCGAGGGTGCCGACGATTTCAAAGTTGCTCAGGGCAATGGGACGATGGTTGGGTAGGCTGTCGGTTTCGACCACCCGGGTGTTGTCGGCTAGTACCAGGACGTCGCTATTTTGGGGGCTAGCCTTGACAATGCCGCCGGAAGCTGTGGCACGCTTGGCGCGACCGCCACGGGTCGAGCGGGTAGGTTCTTTCTCGGGGGTATCGGCGCTGCCGTTGCTAGAGTCGTTGGTCGTGGTCATAGGGGTAAAAAGTCCTTATTGCTGCAAACAGCCGCCCCAGGGGCAAAAGGCTGATCTAACTATGAAATGTGATTAATAATTGAGCCTGCCTTGGCGCATGCTGCCAATGGGCAACCCCCGCCACAAACAGAACCATTCCATTAAGTAAATATTATACTTTGATGACTACACCATCGAGTTTACGAAAGATTATTGTCGGCATAAGGGATTTCTACCGGAGATCGCCCCAGATCGCGGGCTTCGACTCCGCTCAGCCAGCGATCCTTATTCCCTAAGCCGGGTCGTTGACTGAGCCTGCCCATGAGCACCCAGGTGACGAAGGAACCCCCGATCATGCAAAACAATGATCTATAATGATTAGGTAGCAATATCGTGGGGCTGTAACGGTTTCGACGTTTTGACGAAAGTCACGCTGTGATACAGGCCGAGAGGGAGTCTACTCTCGCAAATCAAGGCTCAAAACAAACGTAAATGCGAACAACATCGTTCCTTTTGCTCGTAAAGCTGCACCTGTTGCCGCTTAATCTAAACCTAGTTTAGACCTAACCTAGTTAGCGAGCGTTCATAGTTTGACTCCGTTAAGAGCTATGGACAAACCCCAACGGATGCTTCAATGATTCTCCTCTGGTGGATTCATTGACTAAGACTTAGCCAGAGAATCCCGCCGTCCGGGATAAGTGGCGGTTCCGGCCCCGAGGGTTAGAGGGGCTAAGCCTGTGAATGAGTGGTGTGTTAATACTCAGAGCGGACACGGGTTCGACTCCCGTCAGCTCCATTTCCCGTGCCAGGTAGCCTCCCAGTCGTCGCGTTGATAGACCGCTGACGGGGCGAGCTACTCGGCCAACAGTATAAATCTGTGTTCGATTATTAATTATCTTTCCATCTGAGAGACCCAGTGTTGGGTCTCTTTTTTCATCTGCCTATACTGAGAAAGCAGCCCTGGCTGACGGCTGTGTTGCCGTTGCAATAAGTCCTTAAGCGAATGCTAGTCCAGATTCGTCACTATTGATCAAACCTATTTAGAACAATGCAGTTTCCTATCTTGCCTTATCTTTACCAACCGGTTTTCTGTCGCAACTATAAAACCGTTTTGAATCCTTGGCGGTTTTGGTATTTACACCAGGTGCGCTACCTAGAACGCTGCTGGCTGCGGGAGTATCGACCCGAGCGCCACCATAGTTCTTAACGGTAAGTGCTGACTGTCTCGGGTGGGCAAATCATCGGCGCGATCGCTCAGCAAAAGATGTAGGGAATGCGGCCCAAAGAGCCCCCTTGCGTAATTTGGGCTTCCTAGGTTCAGATTGGGTGTATAGGAATTAGCGCTGGCCAGCTAGCTATTGCCGCCTTGCCGCGGTGGGGTCACGGCTACAAGGTTTTGAGGGGTGCAAGAACCGTGAGTGCACCTGGCAGGCACTCAAACACCATGGGGTTGGCTTCTAAAATCTCGCCGTCGATCACTAGCTTTTGCGGTGGGTCGGTGGTAACTTTGATGCGATTGGTGCGCAGGCAGGTGATGTCGTCCCGCTGGGTCGGGTTGCCCCAGGCCGCAGCGGCCATCAGCGAAGCTAGAGCATTGATCCCCTGAAGCCGGGTGGTGCTGGTGGCAATAGTTACCTCTAGCAGACCGTCGTCGGGGATAACTTCGCCCATGCCCTGGGCCAGTACTGAGGTTGGGGGCGCTACGTTGGCGATCGTAATGGCGTTGGTGGTGACAGTCGAGACCTCGCCCTCAATTTCGAGAGTGGCCTCGAAGGGTTCGGCGGCGGCCAGCTGTCGCACCCCCGAGAGCACGTAGGCCAGGTTGCCCAGCTCGTTTTTGAGCTGGCGACTGGCCCCGTCAACCATACCGGCCTCAAACCCCACCCCCGCCAGCAGAATCATGGGCATATCGTTGCAGCGGGCGGCATCGATCACGTGGGTGTTGCCAGCCAAAATCGTTTCGCAGGCGGCACGCAGGTTGGTCGGTATGCCCAGCCCCACCGAAAACGCGTTGGCGGTGCCCCGAGGAATAACCCCGAGGGGAATGCCCGTGCCGATGGTGGCCCCTGCCACCGCCGACACCGTACCGTCGCCGCCGGAGGCAATAATCAAGCTGCGGCCCATGTCGTGCTCATTTTTGGAGTGGATATGTTCAATTACCTCCCGCGCCTGCTCAGCCGGATCCGTATCGGGCTTGGTCATGATCACGTTGACCAAGATCTGGGGCTCAAGCACCTCTTTAATTAGCGCTAGGTCGGCATTGGGGTTGCCCTGCCCCGCCACCGGGTTGAAGATCAGGTAGGCGATTTGGCTTTCGGCGATGCCCCGCAGCAGCAGGGTGGCCGACACGTCGTTGAGGGCAGCGGGAATGCCCTGGATCTGGCAAGCCCGTAGCACTAGGCTAAAGCTGGGAAAGGCGGTGGCGATCGCCTCTGGGTCGGTAAAGAAAATCACTCCGGCCACATCCCCGGCGATAATGTGGCTAGCCAGCTCGATATCGCCCCCCTGGCCAGATTCTCTCAGGGCAATGAGCTCGATATTTTTCAGATCCCAACCCTGTTCAATGCCCTGAGCCATTTCTGCCGGAGCCATAATTTGAAAGTGAGTCAACACCCCCTCATGCTTCGAGAGCCAATCTAGAACAAAGGTAACCTGGGTGGGATGGGCCAGAATAGCGAGGGTGCTGGGCATAGCGGGTCTCAATAGTCTATCTATGCTAGCACTCCCTTTGGACGGTCAGAAAAGCTCAATTCGGGGTTTCTAGGGTAGTCTCGCCGCTGCTGACGGCCAATTGCGCAACGGCGGTTTGCCAACTGCCAATCAGGGCTGGTGACCATTGCCAGTTGAGGGCTAGGGCATTGGGGTTGACCACGGTGGAGTCGAGGGCGAGGGTCTGGGCGAAGTAAGCCTGGGCCTGCTGCTGAAGCTGGGCCTGCTCTGCGTCCACAATGGCAAGCTCGCTGTTTTTGTGGTACGCCAGGGCCAACCCCGCGTAGGCGTTGACCGTGATGGGAACGGTTACCTGAGGGCGACTGGGGTTAATGTCGCGTCGCTGGCGCTGGTCAAGGGCGATCGCCCGCTGCCAAGCCGCTATGGCCTGGTCGTAGTCATTCATGGCCATATGGGCAAACCCCAGCGCCACCCAGGCTTCGAGAAAGTTGGGGCGACCCTCAACGGCCTGGGTCCAAGCGCGCAGGGCATCGCTGGGGGAGGTGTCGGCGGTGCTGCCAGCGACCATTTGCTGCCAGGCCAGTCGCCCTCGCACGTAGGCGAGGTCTGGGTCGAGCAGCTGTGACCCAGGGATGGCGCTCATTGCTGACTCGACGGTGGTCAGTTCGCCGCGATCGAGCAGTTGTTCGAGCAGGGTGCGGGCGGTGTCGTTGCGCCCCAGGGCGATCGCATTCAGCGCCCCCGACAGCAGCGCTGAACTGTTGGCGGAGGAACCCGTGCGATCGCCGCTGGCCAGCGGTAGATCGGCGGGATCGCTCACCGCTGGGCGATTGACCGTAGTTAGGGTGAGGATGGCCAGCCCCAGCACGGCCCCTAGGCCCGCCAGGCCCAGGCTTCCCGCTACCAGAAGCTTAGGGGGCACCGACCAGCGGCGCAGGAGGGGCCAGGTCTGCGGCACCGGGTCAGCCGGGGGCGCATCGGGGGATGGTGCTGGGGGCGGAGGGTATAGAGCCGTAGGCACAGGCTGAGTCTGGGGCAGCAGGCTTTCGGCGGGGTCAGCTAGCAGGGGGCGATCGCCCGAGTCCGCCCCGTCAGCACCATCGCCCGAGGGCTGTTGGGGCTGAGACAACCGCTGCACTAGGCTGATCACGGCGGCATCGGCAGGCTGAGGCGGCTCTAGATCTTGTAGCCAGTCGTAGAGGGGTGGGGCAGCGCGATCGCTGGCGGTATCCTTGGCCTGCTGAGTAAAGACCTCCGCCGCCAGACTGGATATCTCAGGGTCACTGCTGTAATCGGGCAGAATCAGGGCTGACTCAGCCGAGTCGTCATGGCCCAAGCCATTCGTCAGGGTGGCAGAGCGTTCAGGAGCGTAGAGGTAGCCGTCGAAGTCGGGGCGCAGGTAGAGCAGAGGCAGCATCCAGAAGGGCTGGTCTGACCCGTAGGCCGACATCAGCCCCTGGCGTACCCGGCTGAGACACAGGTCGATGGGGTGCCCCTGGTGCAGGTTGCGGTAGAGCAGTTGGGTAAAGGTAAGGGCCACATCGTCGGGAATGCGATCGGCCATAGCGATAACGCCGGGTACCCCCCGGTTGACCAGGGCCTGCACCAGGTTTTGGTCGCGCCAGCCCGCCTGGGCATCGTCGTGGGGAGTGTAGGCCCCGCGGCAGGAGTTAAACACCGCCAGGCGAACGCCATTGTTCACCAGCAGGCCCGCCAGGTCTTCGCCGCTGAGCCGTTCTGTCAGACCCGTTTGCCGATTCACCAAAAACAGATCGCCACCGGTCTCGCCCGCGTCGCTGTGGCCCGCGTAGTGAAGAATTTGGAACTGGCCCTGTTCTAAAGCCTGAACCAGCTCAGGCCGCCCCGGCTGCTCTAAAAGCGTCAGATCAAGGGTGAGGGGGCCGGGGGCGGTCGTCTGAAGATTGTCGATCAGGCTCTGCACCTCTTGGCGCAGGGCTAGGCGCTCCTGATCGCTGGGGGCCGAGATAATCACCAGTAAGCGAATGGGATCGCTGGCGGGAGAGAGGGGCACCATCGCCGCCAGCTCAGTCACGGCCTGGGCCTGGTAATAGCGGCACAGGGTGACATCAAGACCAGTGGCCAGGGGGCGATCGCCGTCGTAAAGCAGTTCCCAGGGCAGGCGCTGCACCCGACTGTCTTTAAAGCCGAGCCGCAGGCGCAGGGGCTGTCGCCGGTTTTGGGCCACTCCCTGGGCGGCGACCCAGCTATCGCGGATCCGGCCCTGAAAAAGCCCCTGATACAGGGTCTGGCCAAGCTGAATCCAGGGGCTGTCGGGGCCGAGGGCCAGGGGGGCGGGCGTGGTCAGCAGAGCCTGTAGAGGATCCTGAAACAACGCCTCGGCCTGGGCAAACCAAGTCTCCAAGGGCCAGGTGACCTGGGCCTCGGCCAGGGGTACCCCAGGGGCCACGTCTTCGATGCGCAGCAGGTAGGCATCTGGCCCCACGGGGGTGATCGAAAGCTGAAATTCTTGGGTCGCGGCCTGGGTCACGGGCGGTAGGGGGTGAGTTTCTTTCACGGTAGCTTGCTGGGTTGGTCTCGGGGATAGGGGCAGCGGGGTTGTTAACAAACTCTGGTTAGATCGCCCGCCCGCTGGAGGGATGGCGCTATGATGGCTTGTCTTTATTTACAGGGCCTCGGTGGCGAATTCCTGGCGTAATTTGGGTGGTTGGGGCAGTGGATTGAGGGGGATATCTGGGGCTGGGGTGATGCGATCGCTCACCCTAGCCACCCTCACGGCTTTGATAGCGGCAACTGCTGGACGGGCAGAAATCATCTCCGTGGAGCTGGATGGATTTGAGGTGCCTCCCCTGGCCGAGGCCGATCAAACCCGGCTCGACGCCCTGCTGGGGGTGCGGCAGATCGAGGTGCTTAGCACCCTGAGCCCCGATGGCTCTACCCTGGTGGTGGCCGTCAGCAGCCGCATCTTTACGGAAGATCGCAGTCTGCATTTTCTCAACCTGCGCACCGGTGCCCTGAGCGAGGCCCTAGCGCTGGAGTATGACCTGGTCAACCCCGATCTTCCCCTGCGCTGGATTAACAACGACACCCTGAGGTTTGTACAGCAGGATCCCTACGGCCCGTGGGAAATCATTACGGTGAACCGGGTGACGGAAATTGCGTCGCGCACCCAGGTCTACCCCACCCAGCCGGAAGATGGGGAGATTTTGGGGATGGCCCCCGACTTTTCTAAGTTTGCCCTGCGGGTCTATGGCGAAGAGGAAGACACCATCTATGTGGTGTTTTTGCCGTCGCTGCGCCGCTTAGAAGTGGCCAAACTGCCCGAAGGGTTACAGATTCAACCGCTGACCTGGTCAGAGAGCGGCGATCAGGTGGCCCTGGTGATGTCGTCGGGGGAAGAACGCCGCCTGTACGATCGCACCCCCAACACCCCCAGCCTGGCCAAGCCAGTGGTGCAAGACGCCCTGGGTCGCCTGGCCCCGGCAGACAACCCCTTTCACCAGCACAGCACCGTGCGGGTGTTTGACTTTACCCAGACTGAGCCGCTGCGCCTGGAGCTGACGGCCCCGGCCTCCGGCGGAGCCCCCTTTGCCGGGGCCAGCCTCAGCCCCGATGGCCAACGACTGCTGCTGAAACGCTATCGGCCCAGCACAGTGGCAGGCCGAGAACACCCCTCCTACGTGTTCCCTGAGTCGGCCTATTTTGAGGTCTATGACCTGGCGGGGACGGTGTTGGACACTATCACAGCCGATGCCCTGCGGGGGCCAACGGAGTCGGGGGGGGAGTTTTTGGGCGACAATCGCCTGCTGTTTTGGGGCACCGAGGGCATCAACCGCCACCTGCATGTCTACGACCTGAGCGATCGCACCCTCACGCCCCTGCCCCTGCCACCAGGATCCGTGGATCCGGCATCGATTGTTGCCAGTGAGAATGGCGATACTGTGGTCTACGGCTTTTCGTCGGTGACGCAGCCGCCAGAGCTATTTGCGCTCGCCACTAATGGCGAGTCGGAGCCGCGATCGCTCACCACTATCAACGAAGCCGTCGCCAGCAGCAATCGGGTGCAGATGGATCCAGTGAGCTTTACAACTGGGCAGGGGAATCGCCAGGGCTTTTTGATTCAGCCAGCGGGCAGCACCTTTCCGCCCCAGGGGGTGCCGATTGTCGTTTGGCAGCAGGGGGGGCCGGGCTTCTCGATGGTGAATGAGTTTGCCACCGAGGTCGAGATGCCGCTGAATCTGCTGCCCAACTTTGGCGTGGCGGTGCTGGTGGTGCCCCTGTCGGGACGCGAGGGGTTTGGCCCCGAGTTTTACCGCGCCCTGGCCGACGACCAAAACTTCGGCCAACTCGACCTCCAGGAGGGAGCCGAGATCGTTCGCCAGATGATTCAGCAGGGATGGACGACCGCTGCCCAGGTGGGGATCACGGGCTGCTCTTACGGAGGCTACTACACGGCCCAGTTCACCAGCCAGTACCCCCGGCTAGCGGCGGCGGCTAACCCCCAGTGCTCGCTGCTCGACACGCTGACCGAGTGGCAGCTGGGCTATTCGTCGCTGCTGTCATACCTGGTGGGGCAAACGCCGATGGAAGCTCCCAACGCCTACCTCCAGGCGTCGCCGCTCTACAATGCCGCATCGATTCGCACCCCCACGCTGCTGTTCCACGGGGCTGAAGACTTTTTGCAGGTCGATGTGGCCCGCAACTTCCACGACGTGATTGACCAAGCGGAGGTACCCGTCACCCTCTACGAGTTTCAGGGAGTGGGGCACAGCCTCTACGGGTCGGGGCATCAGCCCCTGGCAGCGCAGCTGCAAATCGAGTTTTTTCGGCAGTATTTGCAGCCTTAGGCAGATATAGCCATACCGAATTAACCGTCAAGCGCCTGTTTTGAATTAGGCCGTTGTCGCATGCGGGAGGACGCAAATCCGAAGCTAGACACCCAGACTTCAAGGCCAACACCCCGTAGGGGCTGAGCATGCTCAGCCCCTACGGACAAAAACTGCCGCAGCAGGGCCACGACAGTTTAGTTTGGGTTTAGCTTTCCTCTCGCCCCTCAAGGAGGAGTTGTGGGGATGATGGGATGTCTCTAGACGGTCAGGGTTTTGCGCTTGAAGGTGTTGAGACCGGCGTATTGGGCTTTGGCACCGAGTTCTTCTTCGATGCGCAGCAGCTGGTTGTACTTGGAGAGGCGTTCGCCGCGACAGGGGGCACCCGATTTGATTTGGCCGGTCATGGCACCCACCACCAGATCGGCGATGAAGTCGTCGGGGGTTTCGCCCGAGCGGTGGCTGACCATGCAGGTGTAGCCCGCCTCGTGGGACATTTTGATCGCTTCAAGGGTTTCGGTAATCGAGCCGATTTGGTTAACCTTGACCAGGGTCGAGTTGCCGACGCCGTCTTTGATCGCCTGGGCAATGATGGCAGGGTTGGTGACAAAGGCGTCGTCGCCGACCAGCTGAATGCGATCGCCCAGCCGCTGAGTCATGGCCTGCCAGCCCGCCCAGTCTTGCTCACCCAGCCCGTCTTCGATCGACACAATAGGGAACTGGTCAACCCAGCTTTCCCACAGGTCGATCATGTCGGCGGTGGACTTGCGGCTGTTGTCGGACTTGTAGAACAGGTAGCTGCCGTCTTCCTGGTAAAGCTCGCTGACGGCGGGGTCGAGGGCGATCGCAATGTCATCCCCAGGCTTGAGCCCCGCTTTCTCAATGCCTTTGAGAATTACTTCAATCGCTTCCACATTGCTCTTGAGGTTGGGGGCAAAACCGCCCTCGTCGCCAATGGCGGTGCTATAGCCCGCGTCTTTGAGCACCGACTTGAGGGCGTGGTAGACCTCAGCCCCGTAGCGCAGCGCCTCAGAAAATGTGGGGGCACCCACGGGGGCAATCATAAATTCTTGAAAATCGACGCTGTTGTCGGCGTGGGCACCGCCGTTGATGATGTTGAAGCAGGGCACCGGCAGCAGCACCGAGTCGGGGCCACCCAAATGGACGTAGAGGGGAATATCGGCGGCGACCGAGGCCGCCCGCGCCACCGCCATCGACACGCCCAAAATGGCGTTAGCGCCCAGGGTGCCCTTGTTGTCAGTGCCGTCTAGGGCCAGCATTTTGTGGTCTACGGCGGCGAGATCCATCGCATCCATCCCCAGAATGGCCGGGGCAATGGTGTCGTTGACGTTGGCCACGGCCTTGAGCACGCCCTTGCCGCCGTAGACAGCCTTGTCGCCATCTCGCAGCTCTAGGGCTTCGCGAATGCCCGTAGATGCCCCAGAGGGCACGCCAGCCCGACCCTTGGCCCCACCCTCTAGCACCACATCGACCTCAACCGTGGGGTTGCCTCGCGAGTCTAGAATCTGCCTGCCGTAAACCGATGTAATTGCGACCATAACCATTACTCCGTTGGTAATTCCATAGACCGTTGCAGACCCCGCCATTTCGGGCGATCGCGCTGAAGCGCTCAATTATCCTGTAGTATCCTACCGGGTGAAAGCCTTCTTCTAACGTCACTTCGGCCACCGTTTGGGCGATCGGCGCAGCGAGTTATCTAAGAGGGTGTTTGAAAAGTCGGACGGGGCCAAAAATTATGCCAATCGCCTGACCATAATACGAATCATGGCGAGGTAGATGAGGGCTTCCAACGTTTCCGGCAGCCGTTCGTAGTCTCGCACCAAGCGTCGGCACCCTTAACGCCTTCGGCGACGCTACGCAAACAGCCAAAGGTGCGCTCGACCACCCAGCGTTTATCTGCACCCTACACCGGTTGAGCTTTTTTACTCAAGTCCTAACTTTTCAAACACCCTCTCAGGACTATGATCTGCACACTGAAAATGCTGAAGCCATGATCTACGGTGCTTTTTATCCGTCTCATGCTGCGTCGATTGGCTGCTTAAGCTTCACTTTATAAATCAGCTCTAAAGTTTTTGAATGGCTTAATTTAGGGCACGACCAGATAGCTCTACATCTGCTTCAAATGGTGAAGACTAAAGAGCTGATGCTTATCTGTCCACACCTGCACGGGTTGGAACCCGGCTTCCATAGCTAAGAGCTGAAACTCATCGATGGTGTATTTGTAGGAGTGCTCAGTACGCAGGGTTTCACCGGCCTTGAACGCAATTTTTGTATCATCTAGGTGCACGGTTTGGTCGCACAGGCTGGCGATCGCCATCTCGATCCGCCCTGCTTTCTCGTTATAGTGCGCCCGATACTCAAACTGGCTCAGATCAAAGTTAGCTCCCAATTCCCGATTAATTCTCACCAGCACATTCAGGGCAAAGGCGGCAGAAATTCCCTGGGTATCGTCGTAGGCGGGTTCAAGAATAATGGGAGATTTTTTCAGATCGACACCCACAATCAAATCACCCAGCACCGCCACGGTTTTAAGAAAAGCGATCACCTCCGCAGGCTCTAAATTGCCGATAGAAGAGCCGGGGAAAAAGCCAATGGTGGGGCGGTTCTGTAGCTCTGGAATGGCGGCAATGGGCAGGGGCCGAGTATAGTCGGCGCAGACGGCGATCGCATCTAACCCTTCAAAATCGTCCATCAGCGCGGCACAGGCCTCTTGCAGGTGCTGCCGCGAAATATCGACCCCCACGTAGGTCTTCACCTGGGGGGCAGCGCTCAGCAAAATGCGAATCTTTTGGCTGCTGCCGCTGCCTAACTCGACGAGAACGCGATCGCCCAGCGTCGCCGCAATATCCTCGGCATTGTCCCGTAGAATTTGCATCTCAGTGCGGGTCAGGTAGTATTCCGGCAGCCGACAGATGGCGTCAAACAGTTCAGACCCCCGCTTGTCGTAGAGAAACTGGGGAGAAAGCACCTTCTGCGGCTGGCTCAGTCCGCGCAGTACCGCGCTGCGAAAATCTTCCACCGGGGGGTGAAAGTCGTAGAGTTTGACGGGGGAGGGTTTGGTGGGAGAAGTGGGGGGCATGGGGGGGAGTGAGTGGATGAGTGAGTGAGTGGATGAGTGAGTGGGGGGGTGACGCTTTCTGGCACAACATCTACCCATCCGCTCTCTACCCCTTCGCCAGCCGCAGGCCGCTGAACTGCCACCGGGCGCTGGGCGGAAAGAAATTGCGATAGCTGGGGCGAATGTGGCCGGTTGGGGTGACGCAGGAGCCGCCGCGCAACACCATTTGGTTGCACATAAACTTGCCGTTGTATTCTCCCACAGCACCGGGGGCCGGGCGAAAGCCAGGGTAGGGCAGGTAGGCGCTCTGGGTCCATTCCCAAACATCGCCGTAGAGCTGCTGAATTAGCTGGGATTCAGACGCCGGTTGCGGGTGCAGACGGTCGGCAGCAAGGAGGTTGCCTTGGAGGGGAACTCCTGAGGCAGCGACTTCCCACTCGGCTTCGGTGGGCAGTCGGCAGCCGCGCCAGGTGGCAAAGGCATCGGCCTCAAAGTAGCTGAGGTGGCACACAGGCTCCATTAGGTTGACCGGCTGTAGGCCACCGAGGGTAAAGAGCCACCACTGGCCGTCGCGCTGCTCCCAGTAGAGGGGGGCCAGCCAACCTTCGTTCTGCACCATGGCCCAGCCCTCGGCCAGCCAGTGGGCGGCAGTCTGATAGCCCTTGTCAGCGATGAATTCTAGGTACTCGCCGTTGGTGACGAGGCGGTTGGCCAGGGCAAAGTCTTGGAGATAGACCCGGTGGGCTGGGCTTTCGTTGTCGAAGGCAAACCCAGGGGCTTGATGGCCAATGTCGTACAGCCCGCCAGGGAAATCCACAAACTCCAGTGGTATTGGCGATCTGGAAGCTGCTACGGCAACATCTGGACGGTAGGCGGGGCGCAGGGGGTTGATGGCCAGGTTGTATTTGAGGTCGGTGAGCAACAACTCCTGATGCTGCTGTTCGTGGTGCAGACCGAGGGTGGTCAGTTCTGCCACAGCGGGGTGAATGGGGCGATGGCCCTCTCGGGCCGGTCCTTGCCCATCGCGCAGCAGCCGCTCCATCGCCCCATCCACATGGGCGCGATACTGGTAGACCTCTTTCACCGTGGGGCGCGACAGCAGGCCGCGCTGGGGCCGGGGATGGCGATCGCCCACCGCTTCGTAGTACGAGTTAAACAAATAGCCGTAGCCGGGGTGAAAGTCCTGATAGCCCTCTAGGTAGGGGCGCAGCAGAAAAGTCTCAAAAAACCAAGTGGTGTGGGCCAGGTGCCACTTGGGCGGGCTGACATCGGCCATGGCCTGCACACCGTAGTCTTCAATCTCAAGGGGCTGACAGAGGGCTTCGCTGAGGCGGCGTACAGTCCAATAACGGGAGATTGTGTCAGCGTTTGCCAGAGGAATATCTACAGGCGGAGCGAGGGGTGAAGAAAGCGTCATTTTGGGGCTTTTGAGGATATTGCTGGCAATTGTGACAGATAGGGCTCACCGTAAAATGATGATTGCCTTAAATTGCCTAAGACTTTCATTAGAGTGTTCCAGCTAAATTCAGGGCTTGCATGGCGAGAGGCTCTATAGCCCAAGAACTCGGCCTTACGAGAACTTTGTTTTAGTGGAGTACCCCGAGAGTGTTTCCAGCTCAGTGCTTACTCTGGTCGTGCCAGAACCAGTCAAACAGGCTGAGGCCCGCATCCCCAGCTGCAATGCTGAGTAAAATGGAATACTCTGAGAAAGTCTTGTTTTAGCTTGAACCCTAGGTTTGACTCAAACATCTATCTATAGATGAGACATCCCAAATTCTCGGTGCGGGGCAAAACCCCTCCACCAACGGTACGGTTCTACCTACCCAGCCATAAAACCTAGACTGTTAACTTAATCACATGGGTTTCAGGAATGACCGAGCAACTGCATGTAGATAGTCAATAGTGATGTAGACAACAAAACGTTAGGGTTCCACTCCCAATGGGGAACACTAACCCTATCCAGCTCAATCCGATAAACCCAGGCCGCACGCACACTGCTAGCCACGCGAGGTATCCCCTGTGAGCAATTCTTCCGGTAAAGCCCAAGACCTTTTCAACGGCTTCAAAAACTCTTCTGAGCATCCCAGCTCACTCATGCAGTACGTCCACGGCATGAGCCCTGAGACCATCGCCCAGCTCTCCAACCCTGCATCGACCGAAGTGCAGCAGATGATGGAGCACAACATTATCGGCCTGCTCGGCGGGCTGCCCTCCCAGCACTTCGACGTAGAAATTACCACCAACCGCGAGAACCTGGGCCGATTGCTGGCCTCTGCTATGATGAGCGGGTATTTTCTGCGGGGTGCCGAACAGCGCATGGCCTTCGAGGACTCGCTGATGTCGGCTGAATCTGCCCCTGAGATTGAGTGAGCCATAGCATCCCCAATTCCTCCTCTGGTCGTCGCCGCTCTACCGTGCCCGACACCGAAGGTTCCTACACAACAAGCACAACGAGGGTTCTAAACCAGCACCCGTTTTCCCCCAATCCGGCCCAGGCGACTCAGCCCTGGCCGGATTTTCCTGTGGAGGCGTTGCGAAGCGGGCTGTTGGCCTGGTATACCGACCGGGGCCGCGCCCTGCCCTGGCGCAATATCGACAACCCCTACGCCATCTGGGTGTCTGAGATCATGCTCCAGCAGACCCAGGTGAAGACGGTGCTGCCCTACTACCAGCGGTGGCTAGAGCAGTTCCCCACCGTGGAGTCTCTCGCCACCGCCGACCAGCAAACGGTGCTCAAAGCCTGGGAAGGGCTGGGCTACTACAGCCGCGCCCGCAATCTGCACAAAGCCGCTCAGCGCATGATGAGCGACCATCACGGCCAAATTCCCAGAGATTTTGACGCCATCACCGCCCTGCCCGGCATTGGCAAAACCACGGCGGGGGGTATTCTCAGCTCGGCGTTTAACCTGCCCCACGCCATTCTCGACGGCAATGTGAAACGGGTGCTGGCCCGGCTAGTGGCGCTGCCGGTGCCTCCGGCCAGGGCGCTAAAGGATCTGTGGGTTCTTTCGGAGCATCTTCTGGATCCCCAAAATCCCCGCGACTTTAACCAGGCGATCATGGATCTGGGGGCGACGCTGTGTACGCGACGAAATCCGACCTGCGATCGCTGCCCCTGGCAGGCCTACTGCTGTGCCTATAATCGCAATATTCAATCGGAGCTGCCCATGTCAGAAACTAAAGGCCCCCTGCCCCACAAGCAAATCGGCGTCGCTGTGATCTGGAATGAGCAAGACCAAATTCTGATCGATCGCCGCAAGCAGGAGGGGCTCCTGGGCGGGCTGTGGGAGTTCCCCGGCGGCAAAATTGAGCCGGGCGAGACGATTGAGGACTGTATTGCGCGAGAAATTCAGGAAGAACTGGGAATTGAGATTGCGGTGGGCGATCGCCTCTGCACCGTCACCCACGCCTATTCGCACTTTAAAGTCACCCTCAACGTGCACCACTGCACCCATCTGGCGGGCGACCCCCAGCCCATCGAGTGCGACGAGGTGCGCTGGGTCACCCTCGACACCATTGAAGAATTTCCTTTCCCCAAGGCCAATATCCACATCATCAATGCCCTGCGAGCCTACACGGCAGGACAAACGCCGGTGGATGTGGTCGAAATTGCGCCTGCAACGTAAACAAACCGCCATAGTTTACAGACATCGCTCCTTCCCTCGGTTTTGATAGAAAAGATTGTTTGGAGCGCTGCATAGCTATGGGCACTGGGAATCGGGGATGGGGTTGGAATCAATGGGTACAGTGGACAAGTCTCTATCCCCTGGGACGAAGGCTGGTCTTGGGTCTGATGGGGTCAGGGCTAGCGGTTGGCACCATTCCGCCCCTAGCCACCCACGCCGCCGAAGCCGACATCTGGCATCACCTGCCCAACAACACTGCCCTGGTGCTGCTAATCGACACCACCGCCGACACCTGGGGCCAGCTCAGCCAGTACCAACTCTTTAAGCTCTTGGATGAAGAACAGGGACTGACCCCAGCCCTGCCAGGGTTGCCCTACCTGCCCTACGGAATTGACTTCGCCAGCGAAGTGGCCCCCTGGATAGGCGACACTGCTGTGGTAGCGCTGCTGCCGGTGCTGCCTGGGGAGACTACAACCATTGCCGAGGCCTCAATTATGGTGGCCCCAGTCACTGATGCTGAAACCTTTAACGCCTTTCGCGACACTTTTTTTGAGCTACAAGGGGATACCCCTGAGATCACCACTGCTTTGGGCACCGAAATTTACTTTTGGCCCGCCCCCGAGTTTGAAGACTGGTCTGAGCCAGCCATTCCAGAAGCCTGTGGCCCCGCCGAGGCCAACGCCGATGACTGCACTTGGGACGAAGAAGCGGATCCAGAAATCATAGATGAGAGCAGCTTTGAGGCTGAGGACGCCGAGATTGCGCCCCTGAAGGCCCGCCCCACCCAAACGCAAATCCTACGTTTCAATGGAGCCGTAGGGCTTCCCCTTACCGTCAAACCTTTCCACGAGGAGGGGGAAGACCTTGAAGTTGAGGTGCCAGTACCCCTGCCAGAGTTTGGCCCTAGCGGCCTGGCCGTAGCCTTTTTGCCCGACGCTCTGATCACGGCAGAAAACCCCGCCGCCATTGAGCAATACCTGCGCCTGCGCCAGGATAGAGCCGCGCCATCCCTAATAGATAGCCAAGAGTTTCAGCGCACCCTAGCCAATCGCCAGCGCACCCAAGCTCTCTTTGCCGTCTACGGCAACGCCCTGGAATTACTAAACTACGACCTCCCGACCACGGATCTGCCCGCCGCCGAGCTGCCGCTGCCTTTTCCCTTACCCTCCGCCAGCCTAGATGACGAGACGCTGCAAAGCCTGCGATCGCTCAACTTTGGCGGCACCTTAGAGGCGCTGGTGTATCCCCTAGAAACCGGCATGCAGGTTCGGGGCCGCTACTACTACGATGCAGTGCCCTTTACCTTTGGCCTCACCCCCACCGTGGCCAACGCCGACAGCCCCCTAGAGCTGCTGCCTGCCTCGACCTTTGTAGTCACGAGTGGCCGCAACATCGCGGGGTTTTGGCGCACTGTAGCCAGAATTTTAGACCAGGCCAGCGATTTTACCCGCGACGGGTTAGCCACGGTGCGCGCTGGGTTCACCCTCTTCACCGGGCTCGATCTCGACGACGATGTCTTCGGCTGGATGGATGGGGAATATGCGATCGCCGCCTTCCCGGTCGAGGGTGGCCCTTTGCAGTATGTGGGGCTAGGGCTACTGCTACAGACGAGCGATCGCCCCACCGCCGACCGTACCCTGGCTGCCGTGGATGACCTGCTGCCCAGCGTCGGCTTGGCCGTCAATCCTAGAACCGTCAACCAACAGCCCGCCACCAGCTGGGAGCTATTTTCTAGCTTTAACGGTGACTTTGTGCCCGACCTCAGCGTGGGCAGCCACGGCTGGGTCACCGACGATACCCTGGCAATTACCTCCGGCGCGGTGCCCATGGCCAGTGTGTTGGCCCCCTCGCCCCACGATCCTCTGGCCGATTTTTTCTTGTTTGACCAGGCGACGGCGACCTTTCCTAACCCTAATGATGGCTACTTTTATGTGAATGTGGGCGCTACCCTAGCCCTGGCCTACGAGGTATTTGGCTTCCACGACGACCCCAGTTTTGATGTCGCCAAACCCTACCTCGGCAGCCTGCGCAGCCTTAGCGCCACCACCGCCCTCACCCCCAACCACATGGAGCTTCAGAGCCAGCTCGGCCTCGCCCCCCGCAGAGATTAGGTGGCAATAACGCGGCTTTAAAGCCGCATTTACTACCTTCCCCTTTAAAATGAAGGCCATATAAGGGGCGCTGCCATGAGTGTTGCTGTAATTACTGGGTCTGCCGGGCTGATTGGGTCTGAAGCAGCGATGTTTTTTGCCCAGCAGGGGCTAGATATCGTTGGCATCGACAACGATATGCGCAGCTTCTTTTTTGGCCAAGAAGCTTCTACTGATTGGAATCGATGCCGTCTGGAGACCAAGCTGGGTAAAACCTATTGCCACATCAACACAGATATTCGTCAGGAAAGCGCGATCGCAGATATTTTTCGCAACTATGGCGATGCCATCAAACTGGTTATTCACACGGCGGCTCAACCGTCTCATGATTGGGCCGCTCGAGCCCCCCAGATTGATTTCACTATCAATGCAAATGGCACCCTAAACCTGTTAGAGGCAACTCGGCAGTTTGCCCCCGAGGCTGTGTTTATTTTTACCTCGACCAACAAGGTGTATGGCGATACTCCCAACCGACTGCCCCTGGTAGAACTGGATAAACGATGGGAGATTGACCCAACCCATCCCTACCAGCAGGGCATTCCAGAAAACATGTCAATCGATCAAACTTTGCATAGTTTGTTTGGAGTTTCTAAGACATCTGCCGATGTACTGGTGCAGGAGTATGGTCGATACTTTGGTCTTAAAACTGTTAGCTTTCGGGGCGGTTGTTTGACTGGCCCAAGCCATGCTGGAGCTGAACTGCACGGATTTTTGGCATATCTCATGCAGTGTGCAGCTACGGGCAAGCCCTATACGGTTTACGGCTATAAGGGCAAGCAGGTGCGCGACAACATCCATAGTGCTGACCTGATTCAGGCTTTTGATCAGGTCTTTAAAGCGCCGCGTAGTGGAGAGGTTTATAACATTGGTGGTGGGCGGTTTAGCAATTGCTCGATGCTAGAGGCGATCGCCCTATGCGAGCAAATTACCGGTCAGCAGATGGCCTGGAGCTACTCAGATACCAACCGCGTTGGCGACCATATCTGGTGGATTAGCGATACTCAAAAATTCAGCCAGCACTATCCCCATTGGCAGCAAAATTATGATGTAGCTGAGATTTTGCAGGAGATTTACACCGCTAATCAAGCCCGTTGGCAGCAGAGGTAGCCCTGTAATGGATCAAGGCAAATTTAATGTGCTGGGAATCAAGGTCAACGCCATCGACTATGACACTACGGTTGAGCACGTGATTGCTGCGGCCAAGGCTAGAGCGCCGTTGACTCTATCTGCCCTGGCGGTGCATGGAGTGATGACCGGTGCCCTCGACCCAGAACAGGGCTATCGTCTCAACCATTTAGACCTGGTGGTGCCTGACGGACAGCCGGTGCGTTGGGCTTTAAACCTGCTACACCGCGCAAATCTGAGCGATCGGGTTTATGGGCCAACACTTATGTTGAGGATTTGCGATCGCGCTGCTTCTGAGGATCTACCTATCTATCTCTACGGCAGTCGAGAAACCGTCTTAGCAGCGCTAGTGAAAAATTTACAGCAGCGGTTCCCTAGACTGAGAGTGGCGGGCTACACCCCCTCTCAGTTCAAACAGGTAACCGCTACGGAACAGCGGCAGATCGCAGCCGCTATTGTAGCGAGCGGTGCTCAAATCGTATTTGTGGGCTTAGGTTGCCCCCGCCAGGAGGTCTGGGTCTATGAAAATCGCGATCTACTGGCTATACCTGCGATCGCTGTAGGTGCTGCCTTTGACTTCCATGCTGGTCTGCTGCCCCAAGCACCAACTTGGATGCAAAAGTACGGATTGGAATGGCTATTTCGTCTAGGGCAGGAACCCGGTCGGTTATGGCGACGATACGTACTGCTCAATCCGCAATATATCTGGTTACTAATGCTGCAATGGCTACACCTGCGTCGCTTTGAACAGCCTCTACCCCAGCCCCCCGAACCCCTGCGATATAGCTAATGTTGTTGCCATCGGTCATGGTCAGCGCCATGAACCAATTCCTCCGATGATGGATTCTCAGCACAATTGCGGAATACTGAGGGCAACTTCATCCCTATGCGTCTGCCCCCTGCTATGGATTGTCATCGTGCCGTACCCGCCGTGATGCAACAGCGGCCCCGCCACCGTCAAGATATTCGTGCCCCTCGGGGGTTAAGATTTCAGCTGCGCGATGCCTTTGCTGGGCCAGGGCGGCGGGGGCTGGTGCTGCTGGCTACGGATATTCTGGCGCTGGGGCTGTCGTGGCACATTGCGCGATCGCTCAACCAATTCTTCTCCCCCATTCCGGCCCAGCTCGTATGGTGGACCTGGCTGGGACTGCCGAGTCCATTTTGGGTGCTGGTGGCCTGTGCTGTGGGGCTGTTTGCCTACGGCGGCCTCTACGACACCAAATCTCAGGGGCAAAAGCACCTGCGGGCGGGCAAGCTGCTCAGCCTGGTTTACCTGAGCGCGCTGGTGGTTATGTACTTTTACGACCCTAAGCTGGATTTGCCGCGATCGCTGTTTTTCTCGGCCTGGTTCAGCGGGGTGGGCCTGGTGGTGGGGCTGCGGCTGGTGGCGACGCTGCTGCTACGCCCCCTTACTCAAGCCAAAGTGCCCTCCTCAGTCTTTCTGATTGCCCCCGCTCCCCGGCTCAAGCGCCTAGCCGACGTGCTCTCCCAACGGGCCAGTGTCCCCGTCATTGGAGCCGCCCTGGCCAGTACCGCCAACTCTGCCACCACCTACCAGGCGATTTTGGCCTCCGGGGCCACCCTGGTGCTGGCCGAGAGCATTCCCTCTGCCGACCTGGCCTCTGAGCTGTACTGGAAGCTGCGGCGAGCGGGCATTGCCATGCAGCTGCTCCCCACCAGCCGCGACATGCTCTACCGCCGGGGCACGCCTGAAACCGTGGCGGGCCTGCCCACCCTGCGCCTCGACGCCCCCCTGATGGGCGGCTGGGACTACCGCCTCAAACGCGGGATGGACTACCTGGGGGCGGGCTTCGGGGTGATTGCCCTGGGGCCGGTGCTTTTGAGCATCGCCCTGGCCATTCGCCTCGACTCAGCCGGGCCAATCTTCTTCCGTCAGGAGCGGGTGGGCCTGCACGGCAACATCTTCCAGGTGTGGAAGTTTCGCACCATGGTAGTTAATGCGCCTCGGCTCCAGGCCGAGCTAGAGCAGCACAACGAGTCCGCGGATGGGGTGCTGTTTAAGGTCAAGCACGACCCGCGCATTACGCGGGTGGGTCGCCTGCTGCGCCGCACCAGCCTCGATGAACTGCCCCAGTTATTCAACGTGCTCTGTGGCCAGATGAGTTTGGTAGGGCCGCGCCCGCTGCCCGTGCGCGATGTGGCTAAGTTTGACGGCTGGCACAACATTCGTCATCAGGTGCTGCCGGGAGTGACGGGGCTGTGGCAAATTTCGGGCCGTTCTGACATCGACACGTTCGACGATGTGGCTCGCCTCGATCTGCACTACATCGACAACTGGTCACTGAACTTGGATCTAGAGATTCTTACCGCCACCCTGGGAATTGTGCTCTGGGGCAAGGGGGCCTATTGACCGCCGATTCTGTCCCACCGCCAGGGGCAACAGATTCCGGCAATGCGGCGGACTCGGGAATCGGCCATCGTCGGAACTGGGCTAGCCAAAAGCCAGGGCTATGGCTGGCCGGAGGACTGGTGCTACTGACCTTTAGCTGGCTGCCCCTGAGCTACTACCGCATGGTGGGCTGGGCCTGGATTTTGCTGTGGCATGGGGGCGGCGTAGCGCTGCTAGTGGGCCTGTGGCGGCGGCTGCGCTTTCCAGAACATAGGGAAACTGACGCAGAACGAGAATCTGGCCCAGAACCGGGACGGGCATTCTACGCCCTAGGCTACGGACTAGATTGGGTGGCCCTGGGCATGGGCATTGTCCTAGCCCTATCGGCTCTGGTATCACCGTTTCCCCGCGTGGCGCTGTGGAATGTGAGCCTGGTGGTGACCTATATAGCGGTGCTGTACTTCTACCGCAACGTGGTCGATGCGCCTGGGGCGGGGTCTGGCCAACGCAGCTGGCTGAGTCGCCTACGGCTGTGGTGGGGGCTGGTTGTAGTGGCCGCAGGAACCGCAGTGGTGAGCCTGGTTCTGTGGCGACCCGACGACGCTATGTGGGCGGCAGATAACTTTTTGACGGCGCTGCGCAACCATCAGCCTCTGGGGCACCACAACTTTGTGGGGGGCTATTTTGTGCTGATGCTGCCCCTGGCGGTAGCGGCGGCGGTGGCCACCACGGGCTGGCTGCGAGGCATTTGGATCGCTGCTGCCGGGTTGATGCTGGCGGCGCTGTACGTCAGCGGGTCGCGGGGGGCGGCGCTGGGGCTGGTGGTGTGGCTGCTGGTCACCTGGCTGAGCCGTTTTAGATACCTCAAACCCTCCCAACGCTGGCGCTGGAGTTTGACCGGGTTGGGGGGATTCCTAGCTCTGGGGTTGGCCCTGGCCAGCAATCCACGCATTCGCGCCTGGTTCAGTGCGGGCGGTATTACCGACAGCCCTACCCTCGATCGCTGGTTTATGCTGCGACTAGGCGGCAACATTCTGCGCGATCGCCCCTTTTTCGGCGTTGGCCCCGGCGTTATGAGCCGAGTGTCAAACCTCTATCGCCCGATCGAAACCGGGGCGGGCCTCGACCACATTCAGCAGCTCCACAACACCCCGGTGCAGATTGCGGGGGAGCTGGGGTTGGTGGGGTTAGGGGTATTTTTAGCCGGAATAGTGCTGTGGATACGGCTGTGGATACGGCTGTGGCGACAGCCGCTGGAACCGATAGATCGGGCGCTGTTGGGCGGCATGGGCGGCAGCTTTTTGGCCTATGGAGTCTCTAGCCTGACCGATTACCAACTGGAGAACATTCCCCTTGCGGGGACGCTGCTAGGGTTGGTCGTGCTGCTGGTGACGCTGGGCGATCGCTATCTGCCCAGAGCTACACCGTTGGGCCAGGATGCCAGACGGCGATCGCGCCTGGCCGTCGCCCTATGGCTGGGGCTGCTGTTGACCCTGTGGCTACCCTTTAGCCTCACCGTGGCCTACGGTGCCCTGGCCGATCGCGCCTTCTATAACCAGCAGCTCAACCTGGCCGACACGCGCTGGTATAAGGCCTATCGCTTGAGCCCATGGGATCCGACTGCTCCAGCGGTGGCTACTGAAGCCCTGTGGAATCTAGACCAAATGTTAGAAGAGTCTGAGGCGCAGGAGAATGTGCGATCGCTCTTGCTCGACTATGCCCAGCAGGCCCAGCAGGCTGCCCCCAACGATGCCTGGTTTAACCACAACCTGGCGGTGCTGCACCAAGCGGATCCAACCACCGCCCTACCCTACGCCGCCCAAGCGGTTCAGCTAATGCCGCGCCACCGCCACTACGGCTACTGGCTGCTGGGCGATCTGTTGCTGACAACGGGGAATCAAGAAGGTGCCATAGTGGCTTTTACCCTAGAAGCCCTAGTCAACCCCGCTGCATTGACCTATCCCCAGTGGAAAGCCGCTCCCTATCAGACAATTTATGCCCCTGTAGTTCAGACTGCCCTCGCCGAATACGATGCCTTGCTGGCGAGCGTTACTCCCGACACCCCCGGCTTTACGACCCTCTACGAAACCCGCGCCCTCATCGCCTGGTGGACTGAAAAACCTCTTGTGGAGGTCGATCCCAACCGGCTGCGGCCTGTGGTTGCGGGATTGCTCTTAGCCGCCTCTGACCCCGATGCCGCCCGAGAGGCCGTAGCGCGCAACCTGCGACTAGGCCAGCAGAGCCCCGAGCTACGGCTGCTCGCCGCCTGGCTCGACCCCGATAGCTACCTCGCCACCCCAGCCCAGCCTCAGGACGCCCCATCTGACCTAGACGCTCTGCTAATCGAAGAAAGCCTTGGCACACAACCTCTGCGCCTGTGGCTAACCGCCATCGTCACCAACCCAGAGGAGGGCTATCGGGGGTCGCTCACCTTTGCCTACCGCAACTACCAGGCTCAGCAAATTACTCTGATGCTGACGCCGCCAAACCTCCAGCGCTATACCCTGGTAGCCAAGCTCAACCTCTTCCCCGCCTGGCCAAGAGAATTTCCCGCCCTCGACCATCGCCTTGAGGCTCTGCGCACCAAAACCCTGGGCCTGCCCCACCCGACCCACAACCACTTTCGCCTGACCCATCCAGATTAGTCAGCACCCCTAACCCATCCGCCCCCTACCTATCTACCCAAGCCATGACCGAGGATGCTCTACCCCAGCCCAAACCTTCAGCCCAAGACCCCAGCGATGGCACACTGCTAGCCTTGCTCATAGCAGCGCTCTACGTAGTTTTTACCTTGCTGCCGGGCAGCAGCACCCTGATCGTGTCGTGGCCCTGGGTATTTTTGTGGCAGGTAGGGCTGACTCTGCCCCTGCTCTGGCTGCTGTGGCAGCTATGGCACCGCCCCCTCGCTCGCTTGGGGAACGGTTTTGACTGGGTGGCTCTGCTGGCCGTGGTCGGGCTGGTGATCTCAACGCTGGGGGCAGAGTTTCCGGCCCAGGCGCGGTGGTATGGGTGGGCCGCAGTGGGGACGATCGCAACCCTCTACGCCCTCGGCAGCTGGCTCCGCCATCCCCAGCGGTTCCACACTCTGCTGCGGTTTCAGGGCTACTTGAGTCTGGCCTTCATTCTGCTCAGTCTGCTGTTGTGGATCACGCAGATCTATCAGCCTGAGCTGGCTCGGTTGACAACCCTTCAGGGCTACGGCGTCAACCAGGCGTTTAACTTTGGGCTCACCAGCTTGCGCAACTGGCAGCCCATTGGCCATCAAAACTACGTGGCGGGCTACCTGGTGCTGGTGCTGCCTTTACTGGCAGGCCTGGCCTGGAGCGATCGGGGCGGGCGACGCTGGCTATGGCTAGCGGGAATGGTGCTCGGCTTACTCAATCTCTACACCACCAGCTCGCGCGGCGGCTGGCTGGCACTTATGATCACCGGATTAATCGCGGTGGGCATTTCTCTGCTCTACAACCGCTTGTCCCGGCCCCTGGCGCTGGCGATCGGTGGCACCGCCTTGGGGTTAGGCGTTCTGGGCATCATCGCCAACCCCCGACTGCGGCAGGTCTTGGGCAACCTGGCCCAGGGCAACTTCGCTGGAGGAGAACTGTCCTACCGGGTGGTGACTAACGCTACGGGCTGGCGCATGGGCTTGAGCCGTCCTTTTACCGGGGTGGGGCCGGGCAGCGTGCCGCTGGTGTACCAGAAGTATCGCCCCCACTGGGCCGGGCGCGATGCCGAGCTACAGTTTCAGCTGCACAGCACCCCGGCGCAGCTGTGGGGTGAACTGGGCCTCTGGGGAATTGCCGTGGCTGTAGCGCTGGTGGTGCTGCTAGTGCTGCTGACGGTGCGGTGGATGCGGCGGGGCGCGCAGAATACTCCCGCCGGACTGCCCCCGGTGCTGGTGTGGAGCCTGCTGGCGGGACTGTTTGCCTTTGGGCTGATGAGTTTAACCGACTACCAGCTCGATATTCCGGCGATCGCAGGCACCCTCGCCCTCTACCTGGCTGTGCTCGCCCGCACCTTTAACCCCATTTCCACCCCCGAGGACTTGGCCCCGTCGCCCCGTCGGCACCGATTGTTTGCGGGAGTCGGCCTCGGCCTCACCCTGGCCATGACCCTCTGGCTAGTGCCCACCCACCGCGCCTGGAGCACCGCCAGCAGCGGCTTCTCGGCGCTCACAGCAGAACCCGCCGACATCGATCGCTTTGCCAACCAGCTAGAGCAGGCCCACAACCTGGCCCCCTGGGAGCCTTATTACCCCTACCAGCTGGGCTATCACCTGGGCGAGTTTGCCCTGCAATCGGGCGACAATCCGCCCCTGCGACAGGTGCTGCTCAACGATGCGATCGCCTGGTTTAAAACCGGCAACCGGGCGGTGCCCTACCAGGAATTTGGCCAATCAAACCTGGGCTGGCTCCAGATTGAAAATGGCCAGTTGGACGAAGCTCAGGCGTCGTTTAGGGAGGCGATCGCCCTGGTGCCCGCCAAAATGGGCGTGTTTTTTGGCCTGGGGTTTGCCTGCCTGCAAACCGGCGACCTCGACTGCGCCACCGAGGCTCTCACCCTAGAGGCCATCCGCCATCCCACCCTAATCACCAGCCCCCTGTGGCGCGTGGAAGACTTTGCTGAGGTCTACCCAGCCGTGCTCGATCTGCTCGAACAGCGCTACGGCGAACTGCTTCAGCAGGCTGGCGAATCCACCCTGAGCGGTTTTTTGCATCAGGCCCGAGGCAGTCTGCGCTGGTGGCGCGGCGACTTGGCTGGGGCAACCGAAGACTGGCAAACCAGCGGCGGCAATCTCCAGCAGGGCTTTCTCAACCTGGCTAAAGGCCAACCTGTGGATGTCAGCACCTGGCCCGAAACCCCGGCTAAGTACGCCATTCTCGCCTGGCAGACTCCCGACCAGCGCCAAGCGCTGCTCGAAAGAGCTTGGGTGACTCAGCCCGAAGATATTGATGACCTGGCCCAGGCGCTGCCGCCGCCCCAGGTGATCGGCCAGCTGGTCGCCAGCATGGAGACCGCTACAAGTTTCACCGACTGGCTTCAGCGCACCGCGCCCAGCTGGCAACCTCGCAGCCAGCGCCTGGGCTTTGGGGTGCTCAGCCGCCACATCGACGGCCCTAACCCGTCAGACTTTTTGCCTCGGGTAGAGAATATCCCGGTGGTGCAGTTTTTCGAGCCGCTGTTTACCTCGCCAGTGTTCCTGCCAGAGCTGGACAGGGCTTTGGAACCGTATCAGGTCAGGCTGCGATCGCAGTAGCAGTGTTTGCCGTCGCGGCGATAGATCTTGCAGCGGGCAAACGGCGTTTACCCCTACGTTGGGTGTGGCCTTAGATCACCTGCTTCGGGCGCACGGTTTGCGCCCGAGGCAGGGTTTACAGCCCAATTGAGAGAGTTTTCTCTAGGTATCGTCGTGGGCGTAGCGGTGGTAGAGGAAGTCGAGGGCTTCGTTGCGCAGCTCGTAGAAGCGGGGGTCTTCCATAATGCGGGCGCGATCGCGTGGGCGAGCAAAGGGCACCATCATCACCTCGCCAATTTTGGCGGCGGGGCCGTTGGTCATCATCACCACGCGATCGCTCAAAAACAGCGCTTCGTCGATGTCGTGGGTGATCATCAGCACGGTGATCTGGTTGTCTTGCCAGATTTTGAGTAGTTCCTCTTGAAGCTCTTCGCGGGTGATTGGATCCAGCGCACCGAAGGGTTCGTCGAGAATCAGCACCTTGGGGCGCAGGGCCAGGGCGCGGGCAATGCAGACGCGCTGTTTCATGCCGCCGGAGAGGGCGCTGGGTTTTTTGTTGGCCACATCGGCCAGGCCCACCATCTCCAGGTGCTCCATAACGATGTGCTTTTTTGCCGCCTCGGGCTTGTTGGGGAAAACCGACTTCACGCCCAGGTAGATGTTTTCGTAGGCGGTGAGCCAGGGCAGCAGGGAATAGTTTTGAAACACCACCATGCGATCGGGGCCGGGTTCCTGAATGGTTTGAGATTGCAAGCGCACCTCGCCGTTAGTGGGCTGGCGAAACCCGGCCACCATATCCAGCAGAGTCGATTTGCCGCAGCCCGAGTGACCAATGACGCAGACAAACTCGCCTTCGTTGATGGCCAGGTCGATGCCGTCGAGCACCACAAAATCGCCCGTGGAAGTGGGGTAGACCTTAGACAGGTTATCGAAAATCAGGAACGGTTCCTGGGTTTGAAGGTGGGTGGTGGATTGGGTAGGAGTGTTTAGCACTTGCATGGTCAGGGGAGTAAGTGGGTAAGGGGTGGGGGCAATGGGCCAGAAACCGGGTTTCTGCGGAGAACTTGGCCTAGCTCAGAAATCTGTAGAAGAAATCCGGTTTCTGAAGCGCGAGAACCCTACCGGACGCTGACGGCATCCATAGGCACCTCTTCGACCCGCAGGTCGCGCTTGATGGCAAACTGATCCAGGTATTTCAGCGGCTCATCGGGGTCAAAGACAGCGCCATCGAACAGGTGAATGGGGTGGCGATCGCGGCCAATATCCACCAGTCCTAGCTCGCGGGCGGCCTGGCCAAAGATATCGGGGCGTTTGACCCGCTCGGCCACTGCCAGCCAGTTGCGGGGAAAGGGGGTAATGCCCCAGCGAGCCATCTGGGTCATCATCCACACCGCCTCCGAGACGTCGGGGCAGTTGGCCTTGCCGGTAAAGAACTGAATGTAGTTGAGCACCTGCTCAGGCTCGCTGCCGTCGCCGCGATCGTAGGGATCCAAGAAGCCCTGGCGAATTAGGGCTTCGTCGGCCCCCACGTACTCGGGCCGGCAGAGCATGTCGGCAATTTCTTCGCGGTTGCGGCGATCGTCGCAGTACTCACAGGCTTCGAGCAGCGCCTTGACCAGGGCCACGTGGGTTTTAGGGTACTGTTCGGCCCAGGCTTCGGTGACGCCAAGCACTTTTTCGATGTGGCCGGGCCAGATGTCGTCGTCGATCGCCATCACCACGCCCAGCCCCTCGCTGACGGCGCGGGCGTTCCAGGGCTCGCCAACGCAATAGCCATCAATGGATCCCGACTTTAGGGTCGAGACCATCTGCGCCGGGGGAATTACCGTGACGCTGACGTCGCGATCGGGGTCGATGCCGCCAGTCGCCAGCCAATAGCGCAGCAGCAGGTTGTGCATCGAGGTGGGGTGCACCGCCGCCAGGGTGTGGACGCGATCGGGGCGGCGATCGATCGCCGCTTTAAAGTCGGCTAGGCTGCGCACGCCGTCATCAAACAGCCGCTTGCTAAAGGTGATGGCGTTGCCGTTGCGGCTCAGGGTGAGGGCGCTAACCATGGGTCGGGGCTGCTGGTTGCCGTAGCCCAGGGTCATGCCCAGGGGCATACCCGCCACCATCATGGCGGCATCGAGGCGGCCGGTGGCAACGCCGTCGGCGATCGCATTCCAGCTCGGCTCGCGGTTCAGGGTCACATTGCTGAGGCCATGGGCCTCAAACAAACCCTTTTCTTTGGCCACCACCAGGGGCGCACAGTCCACCAGGGGAATAAAGCCCAGCTCTAGATTCACCTTCTCCAGGCCGTTGGCGGCCATGGCCACCACGGGCTTGGCCTTGTGCAGCTTGGCCCGCTTCTGCTGGTTGAGGAAATAGACGATCTCGTTGCGCAGGCTGTAGTAGTTGGGGTGCTTGACCACCTCCATGCGCTCGCGGGGCCGGGGGAAGGGCACATCGACAATCTGGCCAACGTGGGCCTCGGGGCCGTTGGTCATCAGCACAATGCGATCGCTCAGCAGCAGCGCCTCATCCACATCGTGGGTGACCATGACGCAGGTGACTTCGTTCTCTTGGCAAATTTTCATCAGCTGCTCTTGCAGACCGCCGCGCGTCAGCGCGTCCAGGGCGCCAAAGGGCTCGTCGAGCAGCAGCAGCTTGGGGCGAATCGCCAGGGCGCGGGCGATCGCCACCCGCTGCTTCATGCCGCCCGAGATTTGGCCGGGGCGCTTGTTCGCCGCCTTTTGCAGCCCCACCATCTCAATGTGGTGGTCGATCATGCGATCGCGCACCGCCTGGGGGTGCTTCTTCATCACCCGGTTCACCGCCAGGGCAATGTTTTCGCGCACCGTCAGCCAGGGCAGCAGCGAATAGTTTTGGAACACCACCATGCGATCGGGGCCGGGCTCGGTCACCTGCCGCCCTTCCAGCACAATGCCGCCGGCGCTCGGCTGGTCTAGCCCCGAGAGAATGTTTAACAGAGTCGATTTGCCGCAGCCCGAGTGACCCACCAGGGAGACAAATTCCCCCTTGTGAATTTGCAGGTCGATATTTTTTAGGGCAATGTATTCGCCCCCGGTGGGCAGCTTAAAGACGCGATCGACGTGGTCAACTTCTACAAAGACAGCCATAGTGCTCAGGGAATGAAGGTGCAGTTCGAGCGGTCGAGCCAGAAATTTTGGCAGCGTGTGGTGCATTCACGCAGCGATGCACCAATAGAGAACGTTAATAAATGTTGATGATGAGAAAGTAGGGTGGGCAGTGCCCACCCTACGGGACTTTGGCAGAATCACAGGTTGAATGCGGCGCATCATGGGAGGTGAGTTATTGCCGCGCAGGAGAATGGTGGGCAGTGCCCACCCTACTGCTTCTGTTCTTCGGGTAGTACCAGGGTGCTGACAAATACGATCAGGCGATCGAGCAGCAGACCAACAATGCCCACGTAGATAATGGCGATAATAATGTCGCTGATGCGCGAGCTGTTCCACGCGTCCCAGATAAAGAAGCCGATGCCCACGCCGCCAATCAGCATCTCCGCTGCCACGATCGCCAGCCAAGAGAGGCCAATGCCAATCCGCAGGCCGGTGAAAATATAGGGCACCGTCGCCGGAAACAAAATCTTAAAGAAGTACTGCGACTTAGACAGCTGCAACACCCGCGCCACGTTGGTATAGTCTTGCGGAATCTGGCGCACGCCCTCGGTGGTGTTGATAATAATTGGCCAGATCGCCGTAATAAAAATCACGAAAATAGCGGAAGGATTGGCCTGCTGAAACGCCGCCAGGGAGATCGGTAGCCAGGCCAGGGGTGGCACCGTGCGCAAAATTTGAAACAGCGGGTCGAGGGCGCTGTACATCAGTGAGCTGGTGCCCACCAAAATCCCTAGGGCAATGCCTACAATCGCCGCCAGGGTAAAGCCCAAGGCCACCCGTTGCAGACTCGTCCACACCTGCCAAAACAGGCCCTTGTCGGTGCCGCCGTAGTTAAAGAAGGGGTTGATGATCAGCTCCCAGGTGTCTTGCACCGTGCGCACTGGGGTGGGCAGGTTGGCATCAGGCCCCATGGTGAGCACCTGCCAGATGACCAAGAAGATCAGAATCGCCACCACCGGGGGAATCAATCCCTTGAGCCAGTTCAGCGACGAATTGGCGAACTTTTGCAGGTTAAAACGCGATCGCGCCGGACGAATATCGAGGGGTGCCGTCATCGGGGTGCATCTCCAGGCTTGAAAACAGAGGACGAAGGAAGGGGAGAATCAGCAGACTCGGGGAATCTGTCTAGCGCCCCTCTCCGTGGGGGAGAGGAGCCAGGGGAGAAAGAATCAGACGCGTTTGATGGCCAAACTATCCAGGTAGGCCTTAGGATTTTCGGGGTCGAAGGTGGTGCCGTCGAAGAAGGTCTCAACCCCCCGAGAAGTGCTCTTGGGAATCATCGCCTCTTGCCCCAGGGCCGTTGCCGCCTCACGCCACAGATCTTCGCGGTTGACCGCATCCACCATGGCCTGAGTATCGGTATCGGCAGGCAGATAGCCCCAGCGAATGTTCTCGGTTAAGAACCACAAATCGTGGCTCTTGAAGGGGTACGAGGCATTGTCGTTCCAGTACTTCTGCATCAGGTCGGGCAGTTCTTCAGCCTGACCTAGGCCAAAGTCATACTTGCCCTGGGAGCGATCAATAATGTCGTCAAAGGGCACGTTAAACCAGGCCCGTTCTGCCAGAATCTGGCACATTTCTTCTTTGTTTTCGGGCTGGCTGCACCACATCTGGCCTTCCATGGTGCCCATCAATAGTGCTTTGGCCGCCTTCGGGTTGGCGTCTACCCAGTCGGCCCGCATGCCGAAGGCTTTTTCGGGGTGGTCTTTCCACAGCTGGCCAGTGGTCAGCGCGTTGTAGCCCAGGTCTTGGTTCACCATTTGCAGGGGCCAGGGCTCGCCCACGCAGAAGGCATCCATATTGCCCACCTTAATGTTGGCCACCATCTGGGGCGGGGGCACCACAATAGTCGATACATCTTGGTCGGGGTCAATGCCGCCTGCGGCCATCCAATAGCGAATCCACAGGTCGTGGGTGCCGCCGGGAAAGGTCATGGCGGCCTTCAGCTCTTTGCCCTCGGCTTTGCGCTGGGCAAAGGCTTCCTTAAGGGGGGTACTGTCAACGCCTACTTTTAGATCGGTGTAGTCGTTAGACAGGCAAATGCCCTGACCGTTGACGTTGAGGCGGGCCAGAATATACATCGGCACCTTATTGCCATCGGTGACAATGCCCTCAGAGATTAGGTAGGGCATGGGGGTGAGAATGTGTGCCCCGTCGATGCCGCCGCCGCCCGAGCCCAGCACCAGGTTGTCGCGGGTGGTGCCCCAGGATGCTTGCTTTTCCACCGACACGTCGGTCATGCCGTACTTGTCGTAAAAGCCTTTGACCTTGGCGATGATCAGCGGGGCCGAGTCGGTCAGGGCAATAAAGCCCAGCTTGGCGGTAGTAACTTCTGGTGCCTCGGCGGGGTCAAGGGCCACCTCTGTTGGGGTATCTGAAGCTTGGTTAGACCCACCCTGACTGCATGCATGGAGCAGCACAGTACCGGCAGCGGCGGTGCCAGTGGTCATCAAAAATCTACGGCGATTTAGTCGAGTCATGTTGCACTCACTCCAACGTTATGCAATGCGGTGAATTAGGAAAAATAATCGGGGTATCGGCGTCTCACCGTTGTAGTTAGTCCAGAGAAGACCTGCATCTCACCTATTTTTTTGCTCCACCGATGCCAGGGTTTAGCTCTCCATAGAAACAGAAGTTGCTAAGACAAACTGTTGCAACGTTGGCAGAACAAAAGAGAATCTAGGGGATTGATTGGCAGGTTTTAGACTTAGATTTGCCCCTAGAGCAGTATGACGCTTAGTTGATCGCTGTCCAAAGAAAAAATTCTCCAGAGGGTTAAACCGTTTTGCAAAGCAGTGTTCAGAATTCACCAAGCCTTAGCCCCGCGATTTTTTAGCGATCAAAATACCGAGTAAAATCCAGCATTTTTGCTGCTTTTTACTGTGGTATTTGAGCTTAAATTATTCAAACTTTGCAACGTGTTTTGTATTTTTAGTTACGCTTTGTACCAGGCCATCCTTTTATCGCATGACCAACATGTAGGATTTGCATAATCCGCCGGGTGACCCGTGATTTCAGCGCACCGCGGACCACAGTCACAACCTTGGAGATGGATTGAGCGTTGTGTAGAGGGCTGCTCTAGGAGCGATCGCAACTATGGTGTGCCCAACCTGACGGTGCTGGCGCTGACGGGCCTGTCTGGGCTGGCGGATGCCCCTTTCAGGACGATGGAGAGCGAGCGTGGATGCGGCTTGGTCAAGCTTGGTGGCCCTGCGCGATCGCCTCCAGCAAACCCTAATTCTCAAAAGGGGTCGGGTCTCTGCTAGTTTCAGCATCAACGCTGTCAACTAGCCCAGAGACCCGACCCCTAACCCCTAAACCAGGCATCTTGCCCTATAGGAATTTGTTGGCCATGCCGATCAGGCCGGCCATTTGCCCTAGGTCAACCTCGCCGGAGAGCACCTTTTGCAGCAGCCCGCCGCCCTGAGCATTCGACCCTTTGACCAAGAATTGAGCGATCAGTGGGGTCACACTTTTGACCATCGCCGGATCGGCCCCAACTCGCTGGGCGATCGCGCTAATCTGCTCATTGGCCAACAGTCGCTCTACCGCACCCGTCGCCGCCACGGTTTGCAGCGTCCCCATTAGTCCCCCCGGATTGCCCCTGCCCTTATCTTGGAGCACGCCCTGGAGGCTGCTGGCAATGCCGCCAATTTTGTTATTGTCTACCGGGGCGTTGTTGAGGTTACCTAGCAGGGAGCCGATCAGGCTACCGTTAGCTTCAGTATCGGAGGAGGCGATCGCCTGGTTGACCATACCCATTAAATCCATCGTCTCACCGTTTGCATAACGTCTCGCATAGGCTAAACCCTTTGCCCAGCAACGGCAAGGCGTTTTTGCGACAGCCCCATCTACCGGGCGCTACCGGCAGTCAGGCTAAAGCGTTTGGCGCGATCGCTCTTTTCGTCAAAGTCAACCACCGGCCCCAGAGGCACAATCTGGTGCGGGTTCACGCCGGGGTGGCTCATGTAGTAGTGGCGCTTGATGTGATCCATATTGCAGGTGTTCTTGAAGGCGGGCTGCTGATACAGATCGCGCAGGTAGCCCCACAGGTTGGGATAGTCCACAATGCGCCGCAGGTTGCACTTGAAGTGCACGTAGTAGACCGCATCGAAGCGATAGAGGGTAGTAAACATGCAGATGTCGGCTTCGGTGATGCGATCGCCGCATAGGTAGCGCTGCTTGTCTAACACGCCTTCCCAATGGTCGAGGGCGTCGAACAAGTCAGTCACCGCCTCTTCGTAAGCCCCCTGCTTGGTGGCGAACCCGGCTCGGTAAACGCCATTGTTGATCGGCTGATAGATGGCGTCAATCGCCGCGTCAACGTCGGACTGTAGCTGGTCGGGATATAGATCAACGTCGTTAGTAGCTACCTCATTCCACTCCGTGTCGAGCATGCGAATAATTTCGCTCGACTCGTTGTTAACGATGGTTTCGGTGTGTTTATCCCACAGAATGGGCACCGTCACCCGACCCGAGATATCGGGCTTGGCCTTGGTGTAGAGTTCGCGCAGGTACTTGGCTCCATTTACCGTATCCGGGATTGAGCCAGGGTAGTCGCTAAAGAACCAGCCATCATCGCTCATGTAAGGATCCACAACGGATAGGGAAATCGCATCCGTGAGCCCCTTCAGCTCGCGCATGATCAGCGTGCGATTGGCCCAGGGGCAGGCCAGAGAGACGTAGAGGTGGTAGCGCCCTGCCTCTGGTTTGAAGTCGCTGCTGCCATCGGCCTTAGTCCAGTGGTGAAAGTCGGTCTCGGGTCGCACAAAGCGACCCTGCTCATCTTCCTGGTCGCGCTTTTGCTGCCACTGGCCATTGACGAGTAAGCCCAGTCCCATGGGGTCTCCTTTATTTTTCTTCACATAATTAGTTTTAGCTTATCGCTTCGGCCCAAAAGCGTCCTCTGGCCTGGGAAAGAATCCCTAGCCAAGAGCCCCATAACCCGGTAGCGGCTCAACGGGCCGCTAAAGCAGGGATGACCGATGTAGTGATATGGCTGCGTATTGTGCGATCGCTACTTTCCAAACAGCCTGGTTGCGCCTTCTACTAAAATCTCGGCTTTATCGAGCAAACTACCAAAAATAACGACGGTGGCGGCAGCGATGATGACGGTGCGTGAAATGGCCAGGTTGTCTTTCGACAGCTGCAAAAAACGCTCTTCCCATTTGTTGGTGCGCTCATCCAGACGCTGAATATCAGTGTCGAGTTTTTGTTCAAGGCGATCAACGCTGATGTCTAGCCTTTGTTCTAGACGCTCCAGGCGCTCCAGCACCTCGCTTTGAAAGTCTCTAGGTTCTGGCATTGCGGTCATGGCCAATGGCTCTGCCGGGTGAGTTGTGTCTCAATCATAATGGCGATCGCAGACCAGAGACCTCAGGGTTCTAGTCCAACCGCCAAGGGTGATACTGCGCCCAAGCAGAACCCTGGGGTCCGGATGTCGCGGTTTCTGAAATCGCCGGATACTCTTAAACAAAGCTCTCTTTGTCGCCAACTCCTATATCGTTAAGGAAAGTAGCGATAAAAATCTCGACGGTGCAAAACTCGCATAATCTCCAAGGTCTCACCATTTAGTTCCAGACCGATGCGGTAGTTGCCAAGCTGGATTCGGTAGCGGTTGGTATTACCCACTAGGGCTTTGACGTTGGGCAGAGTTGTGAGATCGGTAGCCGCAGGCAAGACCGTGAAGGCTAAATCGTAAATTTGCTGGTAAACAGGTTGACTTTTGAGCTTTTTCAGGTCTTTTAAGAAGAGTTTGCGGTATTCAACCTTCAATCGCCGTCTTCCTCAGTCAAGAACTGCAAAGCGTCTTCCCGGTTTAGCAGGGGCGTCGATTGGGCCTCATCCATAGCGTTGTTGAGACAATAATCTTCTAGGTTCTCAGCTAGCTCTTCAGTGGAGTCGCCCCCTTGGGGTAAGAGCTGCCGCCACAGGTCGATAGGAATGACCACGGCTCTAGGATTTCCTTCCACGTCTGTGAGGTATTCAATAGCGCTCTTGGACATGGCTAAACCTCTTTGGTATGCCTCAATGGTACTACGGGGCAAAAGCCCCAGTTTCTGGCATCGCCGGATACCCTTGAACAAAGCTCTTTTTGTCGCCAACGCCTATGTCGTCTACATCGCGCGGTTTTCTCGCTAGTCCGGAGGGACTGGAGCTGCTACAGGCGGCGAAGGCGGAGCGGGGGTGGACATTTGCGGCGATCGCCGAGCGGGCGGGGGTGAGTGCTGACACGGTGAGCCGGTTGTTTCACCCGGAGCGGGGGAAGCGGGTGAGTGGGGAGAGTGTGAGGGCGATCGCTGGGGTGTTGGGGGTGGAGGTAGATGCGATCGTGCCAGTGGGGGAATGGCCTAACCCGATGGCAGAGGCAGAACACCGCATTCAGGAAGCTTTGGAGAGTGATGCAACTGAACTTGATTTATCTGGCTTAAATCTGACAGTGATTCCTACAGGTATCGGTCAACTTACTAATCTGACCGTACTCGATCTTTCTCAGAACCAACTGACAAGGATTCCGAAAGAAATAGGTAGCCTTGTCAATCTAACAGAGCTTTATCTCTTCAAAAATCAATTCAAATCAGTACCCAAAAGCATTGAAAATCTTACCAAACTAACCGTACTTTCAATAGACCAAAATCACATAAAAAATGTACCTGAATGGATTGAAAATCTTATAAATTTATCAGAACTTTATATTCAGCAGAACAAACTGGCTTCAATACCCAAGAATATTGGTGAGTTAATCAACCTAACCCGACTTTATCTTTATCAGAACCAGTTAACAGAAATACCTGAAAGCATTGGAGAAATCAAAGGCCTTAAGGAGCTTTATATCCAAAAAAACAAGCTGCGAGAAGTTCCCGAAAGCATTGTAAAACTTGTTGAACTAAACCGCCTCTATCTTTCTCAAAATCTACTGCAAGAAATGCCTTGTGAAATTGGAAATATTTCCAATCTAAGTCGCCTTTATCTCGACCAAAATCAACTTAAAACCATACCCGATAGCATCGGGAAGATCTATTCTCTGGTGGAGCTTTATCTTCATAAAAATCAGTTAATTCAATTACCTAAAAGTATTGCAGATCTCGTTAACCTGAATCGCTTTTATCTCCACGATAATGTAGGCTTAGAATTATCTTCTGAAATACTTGGTCCAACTTGGGAAGAAGTTAGTCGAGGAGCAACTGCTGCTAAGCCCCAAGACATCCTTGAATACTACTTTCGCATTCAAGCAAGCGATACACCTCTTAATGAAGCAAAGCTGATTTTTTTGGGTTTTGGCGCAGTTGGAAAAACATCTCTAGTTAATCGTTTAACTTGTCAAAAATTTGATCCAAAATCTGCCAAAACGGAGGGCATTCAAATTACGCAGTGGCCGATTACTCTCAACAATACTGAAGACATCAAGCTCCATGTGTGGGATTTTGGTGGGCAAGAGATTATGCACTCCACCCACCAGTTCTTTCTCACCGAGCGCAGCCTTTACCTGCTCGTTCTCAACGGTCGTCAGGGCCACGAAGATGCCGATGCCGAGTACTGGCTCGAACTCATCCAAAGCTTTGGCGGCGATTCCCCGGTTATCATTGTGCTTAACAAAATCAAAGAGCACCCGTTCGATGTCAACCGGGGCGCATTGCAGCAAAAATTCCTCAACATTCGCGAGTTTATCACCACCGATTGCGAAACCGGCCAGGGCATTGACCACCTCCGCGCCGCCATCGAGCGCGAAACCGATGCCCTAGAGCACCTGCGCGATCCCTTCCCCGCCAGTTGGGTGGCGATCAAAAACAAGCTGTCCGAAATGGCCGATAACTACATTTCCTTCGAGCAATATCGGGCTATTTGCCAGACCGATGGCGAAACCGACTATGGGGCGCAAGACTCCCTCGCCGTGCACCTCCACAGCCTCGGCATTGCCCTCAACTACAAAGACGACCCCCGCCTGCGCGATACCCACGTGCTCAACCCCCACTGGGTTACTAGTGGCATTTACACCCTGCTCAACGCCGACGAACTCGCCCACAGCAAAGGCGAACTCGAAGCCGCCTGCCTTTCCCGCAACCTTGATGCCCAAAACTACCCCGCTGAGCGCCACAGTTTTTTGCTAGAGCTAATGCGCAAATTCGAGTTGTGCTTCCGGTTTGAAGAAGACGAACACCGCTACCTCATCCCCGACCTGCTCGACAAGCAGCAGCCCACCGCCGCCGCCGAGTTTGACCCAGCCAACTGCCTCAACTTTCGCTACCAGTACCCGATCTTGCCCGAGGGGCTGCTGCCCCGCTTCATTGTGCGTACCCACGTGCTGAGCGAGCACCAGCTGCGCTGGCGCACTGGGGTCATTCTCACCTTTGAGGGCAACCGCGCCCTGGTCAAAGCCGACCCCCAAGATCGCTGCGTTTCCATCAGTGTGGATGGGCCAGGGGCCAGTCGGCGCAGGCTACTGGCGGTGATTCGCTCCGATTTTGAGCGCATCCACCGCAGCTTTAAGTTCACCCCCAAAGAGCTGGTGCCCGTGCCAGGGCATCCCGACGTAACGGTGGACTACAAAGAACTGCTGGTGCGCGAAGAGCATCGGCAAACCAGCTTTGATGTGTTCACCGGGGAAGGGCTGATCAGTCTAAACGTGCGCGACTTGCTGAACGGGGTAGATTTAGAGGGCACCCGCCAACCCACCACCGCGATGGATCGCCACAGTCAGGCCCTGCGCCTATTCTTCAGCTATTCCCACAAAGACGACCTGCTGCGCGAGCAGCTTGAGACCCACCTGAAGTTGCTCCAGCGGCAGGGGCTAATTCAACCCTGGCATGATCGCCGAATTCTCCCCGGCGACGACTGGGCAGGCGAAATCGACGACAACCTCAACCGCGCCGACATCATTTTGCTGCTGGTCAGCGCCGACTTCATCGCCTCCGACTACTGCTACGACATCGAAATGAATCGAGCGATGGAGCGCCACGAGGCAGGCGATGCCAGAGTCATCCCGATCATTCTGCGCCCGGTAGACTGGCGGGGGACACCCTTCAACAAGCTCAGCTGGCTGCCGCAAAACGGGGAACCAGTGGTGCAGTGGGAAGACCGCGATGCCGCCTGGCTGAACGTGGAGACGGGCATTAAGCGGGTGATTGAGAGCAAGCTGAGTCGGTAAGGGATTGCAGCAGGGCCATTGCCCGCTCAGCATCTTTGGTGGGCACAAACAGGTGGTCGTGGTAAAAGGCCGAGACCGGGTTAACGCTGATGCCGTGGCTGGCTAAGTGGGTTGCGATCGCCGCCATAAACCCCACCGCCTCCAAGCTAGAATGCACCGTCAGCGTGATCAGAGCGAAGACGGCTGTGTAGGGTAGCCCTGCTGTATCAGCCTGGGACTTGGGCAACATCAGCGTTAGCCCTTCATCTTCTTTGAAATAGCCCACCGGGTCGAGGTGAGGCGGGCATTGTGTAGCGTCAGGCAAAGTGCAAAACACATACTCCCCCTCTCGCAGCACGGGCTGCATGGTTTTGAGCAATTGGGTCAGGTCAGTTTCTCCAGCCATGATCATCGGCACCGAGGAGCGATTGGGCTATTAGTCCGTTGGGTGAAAGGCAGTGAAGCTTCAAATAGGGCATAGATATCTAGAGGGCAACGGGGTCAGCCATGGCCTGAGTTCTTAGGGTGCTTCGGCCAAGCGGCCCATTTCAACGCTGACGCTGTCAAAGCGATCGTCATTAGGGCGGTAGGAGAGTAGCTCCATCCCGATAGGCTCCCCAGTAGTTTCGTCTTTGATCAAAATCACGCCATCGCCCAGTTCTGTGGCGATTTGATTTTTGCGGGGCGGTTGCCAAAATACCGTCAGCAGTTCTAGCTCTGGCTCGTAATAGATTTTCACTTGTGCCATAGCTGGGTTCCTTCTTTGATAGCGTCGGTCTGGTAAGCGGTGATTAAAAAGCCTTCTCCATTCAGCCTGCGAGCAACTACAGCTACCCACCGCTGCTGTTTTAGGGTCAGGTAGAACAGCAACACATTGACATCACGACTACTCTGACGAATTTCATCAGGTTCTGCCAAGGCTTGTCTAACCTTCGCTTCAAGGTCGGCAATGTCGGGGTGTTTTTTAATGAGTCTTTGCCAGTGGTCATCTGAGGTGGGAACAGAGAAGTTCAAGGGAGTCAGAATCTCAAGCCTGTTCATATGCCTCTCTTCTTCGTCCCTTGCTGCTAGGTGATTAGCCGCCACCGGCAGTCAGGTCTGTTGTTTTATTATCACCCAGCTCCAGATCCGTCACCAGTGGTAGGATGCTAGCTGCTAGGGGTGTCCGAGCAATCGGGCTGAGATCATACCCTCGGAACCTGACCTGGTTAATGCCAGCGGAGGAAAGCGTGAATTGAGGCTACGCGCGGCTTTGGGCTGCAACGTCTCCTCACCTGTACGTGTTCTGCGAGTTTTGTGTTCTCTGAGGCTCCTGTTCTCTAAAGCAGCCGCCTCTAGCAACCACCCAACCCTATCGAGGTGAGTTGTTCTATGACGCTTAGTGCAACGGCGATCGCCGTCACTCTCATCACCGTGGCCAGCTTTACGCTGATTGGGCTGCTCCAGGCCAGCCGCCACACCATCAGCCTGGAAGATTACATGGTCAGCCGCAACAGCGTGGGCACCCCGATGGCGCTGGCAACCATTGTGGCCTCGGCCATGGGCGCATGGATTTTGTTTAGCCCGCCCGAAGTGGGGGCCACTAGCGGCATTGCAGGCATTGTGGGTTACTGCATTGGCCAGGCTACCCCGGCGGCGCTGTTTGCCTTTATGGGCACGCGCATGCGGTTTCTCATGCCCAAGGGCCACTCGTTGAATGAGTACGTGCTGCACCGCTTTGGCCAGGCCATGTACCGGCTGACGCTGGGCATTGTGGTGTTTTACATGTTTGTGTACCTGGCGGCAGAGCTGACGGCGATCGCCAAGGCGGTCGAACTCATGGCTGGCGTCCCCCTCTGGCTCACGGCGCTGCTGGTGATTACCGCCGTGTTCATTTACACCCTGGTGGGCGGTCTGGCGGCGACAATTTTTACCGACGCGATTCAGTTTGTGGTAATTGTGCCGCTGCTGCTGCTGAGCTTTGGCATTGCGGTGTTTGCGTTGGGCGGCTGGGGCAGTGCGATCGCACCCGTCACCCAGACCGCGCCAGAATTGCTGACGCTGGCAAATGGGCCGGGGATTAAGTTTGGGGCCACTCTTTTCATTGCGGTGATCGCCGCCGAAATGTTTAATCAGACCAACTGGCAGCGCATCTACGCCTGCAAGACGGATCAGGTGGTGCGGCGATCATTTTTGGGGTCATTTCTGGTGATCTTGCCGATGCTGTTCATTGCAGGGCTGTTGGGTATTGTGGCCATGCACTTTGGCTTCAACGACGATCGCGCCTTTTTCTCCCTGATCCAGGCGCTGAACCTGCCGGGCTGGGTGAGCATTGCTGTGCTGGTGCTGGTGCTGGCCCTGGTAATGAGCAGCCTGGATTCGCTGCTGAACGGCATCGCCAGCGTGTTTACGCCCGATCTGCTGCGTTTTTTCCCCGCTCAATCTACCCAAGGCATTCTGCGGCTGAGCCGGGTGCTGACGGTGGCTGTGGGCATTCCCGCGATTCTGATCGCCTCGCGGGGCTACAACGTGCTGTACCTGTTTTTGCTGGCCGATCTGGTCTGCGCCGGGGCGCTGTTTCCGGTGCTGTTTGGGCTGTATTCCAGACGGCTGACGGGGACGATGGCGGTTTGGAGTGCGGTGGCTGCGATCGCATCCGGTGCTCTCTTCTTCCCCCGACCCGACTTTAGCCCCTGGAATGGTCTGCCTTTTGCGGGCGATCTACTGGTCAGCTTTGCCGCCCCGATTGTGGTGTCAACGCTGATTTGTCTGGGGTGGATTCAGCTCAAGGCCCAGCGCGGTAAGACGGAGGCGTTTGACTTTGGCATTCTCAGCCGCGACATCCGCGCCTACGGCGAGGGCGAGGCGTTGACTGTAGAGGGTTTACCAGAAAGACAGGGTTAAATACCTAGGACTGACCAGGGCGCTACACAACCCTGCGTTGGAACCGCACCGTCGTCGGTTACGGCAGCGGTGCGGTTCAACTTCAACGTTAAGCCTCACCCTTAACGGGTGAGCAATGGTCACGGTAGATTGTCGATCGCCTCCGCTTCCTCCGGTGTCGCCACATGCGAAAACAGCGCACTCTTGGCGGCCCCCAAGGCTTCGGTTAAAACCAGCGGAACTTCAGCTTCCTTCGACGCTGCCTCAACCCGCTGTTGTAGCCTGTTCACCATCCTGCGGCGCTGGCCCGCCAGGTTAGTTTCCTCCGAAGGGTCTTGAGCCAGGTTAAACAGTTCGACCTGAGAGGGCAGCATCGTTTGCCACACCAGCTTCCAGTCGCCCTCACGCACAGCGGCCCGAAAGGGTTCAACATCGTAGCCGACGGCCCCTCGATTGAGAGTTTGACCATTGCTCAGGGCTGGCCAAATATTTAGCCCATCGAGGGGTTTTGTTGAGTCAGGCGATGCCCCAGCCAGACTGGCCAGGGTCGGGTACCAGTCAATAATGTGCATCGGCTGGTTCGTGACCGAACCGGGCTCGATATGTCCGGGCCAGTTGGCGAGGGCGACAACGCGGGTTCCGCCTTCGTATAGCGATCCCTTGCCACCTCGAAAAATACCGTTATCGGCAGGAATGGTGCCTCCCGAGGTATCGACTTCACCCGTAACCTGGGCAGAACGAGGACCGCCATTGTCGCTCTGGAAAACAATCAGCGTGTTGTCTCGCATCCCCCGCCGTTCCAGGGCCTCCACCACCTGACCAATCTGCTCATCCATCACGGAAATCATGGCCGCGTAGGCACGACGGTTTGGATCAGTGATATTTGCATACTGCTCAAGCGCCTCTTCTGGTGCCTGGTAGGGCGCGTGGGGAGCAGTAAAGGCCAAGTATAGGAAGAGCGGAGTATCCGCATCGTGCTCGTCGATGAGCTTTACGGCATCCTGTCCCAGCAGTGTGGTGACATAGCCCTCTTCGTTGACCAGTTCGTTGTTGCGATACCAATCAACTACACCGTGGGCTGAGTGGGTGAAATAGTCGATTTCACCGAGAATAGGGCCATATTGATAATCAAACCCGCGCTGCCGAGGCCAGTACTGGCGATCGGCATGACCCAAGTGCCACTTGCCTACAATCGCAGTCTTGTAACCGACATCTTTGAGTGCCTGAGGCAGCAACCATTCGTCGGTGGCCAGCCCATAGGTAGCCGCCGATGGAATAGCGATGGTTTGTAATCCATAGCGGAAGGGATATCGTCCCGTCAGCAGGGCGGCTCTTGAGGGTGTACACCAGGGATGGGCATGGTAATGATTGAGATCTACTCCGGCTTGGGCCAGGCGATCGAGGTTGGGGGTTTTGATGTCAGAGCCATGAAACCCAACATCTTTCCATCCCAGGTCGTCGGCCATGATGTAGAGGATGTGAGGGCGCAGCGGTTGCTGAGCGACAGCCGCCGGGGGCAACCATCCACGGCCCCCTATCAACAGCGCCACGACAAAGGCGATGAAAAAGCCCAATTTTTTCACGTTATAGTTAACCCCCGTTTTAGTGATTGTTTGTGACGGCTTGCGCAAGCCAGCAATAACGTTGAGCAAGGTTGCAAAGTGAATTCTTGTGCTTGCCATCAGGCACAAGAATAGAAGTCAGCTAAGATGGTGACTATCCAAAAATCGCAAGATAACAAAAGAAAAATATTAAGAACTTTGAAGAAGTTTGACTGAAAATGTATGTTTCAGGGGTGTTTTCTCTAAAAAACTTGGCATTACTTGGGTAAGACATGAAATCGCTCAAGGACTCAAGTCCTCAATCTCTGAATGTCACCACTTCAAATATTATATCGCTTCATCGCTTTCAAGATATTGATGATTTAGCGGTATTTTTACCTGAGGATGTTTGTCTAACACCTTTGGAGTATGGACCTTTTAGTTGTGAATCGGCGTCTCTAAATTTGGGACCGGTTCACTTCAATTTCAATCATGTCAACCGCAAGCTTCAAGCGGTTGGACAAAAGCAAAGAGGCTTTTTAAGCTTTTCTATGATTCTCCAGAGCGTTGGGCAACATGGCATTGAAAGTAACCAACTCATTACAGAAGACTATTTATTTGGATTTGATGTAAATCGCGAGGCAGATCTGATCTTTCCTGGGGGCTGTACATATTGCGCTGTCTACATTCAGCCAGATACCTTTGAAACCTGTGCTCAGACTATGGATCGGCTGGAATTAGATGAAAAATTTTTAGATTGCAATCATGTTTACATGCCGGAATCTTTCCCTTCCTTGCGTACTTACCTGAAGCAAATCTGCAAACTCTTGGTTCAGCAGTCGCCTTTGCTGCACCAGCCAAACTTTCAGCAGCTTATTGTGCAAGACTTCCTGCCTTTGTTTATTGCATCATTACCAGCTCGGCAGGAGCATCGGACTCCAGCTAAATTCTTTCGCCGCTCTAAACTGGTTAAGCAAGCCGATGATTATATGCGATCGCATATAGATCAGGCCTTAACACTGACTGATCTATGCGAGGCTTTGGGCACTAGCACTCGAGCCCTCTGCTATGGATTTCAGGAAATGTTTGGAACCAGTCCTATGTCTTACTTGAAAATCTTGCGGTTGCAAGGCAGCCATCGAGTGCTAAAAGCAGCTGACCCGGACGGGAAGACCGTGACTGAGGTGGCAACTCAGTTTGGTTTTTACCATTTGGGATACTTTGCCCGCGACTATAAGCAAATGTTTGGTGAATTACCTTCAGAAACCTTGAATCGGAATAAGTAGGCTTGATGTTCCTCAATTTTTAGTTAGTAGTTACCACACCTCAATCGAAGGATGAGGTCTGAGAAGTAAATAAGCGCACGGTCAAAAATTACCGTGCGCTTAGGTCAAATCTGATGCTTACAGAGACAATCTGTAGCGTCATTTACCAGTTGACAGAGCTATCAGTTAACTACTGAGTAGAAGGAGCCGTCGATTCGGGATGGCTGGGGTGCCAGACGAAGGCAAAGTAAGCCGCGATCGCCCCGGTTGTAGCATTGAACCAAACGTTGTTACCAAAGATCGGCATGATACCAAACAGGGTGTTTGAAAGCGGTATCAACCCCATGATGGCAAGCAGCAAATAGCTAATGGCAAAGAACCGATTGTATCTAAATGCCCCTTCTTTACCCGTAGCTGAAAACAGACCAAAGCCGCCAATGGCCAGGTGCACCATGTTGTGAAGGAGGTTGGTGGGGAAAAGCCCAAACAAGTAGCCAAACCCTCTCAGGTAAGCGGCCATGTAATCAGGCCCACCGCTAATGGGTATTGAGCTTGCATCTAGCGGTACGCTAGCGCCCATGCCTGCGGTAGGCAGGTTAATTAAAGCAGGAATGAAACCAGCAATACCTAAAAAGGTAAAGATGATTCCCAGTGCCAATGCACATTTTTGTTCACCGTTCATGTCAAGATACTCCGTGCGACAAAATTTTTCGTAGGAACAGCATTGTCTATTGCTAGCGAATGAAAGCATTAGCTATATGTCTGGACTATGACTGTTCTTAACTATCTAGGCTGTTGAACTCGTTTTTTTGCGCTGCTTGTAGCAGCTAATTTTCCTATCTTTTTGTGCTCTATCTTCAGAGAGACTTCATAGCCTCAGCTGCTAACATCGCTGCTCTTGTACTCGCTGCTCTTGCACAAAAACCTGCAAGCAACGCTAAATGCATCCTAGGAACTATGCGCTGCTCCTTCCTCTCACGGAAGAATTAAGTTAGTCAACCCTTTACCTGCCTGTAGGAATATCTAAGGCTCAATGGACCGATCTAATTGCCACACTCAGCAGCTCACTTAGCTAAAAACGTCCTCGACAACCTACAAAACTAGCAATAGCCCGTAAACGAGTAGTCAGAACACAAACTCAAAATTTAACGTCTCGTGTGGGACAAACCGCTACAAAGCCGTTGGATGGGTTGTGCTTTAGCCCGGCAGTTCTTAGCTTTCATGCCTGCGGTAGATGCTGGCCTTGGTTGCAAACTCTATTATGCAAACGCAGTTTGGGTTTAGAGTGGGCAGCAGCCAAGCTTTATTCGGCTTGATGTCGGTCTTCTCGCCAAGGAGAAGCCATGAGTCAGAAGCAGCAAATGATGGGCATGGGTTGGGGGCACTTCGCAGCGACGATCGCAGCTTCAACCGTGATCATGTTCTTTCTTATGTATCAGTTGGTTTATGCGATCGACCACGCCACATTCAGCGTCAACCGTCTGGTTGCGTCTTTGGTGATGGGATGCGTCATGACTGTTGTAATGCTCGCCTCCATGTGGTCGATGTTCAAGGGCAAGCTCACTAAGATTGTTGTGCTCGCGGTGGCTGCGCTCGCAGGCATCGTTCTGCTTTCGGTGAACAGGAATCAAGCGGTTATCAGTGACGTGACCTTCATGCAATCAATGATTCCGCACCACTCCATCGCTATTAATAACTCTCGTAAAGCAAGCATCAGCGATCCGCGAGTACGCGAACTGGCCGACCAAATCATTGAAGCTCAGGTGCGCGAGATCGAACAGATGAAGCTGCTGCTCGAAGATATAGAGCGCAACGGTGAGCGAGGCACTACTGCGCTCCAGCCTCGTTCTACGGAAATCACACCGGAAATGCAAGCCGAAATTATGAGCGTGGTTCAGTAACTTTGGATGTAAACGGCGTCTGGCCCGGCCAGGAAATGCTGTATGATGCAGCCAAGCTAGGGGTGTCCGATCGCATCGGACTGAGATCATACCCTCAGAACCTGACCTGGTTAATACCAGCGGAGGAAAGCGTTGCTTGAGGCCATCAGCCGAATCAACGGATAGATTGATGATTCTGGCGCTATGCCAGGGTATTGGATGAAAGCTCAGCCAGATGCTGACGTTCATCGGCGATCGCTCTATCCATCTCGGCGTTATCCATCCTCACGGCCACTACATCCCGATTCAGGCAAAACCTCTAGCGCCACACCAGAGGTAAACCCATGAGAACTGAATGGATCGCTAAACGCCAGGGCCACGCCAACGTGTCCCAAATGCACTACGCTCGCCAGGGCATGACCACCGAGGAGATGGCCCACGTAGCTAAGCGGGAGAACCTGCCCGCAGAACTCATTCGCGATGAAGTGGCGCGGGGCCGCATGATCATCCCCGCCAACATCAACCACCCCAACCTGGAGCCGATGGCGATCGGCATTGCGTCAAAGTGCAAGGTGAATGCCAACATCGGCGCGTCGCCGAACTCGTCAGACATTAACGAAGAAGTGGCCAAGCTACACCTGGCGGTGAAGTACGGGGCCGACACCCTGATGGATCTATCAACGGGGGGCGGCGACCTGGACGCCATCCGCACCGCTATCATCCAGGCGTCTTCGATTCCGATTGGGACGGTTCCTGTTTACCAGGCGCTGGAGAGCGTCCACGGCAACATCGAGAACCTCACCGCCGATGACTTTCTGCACATTATCGAAAAGCACGCCCAGCAGGGGGTTGACTACCAGACCATCCACGCCGGGATTTTGATTGAGCATTTGCCGCTGGTGCGCGATCGCATCACCGGCATTGTCTCTCGCGGCGGCGGCATCCTCGCCCGCTGGATGCTGCACCACCACAAGCAAAACCCCCTCTACACCCACTTCAACGACATCATTGAAATCTTCAAGCGCTACGACGTTAGCTTTAGTCTGGGGGATTCTCTGCGCCCCGGCTGCCTCCACGACGCCACCGACGCCGCCCAGCTGGCCGAGCTCAAAACCCTGGGCCAACTCACCCGCCAAGCCTGGGAGCACGACGTGCAGGTGATGGTCGAAGGCCCCGGCCACGTGCCCATGGATCAGATCGACTACAACGTCAAAAAGCAGATGGAAGAATGCGCCGAAGCCCCCTTCTACGTGCTGGGGCCGCTGGTGACCGACATTGCGGCGGGCTACGACCACATTAGCTCGGCCATTGGCGCAGCGCTGGCGGGCTGGAGCGGGGCGGCCATGCTCTGCTACGTGACGCCCAAAGAGCACCTGGGTTTACCCAATGCTGAGGACGTGCGGGCGGGGCTGATCGCCTACAAAATTGCGGCCCACGCGGCGGATATTGCGCGGCATCGGCCGGGGGCGCGCGATCGCGACGATGCCATGTCCCACGCCCGCTACAACTTCGACTGGAACAAACAGTTCGAGCTGTCGCTGGATCCTGAGCGGGCGAAGGAATACCACGACGAAACCCTGCCTGCCGACATCTACAAAACCGCCGAGTTTTGCTCGATGTGCGGCCCCAAGTTCTGCCCCATGCAAACCAAAGTGGATGCCGACGCCCTGACCGAGCTGGAGAAGTTTTTAGCGAGCGCAGACGCTAAGCAAGCGATCGCGCAGCCTGTTTAACCCAGTTCTCTCGGGAAAAGCAACCTACCCATCCTGGCTGTCCACAGATGACTGAGCAGAGCCCCACTCCATACCGCTGGGGTGGGGTTTCTAAATGATAGGGCTACAATATGACCACGCGATCAGTGGTTCCTATGCAGACAACCACGCTCTACGACCAAGACTTTCACGCCTGGGCTCAGCGCCAGGTTGAGCTGCTGCGATCGGGTCAACTAGCCGACCTCGATATTGAAAACCTGGTGGAGGAAATTGAGTCATTGGGTAGGCAAGAACGCCAGGAGTTGCGCAATCGCTTGGGGGTGCTGCTGGGGCATCTGCTCAAGTGGCACTACCAGCCCGAAGCCCGCACCAAAAGCTGGGCGGCCACCATTCAAGAGCAGCGTCGGAGAATTCAGCGTCATTTGAAAGAAAACCCTAGCCTGAAGCCTTATCTGGCGGACGCGATCGCCATTGGCTACGAAGATGGCTTAGATTTAGTCAACCGAGAAACGCCCCTCGATCCCAAACAGCTTCCCCAGACTTGCCCCTTTACTGAATCAGATATCTTCACGCAACCCATCGACTGGTTGTTGTAAGCACCCCCATGGAGATTTTGATTGCGGCGATGCTGCCCATTGCCCTGGTGGCGCTGGTGGGGTTTGGGGTGGGGCGCAAGTTCGACCTCGACATGCAAACCCTGGCGCGGGTGAATATCTATGCCCTGCTGCCCGCGCTGGTGTTGACCAGTCTGGCCGAGACTACTCTGGCGTTAGGCAGCGCCCTAGCAATCGTCGTCACCTTCTTGCTAAATACGGCCCTGCTGTATTTGCTGGCGGTGGGGCTGGGTCGTAGCCTAGAGCTTTCTATCGACGAGCAGAAAAGTCTAATTGCCACCACCCTGTTCGCCAACGTGGGCAACATGGGGCTGCCCTTCATTCTGTTTGCCCTGGGGGATGCGGGGCTAGAGCGGGCGGTGGTGTACCTGGTGGGTTCTAGCGTGATGATCGCCAGCGTCTTCCCTATTGTGCTGAAGGGGGCAGGGATGCGGGCGGGGGTTACTTTTACCCTGCAACTGCCGGTGTTTTGGGCGGCGATCGCCGGCATTGGCCTCCAGGCGGCGAGTGGCGCTTTTCCGGTGCCGATAGAGCGGGGAATGACGATTTTGGGGCAGGGGGCAATTCCCCTAGCGCTGCTGACGCTGGGGGTGCAGCTGGCCCGCACGCAGCTGATATTTGGGCGGTACGAGCTGCTGGGCTCGGCGCTGCGATTGTTTGTCTCGCCGCTGCTGGCCTATGGCCTGGGCACCGGGCTGGGGTTGCAGGGGCTAGACCGCCAGGTAGTGGTGCTGCAAGCCGCTATGCCCGTGGCGGTTAATTCGCTGATTTGGGTGACGGAGTTGGGGGGTGACAGAATCCGGGTGGCTAGAACCATTGTGCTCTCTACCTTTCTCAGTGTCTTTACCCTGCCCGTGGTGCTGTGGCTCAGCAGTCGGTAGAGCCGGTTCTGGATATTGGATGGTTTTGCACTATGGCACCTAGCGACCTCAGCACAACTCTGGATAGCGAACTGCTGCCGCCCAGCCCTCAGCTACGGCAGGCGATCGCCGTGGTGTATGATCTCGACCCCAGCTTTGAACGCATTGAAGCCGAAACTGGCCCTCTCACCGTTCGCGCCTGGGCAGCGGGGTTTCCCTCGCTGGTACGTATTATTCTGGGGCAGCAGCTGTCGTCTCGGGCCGCCCTGGCAATTTTTCAGCGGCTAAAGGCAGAACTAGAGCTGACTCCCGAGGCGATCGCCGCCGCTCCGGAAATTGCCCTTCAGCACGTTGGGTTTAGTCGAGCCAAGATAGCCACCTGTCAGCGGCTAGCGGCAGCCCTGCTGTCGGGCCAGCTCAGCTTAGAGGCCCTGGCCGATATGACAGACCTAGATGCGATCGCCCAGCTCACCCAAATCAAAGGCATTGGTGTTTGGACGGCAGAGGTCTATCTGCTGTTTTGCCTAGAGCGGTTGAGCAGCTTTCCGGCCTCAGATTTAGCGGTTCAAGTTGGCTACCAACGGCTCAAAAAACTAGAGCGTCGCCCAACTCGCAAAGAACTCATTGCCTCCACCGATCGCCTCGATCCCTATCGGGGAGCCGTGGCTCACCTGCTGTGGCACTACTACCGCCAGTTAGCTCAGCAGTGACTGGCAGCTAGGGCAAATGCCATACACCGTAAACTGGCAGTTCAGCAGCGAGAACCCTCGGGAGGAACTCTCGCTGCTGCCCACTTGACTCATCGTGGCGTCTTCAAACTCTTCCACATTGCCGCAGTGAACGCACACGAGATGGTGATGCTGATCCATAAAGGGGGTGTTGAGTTCGTAGTACTTGCGCCCCTCGGCCAGCTCTAGCTCTTGCAGCAGCCCCAGCTCCACCATCACGTGCAGCGCCCGATAGATGGTTGAAAAGCTAATTTTTTCGCCCTGGCCCAAGAGCTGCTGATGAATTTCTTCAGCACTGAGATGATGCCCCAGGGCTGCCGCCTGAAATAAATCTAGAATTTTTTGCCGCTGGCTGGTGAACCGAAACCCTTCTTTATTAAGAACGGTTTTGAGTAGTTCGGGCTCCTGATTTAATTTGGGCAGAGGTGGTTCGTTTTCCATTGTTGGCTGGTTGCGGTCAAAGAAGCTGTAGCTTTGCCTGTACAAATCAGGGGTTGTCATCTGGCTAAGGGCATAGGTGGGAAATGCTTTTTGAATAGCGTTGCTGGGATATTGCTCAGTTAGCTATAACTATTGAAAGTGGCTTTCACTATAGGATTGCGCCCTATCGAAAGTAGTTTTCGATATAGAGTATTAGGTTTGTTGAAAGTCATTTTCGCTATCTACATCGGTAACTAAATTTTGCATTTATCCATACATTTTAGGCAAACAAAGTTATTAGCTAGATTTAAAGAAATAAGGTAGGCTCAGGAAGTAGCCCCACAGGTTTGGAGCTGCTTTTACTGCTGATAAAGGGGGATGGTTATGCCTATCACTGAAACGCTGCTGCAAACCTACGGCGAGGTTGCAGACAACCCAATTCTGCTGGAGAAGTCGATTACAGAGCCGGTTGTAGACGGGCTGGCGACGCTGTATGCCAGTTTCGTGGCCCTGTCGTTGCAATACCAAAAGCACCACTTTGTAGTAGAGGGCTCGGAGTATTACATGCTCCACGACTACTTTTCTGAAAGCTACGATGCCGCCCAGGGCCACGCCCACGACGTTGGCGAGCGCCTCCACGGGCTGGGGGGGATTCCGCCGCTGAGTTTTGGCAAGCTGGCTGAGCTGTGCTGCTTCGACATGGAGGGCGACGACACCTACCGCTGCCGCATCATGATCAACCACGATCTCAAAGCCGAGCAGTCGCTGATCGAACTGATTCGTCGGTTGGCCGCCCAGGCAGAAAGTTTGGGCGATCGCGCCACCCGCTACCTCTACGAACAAATTCTGCTGAAAACCGAGGAACGCGCCTACCATCTCGATCACTTCCTCACCCCCGACAGCCTCAAGCTGGGCTGGTAGCGGTTCTCTGCCCCCCTTTTCAAGGGGGGCAGGGGGGATCTTCCGCTCATGTCACTCTGGCTCACACCCACCCCCCTAAGCATCGAGATACACCTTCCAGATAATCCAGCTAGAGAGCGCCACAAAGGCGACGATCACCAACCAATGGTCTAACCGCTGGGGGTCAAACGCCTGACCATTCATCGCTTGGTACCTAGCTTTGCCAGGGCTTCGGCGGGGCTGGCCCGGTGCAGCATTTGGCCGCTGGGCAAGCGCAAGTTGGGGCCGTGCTTGCAGGCTTTCATACAGCCCGTCGCCTTGACCGAGACGTGGCTCAGCTCAGGATTGTCATCAATGGCCGTTTGCAGGGCGTGGTAGGTCTGCCTACCACCCTGCTTAAAGCATTTGCCTTTGCTGCACACTTCAATGCAGAGGCGCTTTTGCTGCGACTGAGGCACCTCAGTCGCAGGGGTCAGATCGCCCCACTGCTGTTTCAGGGTTTCTGCTTCGCACTCCGGCAGGGGCAGCACATTAACCGCTCGCCAGCGCTCATCTTCGGGATAGGCCCAAACCTGCACGAAATCTCCCGGCGCTAGCTCACGTACCAGCATAGGCCGCAGATACTTGGGCAACTTGATGGTGAATTCTGTCTCCCCCGATCGCAGCAGGAGCCCCTTAATCTTGCCTTTATCAGAACGGTAGGCTCCGGCATACTGACCCTTGAGCACCTGCCCAGTGGGCGCTGCCCTGTCTGCCACGGCGGATTCGTAGGCGGTTTTCATCGCAGGCTCCTTTGCTGCCAGCAGCGCTCTAAGTGGTCGGCGAGGGATGCTTTGGGCTGGGTGGTGGACTGCACTACACTCCAGACCAGCAGAGCATCGGCGGGGGTGTCAATGGCGACGGTGAGGGGGCGATCGCAGCCGCACTCACACAGCATATGTAGCTCTTGCAGGCGGCGGTAGACGTTCCAGCGGGTGACCCGGTCTAGGGAAACAACGGTTTGAGCTGGGGCAGCGTTTCGAAGGTCTTGCCCTGACCCTAAATAGTCTGACTCTAAAACGTGCATACTAACTCGACTGACTCTCCATAGTGGTGACCCCGCGAGGTCTGAGCTTCTTGAAACTGTCTCTGAACTAAACGCTGAAAGATGTGGCCCAACCAGGGACTGAAAGGGCTGAAACCCTTCTTCAGAAGGCATTACAGCATTTTTTATAAATTTATGGACGCGATGCCCTAGGGACATCGGCTGCTGTTGTTATTGACTTTGGTTATTACTAAGATACCCAAGCTCTGGGATTAATGCAACAGATTTTCAATAAGCTTTGCCTATTGCTAGGGCCAGCTATTGCCGTTAAGCGCGATAAGAACGCAACCAGAACATCCTGGGCTCGCCCCGACCGATACAATTCATCTACGAGCAGCTACTGCGATCGCCCATGCCCGCCCTCAAACAAATCGCCACCCAGCGCGATCTACTACTCAAGGCCTATCGGCAGCTCTCCCCCGAGGAGAAAGAGCTGTTACAGCTGCTGTCGCTGATCTACGCCCCGGTGAACAGAACCAAGCTGCTTGACGTCTACAATCGCTACCTAAAAATCGTTCAGAAAAGCCTGACCAGCATTAATCAGGTGAACCCCTTGTTTACTCGGCTGTCGCGCAAGGGGTTGATTATGGCGGCGGGCAACCAGGGCTCCCATACCCAGCCTCTGCTCACCGAGCTACTCACCCGCGAGGCCGTTGGCCAGAAACGTTTTGAGCCGATGGTGAATGCGATCGAGGCAGCCATTCCCATTCGCACCCACGGCTGGAATAAAGACCTGCGTCTGTTTGCCAACGAAGACGAATTCATCCGCGAGGTGCGCATTGGCGTCTACCGCTACGACTGGAAATTTGTCAAACAGCAGTTCGAGAGTTTCTACAGCAACCCCTACAACGCCAGCCGCATCTCTATAGCCGAAGTTTATGCGCTGATCTGCGACAACCCCTTCGATCGCGACTGGTTCCTCACCCTCAAGCAGGTTCCTGAAATCTACGAAGCGGCCCTGGGCAGCCTCTGCCGCAGTTCCTTTACCGACCTCGTTCCCAACGATCACTTTTTTGAACTGCTCCACGACGAATGCCGCCAGCTCAACTCTACCGCCAGCGATCGCCTCAAAAGCATCTGGCTCGAGCAACTCATGGCCCGAGGCCAGCTGGCGGAGGCCGACGCCGCCCTGGCCCGCTACGCCAAAGACAACCCCATTGAAGAACTGCTGCACCAGAGCTGGCTCGACGGCCTGCGGGGTGACTACTCCCAAGCCGTCGAAGATGGCCGCGTCGCCCTCAAGCTGCTGAAAAAGAGCACCGGCAAACGCAAAATCTACTTCGACACCCTGCCCGGTATATTTCTGCCCTTAGGGCTGCTGCAAGAGGGTTCCCCCACCAGCCTCAAAGAGGCCGAGGGCTACGCCCACATCATCGCCGAGCAGACCTACCGCCACTGGATGAGCGTGATCTACAACTGTCTGGAGAAGGTGGCCCAAACCCTCCAGGGCAACACCACCGCCAAGCGCTACCTCACCAGCACCCCCGTCAGCGATCTAGACAACAACACCAGCATCGAAGTGCTGATCGATATGATCTGCCTCTACTGGGTGGATGTGGAAAACGCCCAGGAGCGCCTACCCAAGATGGCTCAGGCCTTCTACAAAGCAGCCGCCGAGTCTGGCTACGACTGGCTGGCCCTCGAAGCCGCTGCCCTGCTGGTTCACCTGGGCGACAGCACCTACAGCACCAAAGCCAAGGCCCTGCGCGAGAAAACCGGCATTGCGCCCTTAGTGGATATCCTTAAGCCCAAGCAGCCCTGGGAACTGTCGCTTACCGCGCTGATTGGCCTCAGCCCCACAACGCCATCCCAGCAGGCCAAGGCCCCCGTCGCCAGCGACTATCGCCTGGCCTGGTTTATCACTTACTATTCCGAGCAAACCTGGCAGCTCCAGCCCAAGGAGCAAAAAATCAGCGTCAAGGGCGGCTGGAGCAAGGGACGGGCGATCGCCCTGCGCCGCCTCAAAAACGAGATGGCTAGCTTCAACTACCTGACGACTCAGGATCGCGAGATCTGCTCCCACCTCACCCACGACCCCTACGCCTACGGCTACGACAACTATCACTTCCCGGCCCAGGCGCTGCTAGCGCTGGTAGGTCACCCCCTGGTGTTTTGGGAAGACGCCTCCAGCACCACAGTGGAGGTGGTGAAGGGGGAACCCGCCCTGATGGTGCGCCAGACCCAGGCGGGTAAACTGGCGATTTCGCTCACCCCGGCGGTGGATAGCAAGCAGGCGATCGCCCTGATCAAAGAAACCCCTACCCGCCTCAAGGTGATTGAGATCACCGCCCAGCACCGCCGTATCGCCGAGGTACTGGGGCCAAAGAATGCCCTTGAAGTGCCCGAAAACGCCAAAGATCAGGTGTTGGCCGCCATCAACGCCGTGGCCGGACTCGTCACCGTTCACTCCGACATTGGCGGCGGCGTCGCCGATGCCGAGACGGTAGACGCGGTGCCCAAGCCCCACCTGCACCTGCTGCCCGCAGGCGAAGGCCTTAAGGTCTCTCTACTCACCCGGCCCTTTGGCGACGACGGCCCCTACTACCGCCCCGGCACGGGCGGCGAAATGGTAATCGCCGAAATCGACGGCCAGCGCCTGCAAACCCACCGCAATCTCAAAGAAGAGAAAAAACTCGCCCGCGCCCTCGAAAAAGCCTGCCCCACCCTGCAACGTTTAGAAGACACCGCCGGGGAATGGCTGATCGACGACCCCGAAGACTGCCTAGAGCTGATTCTGGAGATTCAGGACGTGGGCGACGAAGCGGTGGTGGAATGGCCCGAGGGCGAAAAAATGCGCATCGCCAACCGGGTCAGCCTCAGCAACTTCAAGATCCAGATTCAGCGCCAGCGCGACTGGTTTGCCGCCAGCGGCGAGCTGCAAATCAGCGACGACGAGGTGATGGGCATGAAGCAGCTGATGGAGCTGCTCGACGCCTCCCCCGGTCGGTTCGTGAAGCTGGCCGACGGCCAGTTCCTCGCCCTCACCCAGGAGTTTCGCAAGCGCCTGGACGACCTGCGGGCCTACTCCGAAACCAGCGGCAGCGGCGTGCGATTCCACCCCCTAGCCTCCCTGGCGATGGAAGACTGGATGGACGACGTTGGCCAGCTCAAGACCGACAAGCACTGGAAAGAGCACCTCAAGCGGCTGAAAGCAGCCAAAGATCTCAAGCCGGAGCTGCCCTCCACCCTGCAAGCCGAATTGCGGGATTACCAGGTTGAGGGCTTTAACTGGCTAGCCCGGCTGGCCCACTGGGGCGTGGGAGCCTGCTTGGCGGACGACATGGGCCTGGGCAAAACCCTGCAAGCCCTGGCGCTCATTCTCACCCGCGCCCCCCAGGGGCCGACGCTGATCGTCGCCCCCACCTCGGTGTGCATGAACTGGCTCAGCGAGGCCGAGAAGTTTGCCCCCACGCTGAACCCGATGCAGTTCGGTACGGGCGATCGCCAAAAAGTGCTCGACAATCTCAAACCCTTTGACCTGCTGGTGTGCAGCTACGGCCTGCTACAACAGGATGATGTCTCCGACATGCTGGCCAAAGTCGAGTGGCAGACCATCGTGCTCGACGAGGCCCAGGCGATCAAAAACTCCGCCACCAAGCGATCCAAAGCGGCGATGAAGCTCCAGGGCGGCTTCAAGATTCTCACCACCGGCACCCCGATCGAGAATCACCTGGGCGAACTGTGGAACCTATTTCGCTTCATCAACCCCGGCCTGCTGGGCTCTCAGGATCAGTTCAGCACCCGGTTTGCCAATGCGATCGAGCGCAACCAGGACAAAGCAGCCCGCAACCGGCTCAAAAAACTCATCCAGCCCTTCATTCTGCGGCGCACCAAAACTCAAGTGCTCGACGAACTGCCCGCCCGCACCGAAGTCACCCTCCAGGTCGAGCTCAGCGCCCAGGAAATGGCCTTCTACGAGGCGCTGCGGCGAGAGGCGGTAGAAAAACTAGCCGATCCCACCATCGAGTCGGGCACCAAGCACCTGCAAGTGCTGGCCGAAATCATGAAGCTGCGCCGCGCCTGCTGCAATACCCGCCTGGTCAAGGGCACCACGGCGCTACCCAGCGCCAAGCTCGAAGCCTTTGGCGAAGTGCTCGAAGAACTACTGGAGAACAACCACAAAGCTCTGGTATTCAGCCAGTTTGTCGATCACCTGAGCATTCTGCGGGAGTTCCTCGACGGGCAGGATATCAGCTACCAATACCTCGACGGCAGCACCCCCGCCAAAGATCGCAAAAAGCGAGTCGATGCCTTCCAGGCGGGCCAGGGCGACGTGTTTCTCATCAGCCTCAAGGCCGGGGGCACCGGGTTGAACCTGACCGCTGCCGACTACGTAATTCATATGGATCCCTGGTGGAACCCGGCAGTGGAGGATCAGGCCAGCGATCGCGCCCACCGCATCGGCCAGCTGCGCCCCGTCACTATCTATCGCCTGGTAGCCAAAAACACCATCGAAGAAAAAATCGTGGACTTGCACAAGCAAAAACGCGATCTGGCCGACAGTCTGCTCGAAGGCACCGACATGAGCGGCAAGATCTCCACCGAGCAACTGCTCCGGCTGATCAGCGAAGGGTAGAGTGCTCTCACCAGGGCGACCGGGTTTTGCCCTGCTTTGGCCTACCGCCAGATGGGCTTGCTATGATCACATTCATAGATTGCTAAATTGCCATGAGCGTTGTTTTACCCGATGAGTTAGTAGAAGCTTCTGGCCTGGCCCCCAATGAGCTGGTTAGAGAAATTGTGCTAATGCTGTTTCAGCAGCAAAGAATTAGCATCGGCAAAGCAAGCGGCCTACTAGACATGAACCTGATCGAATTTCAGCATCTAATTAGCGATCGCAACATTCCCCTCCATTACGATGTTAAAGACTTAGAAGAAGACGCTGCTACCCTCAGACGACTGGGAAGATTGTGACCATTGTTTGCAATACTTCTCCAATTAGCAATCTGGCTGTAATTGGACAACTAGATCTACTCCGTCAAGTCTATGGAGCGATTGTGATTCCCCACGCTGTCGCCCATGAAGTAGCCAAGCTTGGCTCAAGCTGTAGCCAAGCAGCGATGCTTCCCACCTTGCCCTGGGTGGAAATCAAAGAGCTAACCTTCCGTGATGCCGTTGACGATCTGCTGCGGCAGCAAAAACTAGATCTAGGCGAAGCTGAGGCTATTATTTTAGCCATTAGCTTGAATGCTAATTTGCTAATTATTGATGAACAGCTAGGCAGAAATGTTGCCAAACAAAAAGGCTTGGAGATTACTGGCCTACTTGGAGCTTTGCTAGAAGCCAAGAGCAAAGGCATAATCTTGCAGGTTAAACCCATTGTTGATGACCTTGTAGGTCGAGCAAAATTCAGGGTTTCTACCGATCTCTACCGCAAGATTTTAACTCTTGCTGACGAGTCTAGTTTTAATCCATAAACTAGCTGCGCTACAAAGGCTGACCCGAAAGATGTCGGGCCTTCTCAGGCTCAGTGTGTCTTTTCTTATAGATGTGCTTGATTTGGCAGAAATTCTTGGCCAACAAAAATCCTGAATTTTGTGATATTTCGCAATCTTTTCGGGTTGCTGATCTGATTATTTTCTTAAGAGACGTGTCAGCAGCCTGCGCCTGATCTCAGAATAGCTAGGCTGGTCTATAGCTGTCCCTGTTTGAGTTCCTTCGTTTTGCTCGATAAATCAATGACCCTATCTCAACCGCCCCAAGCCCAAGGTCTTTACCATCCTCAATACGAGCACGATGCCTGCGGCGTGGGCTTCATCGTTCATATGAAAGGCGCGCAGTCGCACACGATCGTGCAGCAGGGGCTGACGATTTTGGTCAACCTGGCCCACCGGGGCGCGGTGGGGGCCGAAGCGAATACCGGCGACGGGGCGGGTATCTTGCTGCAAATGCCCCACAAGTTTATGGCCAAGGTGGCGGCGGTAGAGGGCATTACCCTGCCAGCGCCGGGGCACTACGGGGTGGGCTTTTTCTTCTCGTCGCCCAATGCGGCAGACCGGGAGCAGGGCCGCCGCCTGTTTGAGCGGGTGGTTGAAGAAGAGGGGCAGCGGGTGCTGGGCTGGCGCGATGTGCCTACCGACAACGCCTCCCTGGGGGAGACGGCCAAGGCCAGCGAGCCGTTTATGCAGCAGGTGTTTATTGGGCGATCGCCCGATCTCGCCGACGACCAGGCCTTTGAGCGCAAGCTGTATATCATCCGCAAGCGCGCCCACTCCGCCATTCATCCTACCGGGGTTGACCCATACTGGTATGCCACCAGCCTGTCCTGCCGCACGGTGGTCTACAAGGGCATGCTGACGCCGGAGCAGGTGGGGATGTACTTCCCCGACCTGGCCGATGAGGCGATGGAAAGCGCCCTGGCCCTGGTGCACTCGCGCTTTAGCACCAACACCTTCCCCAGCTGGGAGCGGGCCCACCCCTACCGCTACGTGGCCCACAACGGCGAAATCAACACCCTGCGCGGCAACATCAACTGGATGTATGCCCGCCAGTCGATGTTTGGTTCGGAGCTGTTTGGCGGCGATCTCGACCGGGCCAAGCCGCTGATCAACAAAGAAGGCAGCGACTCCGGCATTTTCGACAACACCCTGGAACTCATGACCCTGGCGGGGCGCTCGCTGCCCCACGCCATGATGATGATGGTGCCCGAACCCTGGACGGCCCACGAGTCGATGAGCGCCGAGAAAAAAGCCTTCTACGAATACCACGCCTGCCTGATGGAGCCCTGGGATGGCCCGGCGGCGATCGCCTTTACCGACGGCACCATGATGGGGGCAGTGCTCGATCGCAACGGCCTGCGCCCCTCCCGCTACACCGTCACCAAGGATGAGCTGGTGATTATGGCCTCGGAGGCCGGGGTGCTACCCATCGCCCCAGAGAACGTGGCCTACAAGGGTCGCCTGGAGCCGGGCCGCATGTTCCTGGTGAATATGGAAGAGGGCCGCATTGTCTCCGACGAAGAGATCAAGCACCAGATTGCCGCCGAGCAACCCTACCGGGAATGGCTCGATCAGCATTTGGTAAAACTGGCAGATTTGCCGGAGGCAGCAGACCCCGCAGGGTTAAACGGCAATGGCACCAACCCCGTAGGGGCGAACGGCCGTTCGCCCCTACCCAACCTCGCGCCCTTACCCATCCTCCAGACCGCCTTTGGCTACACCTTCGAGGAATTGCGCCTGCTGCTAAAGCCCATGGCCGAAAGCGGTGTGGAAGCCGTGGGCGCGATGGGTACTGATACGCCCCTGCCCGTGCTCTCCAACAAGCCCCGGCTGCTCTACGACTACTTCCACCAGCTGTTCGCCCAGGTCACCAACCCGCCCATCGACTCCATTCGTGAGGCGATTATCACCTCCGCCGACACTACCATCGGCAGCGAGCGCAACCTGCTCAAGCCTGAGCCCGAGAGCTGTCGGCTGATCAACCTCAAAACGCCAATCATCACTAATGCGGAACTGGCCAAGCTGAAAAACGCTGGCGAGAGCGACTTCCCCTCGGTGACGCTGCCGATTGTGTTCAAGGCTGAGGAAGGCGAAGCGGGGCTAGAGGCGGCGCTGAACGGGATCTTTGCGGCGGCGGATGAGGCGATCGCCAACGGCACCAGCCTGATTATTTTGAGCGATCGCACCCTCGACAAAGACAACGCCCCCATTCCCGCCCTGCTGGCGGTGGCGGGCCTGCACCACCACCTGATTCGCAACGGCAGCCGCACCCGCGTCGGCCTGGTGCTGGAGTCGGGCGAACCCCGCGAAGTCCACCACTTCGCCACTCTGATCGGCTACGGCTGCGGTGCCATCAACCCCTACCTGGTGTTCGACACCTTTGAGGGCATGATTGCCGACCAGCTGCTGCCGCCCATGGAACTGGAGAAAGCCTGCCAGAACTTCATCAAGGCCGTCACCAAAGGCGTGATCAAAATTGCCTCCAAGATCGGCATTTCCACCATCCAGAGCTATCGCGGCGCGCAGATCTTTGAAGCCCTGGGCCTCAACCACACCGTCATCGACCAATACTTCACCTGGACGGCCTCCCGCCTTCAGGGTGTGGGTCTAGATGTGCTGGCCGAAGAAGCCCTCAAGCGCCACCGCCACGCCTTTCCCGATCGCCCCGCCGAGCACGTCACCCTCGATGTGGGCGGCGACTACCAGTGGCGCAAAGAAGGCGAAGCCCACCTGCTCAGCCCCGAGGTGATCCACACCCTGCAAAAAGCGGTGCGTACCGGCGACTACGACGCCTACAAGCGCTACGCCGCCATCGTCAACGAGCAGGATCAGCAGATGTTCCGCCTGCGGGATCTGCTTCAGTTTAAGCAGCGAGAACCGATTCCCCTCGACGAGGTGGAGCCCGTAGAGGCCATCACCCGGCGGTTCAAGACCGGAGCGATGAGCTACGGGTCGATTTCCAAGGAGGCCCATGAAGCACTGGCGATCGCAATGAACCGCATTGGCGGCAAATCCAACACCGGCGAAGGTGGCGAAGACCCCGATCGCTACACCTGGACGAATGAGAAGGGCGACTCCAAAAACAGCGCCATCAAGCAGGTGGCCTCCGGCCGCTTCGGCGTCACCAGCCTCTACCTTTCCCAGGCCCAGGAAATCCAGATCAAAATGGCCCAGGGGGCAAAACCGGGGGAAGGCGGCCAGCTGCCGGGCCGCAAAGTCTACCCCTGGATCGCCAAAGTGCGCCACTCCACCCCCGGCGTGGGCCTGATTTCCCCCCCGCCCCACCACGACATCTACTCCATTGAAGACCTGGCCGAGCTGATCCACGACCTCAAAAACGCCAACCGCGACGCCCGCGTCAACGTCAAGCTGGTGTCGGAAGTCGGGGTCGGCACCATCGCCGCCGGGGTGGCCAAGGCCCACGCCGATGTCATCCTCATCGCCGGGTTCGACGGCGGCACCGGGGCCTCCCCCCAAACCTCCATCAAGCACGCCGGTCTGCCCTGGGAGCTGGGCTTAGCCGAAACCCACCAAACCCTGGTGATGAACAACCTGCGCAGCCGCGTCGTGGTCGAAACCGACGGCCAAATGAAAACCGGCCGCGATGTGGTGATCGCCGCCCTGCTGGGGGCCGAAGAGTTTGGCTTTGCCACTGCGCCCCTGGTCTCCCTCGGCTGCATCATGATGCGGGTCTGCCACCTGAACACCTGCCCCGTAGGCGTCGCCACCCAAGACCCCGAGCTGCGCAAGCACTTCATGGGCGACCCCGACCACGTGGTCAACTTCATGCAGTTCATCGCCCAGGAAATGCGCGAGTGGATGGCCCAGCTCGGCTTCCGCACCATCGATGAGATGGTGGGCCGCACCGATGTGCTGGAGCCCAAGGCCGCCATTGACCACTGGAAAGCCAAAGGCCTCGACCTCTCCCCCATTCTCCACCAGCCGGAGGTCGGCCCCGAGGTGGGTCGCTACTGCCAGATGGCCCAGGATCACGGTCTAGAGAAATCCCTCGATATGACCACCCTGCTGGAGCTGTGCGCCCCCGCCATCGAGCGCGGCGAAAAGGTCACCGCCACCCTGCCCATCCACAACATCAACCGCGTTGTCGGCACCATTCTCGGCAACGAAATCACCAAGCGCCACTGGGAAGGGCTCCCCGACGACACCGTGCACCTGCACTTCCAGGGCAGCGCCGGGCAGAGCTTTGGAGCCTTTGTACCCAAGGGCGTCACCCTAGAGCTGGAAGGCGAAGCCAACGACTATCTGGGCAAAGGTCTCAGCGGCGGCAAGTTGATTGTCTACCCACCCAAGCAGTCCACCTTTGTACCCGCCGAAAACATCATCACCGGCAATGTGGCCTTCTATGGGGCGACTAGCGGCGAAGCCTACATTCGCGGCCTAGCGGGCGAGCGCTTCTGCGTCCGCAACTCGGGCGTGACCGCCGTGGTGGAAGGCGTCGGCGACCACGCCTGCGAATACATGACCGGAGGCAAGGCGATCGTGCTGGGATTAACTGGGCGCAACTTTGCGGCGGGCATGAGCGGCGGCATTGCCTACGTGCTCGATGAGGCGGGCGACTTTGCCACCCGCTGCAACACCGAAATGGTGGATCTGGAGCAGCTGGTAGACCCCGAAGAAATTCGCGATCTGCAAGAACTGATTCAGCGCCACGTCGATTACACCCAGAGCAAGCGGGGGCTGAGCCTGCTGGAGGATTGGGAGAATGCGATCGCCAAGTTTGTGAAAGTGATGCCCCGCGACTACAAGCGGGTGCTGCAACACATCCAAAAAGCCCTGGCCGACGGGCTCACTGGCGACGATGCCCTAACGGCAGCGTTTGAAGAAAACGCCCGCGACGTCGCGCGAATTGGAGGGAGTTAGGGGGTAGAGGATTCGTGGGGTGAGGTGCTGTGGCCTAGGCTTTGGTGGGCAGTGCCCACCCTACGATTACTGAGAACCACTTGTAATGGCGTTAATGATGGCGGTGATAGCTGGGCTTAGGCTGGGTAAAACGGCCACAGTAGCGGTAGCAATGATGATGGTGATCGACATGCGTACCATGCCATCAATGCCTTTCTGGTAGGCATCGAACTTGTAGTCTTGCTTATCTACCTTGTCACCCAGGCTCTTAATGTCTCTGCGAACGTCATCGATCTCGCCCCGAACCTCGCTCCGAACTTCATCGATCACATGGCGCAGATCGATCAACGCATCCCGAATGTCGCTATTCGTTGGATTCTCCGGTATCTGCACGGCCCGACCTCAGCCTAGATATGACTCAATTCTAGCCAAGTATGCCCACCGCTTATTTTTGAACCGCCATGCTTAGGAAACGACCAGATCCGTAGGATAGGCAAAGGTCGATAGACCATGCCCATCACCACAATCAAATCATTAATGGGCACGCAGGTTTTGCCCAACCTACACGTCCCTCATCAACGCATTCTTTAGGATAACCACCATGGGAAAACCGACTGGCTTTATGGAATACCTGCGGGAAGTGGCGCAAGAAGTCGCCCCCGCCGATCGCATTCGCAACTGGGATGAGTTCCACCTCCACATGCCGGAGGAAAACCTCCGCACCCAGGGGGCTCGCTGTATGGATTGCGGCACCCCCTTTTGCCACACGGGCATGACCATTAGCGGCATGGCCAGCGGTTGCCCCGTCAACAACCTGATCCCGGAATGGAACGACCTCGTCTATCGCGGCCTGTGGGAAGAAGCCCTAGAGCGGCTGCACAAGACCAACAACTTCCCCGAATTTACCGGGCGGGTTTGCCCTGCCCCTTGCGAGGGTTCCTGCGTGTTGGGCATCACCAGCCCCCCGGTGACGATCAAAAACATTGAGTATTCCATTGCCGAAAAGGGCTGGGAGTCGGGCTGGATCACCCCCAACCCGCCCCAGCAGCGTACAGGCAAGAAAGTCGCGGTGATTGGCTCTGGCCCTGCGGGTCTTGCCGCCGCCGCCCAGCTCAACTCGGCGGGCCACTGGGTCACCGTGTACGAACGGGCCGATCGCCCCGGCGGCCTGCTGATGTACGGCATCCCCAACATGAAGCTCGATAAGCAACAGGTGGTGCAGCGCCGGCTCGATGTGCTGGAGGCCGAGGGCGTCACCTTTGTCTGCAACACCGAAGTTGGCAAAGACATCTCTGCTGAAAATCTGCTCAAAGAGTTCGACTCTGTAGTGCTCTGCACCGGCTCCACCAAGCCCCGCGATCTGCCCATCGAAGGGCGCGAGCTGAAGGGCATTCACTTTGCGATGGAATTTCTCACTGCCAATACGCGATCGCTGCTGGATGGCTACCCCGGCAACGACTACATCTCGGCGGCGGGCAAAGATGTGGTGATCATCGGCGGCGGCGACACGGGCACCGACTGTGTGGGTACCTCCATTCGCCACGGGTGCAATAGCGTCACCCAGGTGGAGATTATGCCCCAGCCGCCGGAGACGCGATCGGCGGGTAACCCCTGGCCCGAGTGGCCCAAGGTCTACAAGATGGACTACGGTCAGGAAGAAGCCGCCGCCATGTTTGGCGACGACCCCCGCGCCTACCTGACCACCGCCACCAAGTTTGAGGGCGATGAGCAGGGCAACGTGAAAGCTGTCCACACGGTACAAATTCAGTGGGGCAAAGACGAAAATGGGCGGTTTGTGCCGCAGAACGTGCCCGGCACCGAGAAGGTTGTCCCCGCCCATTTGGTGCTGCTGGCGATGGGCTTCCTTGGCCCCGAGCAGCCGTTGATCGATGCTTTGGGCCTCGAGAAAGATGGTCGTAGCAATGTGAAAGCTGAGCATGAGCAGTACACCACGTCGATTCCGGGTGTGTTTGCGGCGGGGGATTGTCGCCGGGGGCAGAGCCTGGTGGTTTGGGCCATCAATGAGGGGCGTGGGGCGGCGCGGGAGTGCGATCGCTACCTGATGGGCACCACCGAGCTGCCCTAACTTGCTCACCCAGAAACCGGGTTTCTTGCCTCAAGTGCTAGAACTAGCAATCAATAAGGGCTAACAGAAACCCGGTTTCTCGCTTTTTATCAATACCCATTGAACTGTCAATAGAAGGATCTACGACAATAGCAGCACTGCCGCTCAGCAAAACACAGCCAAACGGCAGACAGACAGAGGTAAGGTTTTATGGACGGATTGAAAATCCTACAAACATCTGACCAGGCCAACTGGGATTATGACGACGAAGCGGATGTCTTATATCTGACAGTTGGTGAACCTCGTCCAGCCTTTGGAGTCGATATTGGCGATGGAGTTGTGCTTCGCTATGACGAAGCAAATCGGGAAGTTGTTGGGCTAACGGTGATTGGATTACGGGCCAAGCTGGCGAAGGCTGCTTAGCACTGCATCTCTTGCAAGGAAATCCTAAGCTTGAGTAACCGTGGGGGCTGAAGTTGCCGAAGAAAATCCGAGAGCTGAAAGCTATGCTTAAAAAAGCTGGCTTTTACGAAAAATCAGGTAAGGGGAGCCATACCAAGTGGTTGCACCCCCAATATATGGGTCGAGTCACCATATCTGGTAAGGATGGGAGTGATGCCAAACCCTACCAGGAAAGGGAAGTAGCTGAAGCGATTAGAATAGTGATGCAGCAAGGGGATGAGAGACAATGAGCACCCTTCGTTATGAAATGGCAATTGTCTGGTCAGAGGAAGATGATTGCTTTCTGGTGCATCTGCCCGACTTTCCCGAACAGACCTATCGTACCCACGGCAACAGCTACGAAGAAGCCGCACGAAATGGTCAAGAGGTTTTGCAGCTTTTGCTAGAGGAAGACGGGTTGCTCCTACCCAAACCTAAACCTGCTGCTGCTTAAGAGCTGAGGACGGGCAGTGCCCTCAAGCCCTTAGGTTTTCTACCAATATGAAGATCATTACAACCAACTATCAAGATTAAGCTATGCAGGTAGGGCGTTCCGGTTCGTTGCTGGGCATATTGTAGATAGTAATAGGGTGTCCCCACGTGTACCCATTATCGCATCCCGTCTCTACCTCAAAATTGCATGAGCCAGAAAAAGCCGTCAAATCGTCGCAAGCCAGCGACCATTAATCAAATTCGAGCACAAATCCGCAACCTGGCAAAGCTGCACAGTTACGATGAGCAAATTTTGTTGGATTTTGCTGAATTTGTGAATGGTGGGAAGTTCAAGGAAATTGAACCAAGCCTGAATGAATTGAAGGAGGCAGTTTGTCAAGCGTTTAATTGTTCTGATTATAAATCTCTTAAGAAAAACAAGGCGTTTCAGCTAGCTACTGCTGGACGTGGCTTTAATTTTAGCTATAAAGATTCATGGCTGACACTCTATCGCGAATGGGTGCGAGTTCCTGAAAACGAGCGCAATGAAATTGGGCCAAACACCATCAATGGGATTGACGTGCTCAAAAATTTTCGCCCCTGGCAGGTGTTTCAACTGGATCCAAAAACTGCCACTGCTGATGATATAAATACGGCCTTTCGTCAGCTAGCCAAAAAACATCACCCAGATACTGGCGGAGATCGCAAGGTCTTTGAAGAACTTCAAAAGATGCGAGATTCCTTACTTTTATTACGCTAAGTATTTTAGGTGAATAGTTGAAATGCCAGCAGCACAACGAAAACACATTCTTTTATCTGATCAAGAAACGGCAAGCATATTGAGAATTAACATCAACAAACTCTATAGAGTTTGTGATTTCTTCGACAGAAATGTTGACGATGAATGGGAGCTAGTTGAGGGAGAGCATTTCGAGTGGGTGCGAAAAGATGTAAAAAAACGACAATTTTACGAGGCAGGGGCTGTAGCACTTGCAAAGCATCTTCAGGAAGTTGAAACACAAGGGTTTTTCGCTAGCTTAGTAGACGAAGTGGTAGAAGCTTTTACCCATCGACGCAAAAGGATACGTCGCCACTTAGTTAGAAGACAAGTTTCCATTGAATTTTCGAACCTAGATGATGCAAGCTTGACGCCTGACTTAGTCTTTCTAGAAAGGCCAAAAATTATTCGTATTTTGCGCACAAATGGCAAGGGGATAAACGCATCAATTAAGCGAATACAGAATAATAATAGTTTAGAAGGGCAAGAGCAGTTAAAGCCCGGAAAGCATTTTGATGTTATAGACAATATCCAATACTGGAGCCAAATTGGAATTGTTGGTTTAGCCCAAGATATGTCTCAAAACCATGGAAAGAGATCACGGGCATCCCGAAAAGCTTGGACAGACACGGTGTTTGAAGAAATTGAGGACGCGATTCAAGAACAAAGGAAATACTTGGAATCAGCCGAAAGCCGAATCAACAAGGCAATGGAAAAGGCCAAAAGAGTTGCTGATAACACCTGCCAGGTTTCTTTACTGAAGCGTACTCCTGCCCGGCCCTTCGATCTCCATGTCCATCACCTGTTTGATCGTAGCTCAAGACCAGATCTAGCAGATGTCTTGGACAATCTGCTCGTCATGCATTCTGAGATACATCGTGGTTTCCACAGATGGCATGGTAGTGAAAGTTGTGAGCCAAAAGATCTTATTGAATATTTATTTCATGCAGAAGGAGGTAAGTTTGAGACAAAGCGAAGTACCAGGAATCTTGATGCTCTGGTCATTAAGCTAGAAAGAATTCAGTCATTTTTCGAAAATCACTATCACATGCCTTAGTGAGTTCTGTGTATGCTGAATAGAAGGGAGTAGCGCCCGACGATACCAAGGGCGTAAGCGATCGCGAAGGGCGTACATACGAATCCTTAGGTTTACAGCTAAATCAGGTCATGGTTTTACATTTTGAACCTGTACCACCTGACAACAAAGCCGAAAGGGCTACGATTTAATCATAGGCTTCATCTTCACCGGCTTCAAATTCTTTACACCCCTGATGCTCAAAGGTCAGCAAACTTGCCCTAGGGCTGGCAGGATTAGCACACACTCCCCAATCCATACCCAGTTGACCCTCCAACGGCAAGAAATACTTGCAGCCACAAGAACAATCGGGTCCCCAATCATCATCGCGATCGCGACGACCATAGGGCTCAAAGTCGCTGGGTAGGTATTGAACAATCTCCAGAAGACGCTGATGTAATTCAGGCATTGGCTCACTGCTGTGATACGACAAGGACAGTCTTAAACGCTCTCCCCCTGCGATCGACTCGTTAGCACCGTAGACGATCGCGCCCATACTGGGTACCTGTAGGTTGGTTTCTCTAGCTCAACCCAATCTACAAGCTATCCTTAAATTAGACTGCCTCCAATCGGGACCCGCCATGACTCAATCTTTGCGAGCTATCTACCGTAACGGTGCCTTTATTCCCCAAACAGCCTTTGAGCTTCCCGAAGGCACAGAGGTTGAGCTATTGGTACAGGCTTCCCAAATAACTTCACCCCCCATTGCTGATGTAGCAGCAAAGCGGCAGTTTTTGAGAGCATTAGTAGAGCGAATGCAGCAAAACCCTATTCCTCTCAACGCTCCCTACTTCACTAGAGACTCTCTGCATGAACGCCGTTGATACGAACATTTTAATTTATGTCAACGATCCCCGTGACCCTATCAAGCAACGTGTAGCGACTTCGCTTATAGCCGAGTTAGTGGATGGCGTTTTGTTATGGCAAGTCGCAACAGAGTATTTAGCAGCTAGTCGCAAACTGGAACCCCTGGGTTACGACAAAACCCAGGCCTATCAATATATTCGAGATCTACAACAAGTTTGGTACACTTCGCTGCCTAACTGGGATGTGCTTGATCGAGCAGAGACCTTGCACAGTAGATTTAGCCTATCCCATTGGGATGCAATGATTGTGGCAGCGTGTTTAGAAATTAATATCCAAACCCTTTACTCAGAAGACTTCGGATACTCAAAAATTGACAGCTTGACTATCGTCAATCCCTTTGAAGTGTAAAGATCATTGACCACTATTTTATAGCCCCTCGCTCTGATTACAAGCTCAACTTCCTCGATCGCAGCACACTGGCTTACACACTTCTTAAACAGGCGGTGCGGGAGTGCTATCTTGACTTGATGAGCGTTACTGAACTGCTCTGAACAAACTCAATCGCACAATGCCCTTGCCTAGTTTCCAAAATCCAGCTTTGCTTCGGCAAGCGCTCACCCACAGCAGCTACGCTAACGAACACCCCAGCGAAGGCCCCGATTACGATCGCCTAGAGTTTTTGGGCGACGGAATTCTTGAAGTTGTGGTGCGCGATTTAATCTTTGCCCGCTATCCTCACCTAGCCGTGGGCGAAATGTCTCAGCGGTGCGATCGCCTCGTCGATGAGCCATCCCTAGCAGAGATAGCAGTGCAGTTAGGCATTCCCAACCAAATGCGCCTGGGGGCTGGTGCCCAGCACGAGCGCCACAACCCCAGCTTTCAAGCCGACATGTTTGAAGCGGTGATCGGCGCTTACCGCTTAGACTCTGGCATTGCCGCCGCCTTTAGCTATGTTGAGGCAATCTTTAGCCCCCTTATCGATCGCGCCCTAGACCTTCAGGCCACCGACCCAGTGACCGAGTTGCAAGAATATGTACAGGTTCACATGGGCGGCACATTGCCCACCTACCTAGAAAAAGAGCGCCTTGGCCCCGACCACGCTAAAGTATTCATCCTAGAAGTCTGGGCGGGCGGAACCAGCTACGGCACGGGTCAAGGCCGCAGTATTAAAGAAGCGCGCAAAAATGCCGCGATCGCAGCACTGAGGATCTTAAAACCATGAAGGCAGCAATCTTGGGCTGTGGGTATGTCGGCAAGGCAGTAGCGCACCTGTGGAAATCCCAGGAAATCCACATAACAGCCACGACCACTAGCTCCGAGCGAGTAAGTGATTTACAGACAGTAGCCGATGCTGTGCAGGTGGTCAGTGGGTCAGATGCAGAAGGCATTGCCGCCCTCCTTCAAGACCAAGACACGCTGCTCATTTGCGTAGGGGCCGGTCGCCAAGCGAACTATGAAGACGTTTACTTAAAGACAGCTCAAACAGTTGTGGGCGCTCTCGATCGCGCTCCCAGCCTAAAGCAGATTATTTTCACCAGCAGCTATTCGGTGTACGGCAACTACGACGGGGCTTGGGTGAGAGAAGATGACCCGGTCAAACCCGCCACCGATAACGCCCGCACCATGGCCGAGACCGAGCAAACCCTGCTGCGGGCAACCACACCTGAGCGCCAAGTCTGCGTCTTTCGCCTCGGCGGCATCTATGGCCCAGGGCGCGAGCTGGCCAAAATCTATAGCCGCGCCGCTGGCACTACCCGCCCCGGCTCTGGCCACGAAGGCAGCAACTGGATTCATCTAGACGACATTGTGGGGGCGATCGCCCACGCCCAAACCCACTCCCTCAGCGGCCTCTACAACCTGGTGCAAGACGAAATCCCCACCGTGCGCGAGCTGATCGATCGCGTCTGCCAAGCCAACCAGCTAGAACCCGTGCAGTGGGATCCATCCAAACCCAGTGCTCGGCCCTACAACGTGCGCGTGTCGAACCAAAAACTCAAGGCAGCGGGCTACGAGTTTTGCCATCCCAAGTTTGAAGGCATTTAGGTGCCTGAGGGCTTTTGTCCCACAAACTCGATGCTAGCCAGGTGCAGCTTGCCCTGGGGAACTTGGTCAAACACCAGCTCTACGCTGGTCAACGCCGCCAGGTCTACACCAGAGAACTGCCCCAGGGGAATGCGCAGGGCGCTGGGATAAAGGGGTGCCGTGTTGCCGTGGGTAGAGTCAGCCTCGAACCGTCGCAGAGCAGGCACCGCAGAGAGAATTTCGACCCGCGTCGCCCCCCCTTGGCCGTCGCGCAGCACCACCGCAAACGCTGGCTGCCCCTGGGGTAGCGCCCAAGATGGGTCAGGGGCAAGACGCAGTTCCAGGCTGGCAAAGTTGCTAACGTCGATGCTCTCTAGCGGCAACTGCACCAATTCTGTAGTAGCCTCCCACCCCAGGGTAAGCAGAGTCGGAAAGTGGGGATAGGGGCGCACAGGCTGCTGGCAATCGGTTAGCGGTTCGCAGAAGGTCGCTTTTAGCCCAGCAGTAAGAATCGTTTCTGGCGCATTCTCAGCCTCAAACACGGTGTACCGCTGGGCATTGGGAGAGACGAGAGTAGTGAGCACAGGCTGTTCAAAAAGTGCCGCTGGGGCTACTCGGTTAGGAGACATACCCACCTCAGTGAGGTCTGCCTCCCTAGAGGCAGGCCAAACAGTGCGCAAAAACGCCTGGGTGTACTGGGCGAGAAAGGTTTCTTGGGCCACCCGCGACAGACGATCACGCGATCGCTGCGGGTTGCACAATGGCCCATTGTTTGGGTTGCGGTAGTAGTCATCCTCCGCCACAGCGGCGTTGAAATAGTTGTGGTTGGCCCCCGGCAGCAGTATTCCGGCAACCGGTGTAGCGCGGGGCTGCTGGCGAGCCGTTTCGACGTAATACAGGCTGCTGAGGTCAAAAATGTCGCGATCGCACCCCCCAGCGATTACCGCCGTCGGCACATCCGGCAGTTGGTAAGCATCGGGACGCTGAGCGATCGGGTAGCTACGTGTGGGGCTAACCAACACCAGGGCTGCGATCGGGCCAAGGCCAGAGACAATTCTGCCTTGCAGGGCCGCTGCCGAGTCGCCGTCGAGCCGCTGAATCGCACTAAGGGCCGCCGCACCTCCCCCCATAGAATGGCCCACCATGGCCAGACGAGCCAGATCGACTCGTCCGGTTAGAGAAATCCCAAAGTTAGAATTGTCCTCCCGGTGGGCCTGAGCCAGGTGGGTGAGGTGGGCGTCAATAATTTGGCCGCTGCGCTGGTCGGCAAATTCGCTGCGGGTGTCGGCGGTGGCCCCGTAGGTTTCGCTAAAGGCCGCATTTAGGTTAGGCATCAGCACGCCGTAGCCCGCCTCAGCCAGAGCCTGGGCCAAGTAGGCAAACCCCAAATCAAAGCGAGATTCAGGATTACAAGGCCACTGGCTGGTAGCCTCGGGCTGAAAGTGGCAGCCCGCATGGCGACCGTGGAGCACCACGACCCAGGGAATAGGGGAATCGCCGGGGGGAAGGGCGATCGCCCCCGTCAGCGCCAGCGGCATTGGGTCAAATTCCTCCCCGCTCTGGGCCAGGCTAGACATCCCCAAATCGTAGGATCTCACTAGGGGGAAACCGGCCAGATCAGGGGTGGGAACAGCCTCGGGGGGCGGCGAAAGCGCCAGACCCGGTACTGGCATTCCCCCTAAGCTCAGCGCCAGTGTGAGCATTGCCAGAGCCAAAAACTTTCTGACATCTCTGACTACCCCAGGTAGGGGCAGAGCATGCTGTGCCCCTGCAGAACGTGGGGTGTCAATCAAAGCTATTGCAGAGCGATTTGGCAAAGGATACCGATATCGCAAAACAGCTCTACGACAAGTTTTTTCCCATCGCAGAGCCATCCAAACTCGCAAAACGCGCCCTGGCCTAGTAGCCGTAGCTCCAGCGGGCTCGGTAGCCGCGCACGTCGATATGGGTAAACACCGAAGAGCTGGCCAATCCGCCCCGGCTACCCCACCAGCCATTCAGCCGGGCATAGACATCAAAGCACCGCACGCCGGGTACCACAAAGTCCACTGCATCGCCTGCTAGGTGGCGCGACATAGACGCACCGCCCACCGCCGCATTGGTGGCCGGGTCGCGATACCAGGAGTTAATTTGCAGCGGCTTGTCGCCGTACATCTTGCGAATTTCTTCCATAGCATCGGCCACTTTCAAAATGTTGTAGATGACGCCAGCGTTGGCGGGGCGGCGGTAGGCCCCCGTAGAGCGGTTGACGTGCAGAGCCTCGCCCCAGGTAAAGTTGCCCCGCACCCCATAGCGGTTTTTCGGCTGAATTGGGTCGTTGGAGTAGTAGGTGCCCGTAAATCCAGGAAAGCGCAGCGCCACGCCCCGGTCAGCGGGGTTGCCGGGCTGCCCTGAACCTTGGTCACCGGGACGGTTGCCAATCTCAGTGCCTGAAATTTGAATATCGGGCACGTAAGCGTACCAAGAGGTGCGGTTTTGGGGGCCAAGAAAAGCACCTTGCAAGGCCACCCGCACGTGGTTGCTCTCGGGCTGGGCGTAGGAATTCAGCAAGAACACCGTGCCCTTCTTCACTAGCACCTTATCGGCGTCGGAGAGCTGGCTGGCCTGCACTGGCCGAGCCTTAAAGATGGTGTCACCCGTCACTTCTAGGGTCTGACGATTGCCGTCTACCTTGGTGTCGAGGCTGTAGACGTACCATTTGGTGTTGACTTCAGCCCCCACGATCGCATCGGCCAGTTCGACCTCGTAGTGGTCGCCCGCCGCTGGCTTAAAGGCCAGCAGATTTAGCTGGGTGCCGTTTTTAACAAACACCTTTTGTGACTCGCTCAGCTGCGACGATATTTTGGGCTCGGTTTTGAAGAGGGTGTCGCTGATCACCCGCAGCCGCACGCCGGTCAGCACATCAATATCTGGGGTGTAGACATACCAGGTGCGATTGGTTTTATCGCCCAGGGTGGGTTCGAGCAGTTGCACCTGCCAGTGGTTTTTGCCCACATCGATATAGTACTGAATGTCAAAGGTCGTGCCGTTGGTGACCAGCACCTTTTCGGCATCGGTGAGTTCGCTGGCCAGCTTGGGCTGGAGCTTAAAATAGGTCGTGCTTTTGACCCGCAGCGCCAGGCTCTTGGCGGGTTCGGGGGCGGGTTCACCGCCCGGTTCTTCAGGCGAGGTACCGCCGCCGTCCGGGGGTGGCGTCTCTCCCCCAGAGGAACCCGCCTGCTCGGGCTCGGCCCCGCCTGCCCCGACCGACACCGTCATGGCTAGGGGCGAGTCCGATCGCAAAAACCAGTCCCGCATGCCTTCCACATTGAGCACCTGCTCCTTGGGATTGGCGGCAGAGGGGCGCTTCTGAATGCGGGAGATCCACTGGTTTCCCTGCATCAGGTAAAAAGCTTCATCGGTTTCCTTAACCCAGGTACCCATGGTTTGACTCCCGTAGACACAGTGCAGTGCTGGCCCATGCAGAGATGGCCACCTAGCTATGAATATTAGAATCTAAACGCCGTTGTGGCGCAGTTTTGTCACCAATACGCCAGGTTTGTTACCCAAAGCCGTTGTCAGCGGCGCATTGGTAGTTGAGGATGACCCCAAAATGTGGGCGCTCAAGTCGGTGCGCCCGGCCTCTAAAAAACCAAGGGAGGCGAGGTCTGGGCCAGCATTGCCCCTGTTGCCCCTCAGATGGCCCCAGCTCTGGTAGATCAGCGGCAGAGCGCTGCTGCCGATCAGCAGGGCGATCGCCAGACTTAGCGCCCCATCCACCCAAAACCAGTGAAACAGCGCCATACACAGCGCCCCTACAATTACTCCCACCGAACTCACCAGGTCGGCCACCACATGCAAAAACGCCCCGCGCCGGTTCAGAGACTCATCGCCCTGGCCGTGGAGCAGCCAAACCCCAAATCCATTGATGCCCAGACCCACTAGGGCAGTCCCCAACATCGGCCCGCTGACTAGGGCCGTGGGGGGCGCAGCTAGGTGCTGCCAAGCCTCTAGGGAAATTAGCCCCGCCATGGCCAGCAGGCCCAGGCCATTCACTAGGGCCGCGATCGCCTCCAATCGCGGTTGACCGGGCCGGGGACGGTTCAGGGTTAGCCGCGTTAGCCAGCTAGCGGACAGGGCTAGGGCGATCGCCCCCACATCGGTAAGCATGTGCCCCGCGTCAGACTGAAGCGCTAGGCTGTGGCTCTGGCTACCCACCAGCCATTCCACCACCGCAAACCCCAGCACCAGACTGAGAAACAGACCTAAACGTTTTCTGTCAGCGGCATCTAGGCCGCAGCGACAGGGCAGAGATGAGGTGGGGTGAACAAAAGACGACATGGAGAAAAATCTAAAGGTCGCGGGGTTGAATGATTCGTCTACGCATTTTGGCATAGCTCCGAGGTTATGGAAGCTTGATATAGACAGTTTTCCCAGTTTCCCTCATCCCTCGTGATTCCCTCCCTCTAACCCCATCATCGGATTCAGCCGTGGATATACCACTGGGAGCTCTGCCAGTGCCGCCTTGGCCCGCCGCAGAATGTCGGTGCGAAAGGCCGGTTCATCGCGAACATCCATTGGGTAGGCCCGCAGCTTGAGGTGGCTGCCCCAGGGCATTTCGGCCAGCACCACCGCAATGGGCAGCTTGAGCTGCACAAAGCGGCTGCTGTAGGCGGCCTGGTGGAGAATATCGGTGATGGCCTGCAAGTTGGCCTCATGGTCAACATAGAAGTCGGTCACCACCTGGGCCTCTAGGCTGCCGCTATTGGCATTGGCAACGGGGTCGCTCCAGGTAACGCTGTGGGGAATGGTGACTAGGGTGTCGTCGAAGGTTTGTAGGCGAATGCCCCGCAGCCCGTAGCTCACCACTTCACCGTAGTAGTCGCCAATGGTGACGCGATCGCCCACCCGGTAGGGGGCCTCAAACAGGGCCACCACCCCGGCAATAATCGAGGTGGCGTAGTCTTTGAAGGCAAAGCCCAGGGCCACCGCAATGGTGCCCGTGATCGCCACCAGATTTTGCCCCGAAAGGTTAAAAAATAACCCCAGAATATGGGCAATCAGGGCAATCAGAATGATCCCCTTCCAAAAGGGGATCGACTGCTTAATGCCGAGCCGAAACTGCTTTGGCACCCGCTCTGAGAGCCAGTTGGAAAGGCTCTGCACCCCGGTCAGCAGGGCGTAGGCCAGCAGCAGGCTGACCACCGCATTGACGATGCGGTTGACGGAAATTTCTCGCAGCAGGGCGTCTACGGTGTTGTCGGTTTCCCGCAGGCTGTCAATTTGAGCCAGACGGCACCACAAATTCCACAGATTAGGGCGTAGAAGCAGAGGGCTGATCACGCGTTTTCCTCGGTAAGAAAGTTGTTGGTATCGAGTTCGGTATAGAGCCGCGAGTAGTAGGCCGGGTGAATGCTCAGCCCTGACTGACCCAGGTGCAGCAGGCCCGACTGTCGCAACATTTGTACCCGCACCTGCACCATGCTTTCGGGCTGACCTAGGCTGAGGGCCAGATGCGATCGCGCCATGACCCCATGCAGCATCAGCGCGTGGATCACGTAGTGGTCTGCGGCCTCTAGATCAGGCAGAGACGGCAAGGCGGGCTGCACCTGGCGCAGTAGCACCGGCAGCGGTTTGCCCTGGTCGGGGATCTGGGGCTGTTCTGGCCGGTCAGACTGTTGCAGCCGTAGCGACCTAAGCCACAGCGATCGCGCTACCTCGGGTCGCCCCTCACACAGCTCTGCAAAGGTTGACCAGGAAATATCGCCCAGCGCCGAAGCTGCTTCATCAGCTTCCGAGAGCGGCTGGCCCAGGGTTGCGGCCAGGGGGGTAATCCAGTCGCGGAGGGCGTCGCGATCGAGGCGGGGTAGGGGGTGTGTGTAATTAAAGTACGCCTCTACCTGGCACACCCGGCTTAAAAACGCCCAGGCCCACGTGTTGCTAGGAATCACCCAAAAGTAGTTTTGCTGGGCGCTGACGGTATCGCGCAGCCACTCTATGCCCCGCCAGCCACCGATGCAGCGCAGATAGCACTGTTCTAGAGGCGGCAGCACAATTACTCGCTGGCGGCGAGCCAGGTCGTCTGGGTCGTCATCGTCGTCGCTCTGCTCCGCCTCCTGGAGCCGGGCCAGAGCCTCAGTCAGATGGGCCTCGACCAAGAGAGGATCCGCCGGGCGCATCGTCCAGGGCAGAGGTCGCAAAATATCTAGGCTGGTCGTCAGCTCTGGGGTATGGTCGGCAGTCAGCGCCGCGTCTAGTACCGCAGCGGTATTGTCCACCGGGCTGCCCAGCAGCACTAGGTTATTGGGGGCGTCGAGGTCGCTTTGCCAGGCGGCGATCGCCTCGGCAATCCGATCCGCCACGGCGGTGAGGTAAGCGGCTGGGTAAGGTAACGCCCGCAGTCGCTGGCGTACCTCCACATCCCACACCGAGGGCAGAGAGCAAAGCCCTTCCTCAGAGCGCTTAGAGGCCGCCTTGGCCCGCAGCAGCCCCGACTGCGCCTGACTGACCATGTTTTTAACCAGCTTGCCGACCATAAAAAATGCTGAAAACAACAGCGATGTAGCCCCTCTGGCGCAGCCCTTCCGGCGCAATCTAGCGGCACCCTGCCAGCCACCCCCAGGGCACCATGGCCCGAGCGACCTAAAATCTAGAGATAGCTTACTGTTGAATTTGAGCCAATGACCGTTCTCAAGCTGCTGCTGGTGCGCCACGGCCAGTCGGTGGGCAATACCGAGGGCCGCATGGAGGGCTGTAGCTCTAGCGGGCTAACTCCGCTGGGGGCGCAGCAGTCACTGAGGCTCGGGCAGCACTTGGCCTCCACCGGCTGGGAGCCCACCCACATCTATTGCAGTCCGCTAGAGCGGGCGATCGCCACCCTGGCCGAAACTCTCCGAGGCTTAGGATATAAGGATCCTGAGTCTGCAAGAAATTCTATGACCGTGACTCTGGCCTCTGGTCAGACGATTCCCGTAACACTATTAGATGGCCTCAAAGAATACGACGTCGGAATTTTCACCGGCCTAACCTGGGCCGAAGCCTGCGATCGCCACCCCGCCCTCTGCCACCAGCTCGAAACCAGCCTCGACTGGCAGCCCATTCCCCAGGCCGAAACCCTAGAGCAGGGCCACAACCGAGCCCAACGCGTTATAGATGAGCTGATTGAACGCCACCGCAACGGCGATCGCCTGCTCGTCATCGGCCACCACTGGATTTTGCAGCACGCGATCGCTTGTTTAATGGGCTGCGATCGCGCCTGGGGTCTACCCATGGCCAACACCGCTGTGTTTGAATTTTGGCTCGATCGCGATCGCTGGCCCCAGTTTGGCCCTAACCGTCTCAATAGCGAACTGTGGCGCATCAAGCGCTTCAACGACACCACCCACTTGCAGAGCTAACGCTAGTTTTGAATTCTCAATTTTGAATTTTGAATTTTGAGCTGTACTTAAACGCGAAAATTCAAAAACTTAAACCTAAACACTCAAAACTGAACCCGCGCCTCCAAAATAAACGCATCCGTCAGCTGCGCCACCCCCGCCGAGCTAGCCGGTTGTAGCCGCAGCCGCTGCCGCACCACACAGCTCACCAAGTCATCCACCGCGCTGCTGCCCGTGCCCTGCACCAGCCGCACGTTAGAAATCTCGCCGCTGGGCTCCACCCGAATCTGCATCTGCACCGAGGAAGCCGAGATTCCCGCCAGCAGCGCATCTAGGTTGGCAAACCCGCAGCTAGACGCCAGAGGCCGCATGGCAATCGCGCTGGTATCCAACAGCTGCGGGGCCGTTTCAGGAATGTCTCGGCCATTGGGGTCAAGGCGCAGGCCCACGGGTACCACCTGTCCGCCCTGGCCCTCGGACTCACCCGGTGCAGCATTCTCCGGTGGGGCCGAGGGGAGCGGCTCGCCAGGGGCAGGATTCTCAACCCCTGGCAAGCCCTCTGCTCCAGGCGGTCGGCTGACTTCCGGGGCTGGCGAAACCGGCGCAGCGGGGCGGGGCGGGGCAGGAGCTACGGCAGGGGGATCCTGAGTGACTGGGGCCGGGGTCGGCCGGGGGGCGGGGGCCACGGGCGGGCTCGCAACTGGGGGTGCCGCTGGCGGGGGCGTAGCCGTAACCGACGGTTCTATAAACGGGCGCGAAGGAGCCGGGCTTACAGGGGGCTCCGGCGCAGCGGCAGCCTGAGCGACCTGGGCAGCCTCAGCGATCGCCGCATCCGCTGGGGAAAAAGACTGTGCGGTTGAGTCCTCAGCGGACGATGTGGGGTCTGAATTTTCGGCGGGCGCTTCAGGGGCGGGTGAGTCGAGGGGCAAATCTACCATCTGAATCGGTAGCGGAGCCATCTCGCCCTCGGGCAGGGCGGGGGTCTGAATGGCCAGGGTACGCACCATCCCCAGAGCCAGGCCATGGGCTAGCACCGAGGCCACGGCAGCCACTGGCCACAGCAGCTTGGGGTCGCGGTGGCGGGTAAAGGTGGTTAAAAAGGAAGAATTGGCCATAGATAGCAAGCACCCGCCAGGGCAGTCCAGAGACAATACCGGCGCTAACCAGCGGTGGTGAACAAAACCATTCTCTAGATCGTACCCGTTGAGCGGGGGGAGAAGGGTATATTGACTGCTAAGGCAATTGGCCAAACATCCAGACTGAGTGCCGGGCACTCGCTTTGCGATCGCCAACCCTGGCATTAGGAGACTGCTGAAAAAGAGTTTCCCTAATGGTGGGCAGTGCCCACCCTACAGCGGCTATAGTCGCTGGATTGAAGCTGGTATCTTCTTTCCTGGAAATCTCCTTAGTTGTGTTTGCCGCAGAGGCTCATGGTACAGGCCGACCCCAACATTCATCCTTTGGCGGCCTCGGCAACACCCCAGCCGCAGGTGCGCACGGCCAGTCTGCGCGATCTCGACCGGCTGGCCGATGTGCTCACCGCTAGCTTTTACGATCGCGGCGGCTGGCGGCAGTGGGTGTATCCCTTCATTCGGCTGGGGATTTACGAAGACTTAAAGCAGCGGCTCAAGGCTCAGTCGCCTCGCTACGCCTGCTTAGCCGCCATAGCGCCTCCTACTGAGGATTGTCCGGCCAGCCCCAGCGACGCCATTGCCGGTACCGTCGAAGCCTCACTGCGCCAGCCTTGGCCCTGGCAGGGCGATCGCCACGTATATATTTCAAACCTGGCGGTTGATCAAACCTTTCGGCGGCAGGGGGTTGCGCTGGCCCTGCTGCGATCGTGCGAACAGGTTGCCCAGCGGTGGGGCATCTATGAACTGCACCTCCACGTGATGGAAGATAACCTGGCCGCCCGAGCCCTCTACCTCAAAGCCGGGTTTTCGGTGGTGCAGGCCGAAGACTCACCAGCCTCGTGGCTAGGGCTCCAGGCCCGTCGGCTGCTGTTGCACAAAACCCTGCCGCCGCCACCGCCACCGAGCCAGCCCTAGCCCAGCCAGACAACTTCACAGAAACCTCAAGCTATTGATCGAGAAATTTATCCCTCCTTCAGCGCAGCTAAACACTTCATGGGGGGTCTGGCAGGTGTTTACCCTAGAATGAAGGCCTGGGAACCTCAGTAACCAGAGCCTTAAAAGAACCCAGACTGTAGCTAATTGAGCTGTTGTCGCTACTATGTGACGGGGATGATCTCCAATTTTGAGCAGAATATCTCAGGTTCAGGATTCGGGGGTTCCCTACACTCCCCTGGGTTTTCTGCTGCATCTGAACCCACCCGTCCCCACGCTGTTACCCCAGTGAGCGGTTTTTCAAACCCATTTTTTGAATCGAGCCTGCTGCTGTCAGAAGAAGATGACATTCTGGCCAGAATTCGCGGCGGCGAACTGTGGGTGGTCAACAGCCGCCGCCGCAATGGCTTAATCCTTCACAAAGAGTTTTATACCGAGTTTGCTGGCCCCGGTGCCGCTGTGGGGGGTGGCCTCGATGCCGACTGCCGAGCAGTTATTCCCCTGGGCAGCCTGTCGCTAATTTCTCCTGACTCGGCGGAGTCCCAGCAAAAGGCTCTCAAAATCCGCTTGCAGTGGGTGCGGCTCACCCAAAACTTTACCGATAAGCCGGTGCCCCTCGATCGCGCCCAGCTCATTCTCGAACAGTTTAAGAGCTACTTTGACCAGAGCATTGTTGACAGGGTGCCCGATGAAGCCTTTGCCCTGCTAGTGGGGGTGCTGCCCTACACCGTTCGCCGCGCCCGCGCCCTGGTGTAGGGGCACTGCATGCAGTGCCCGGAGAGGTCTACACCTGCTGTAGGTGAGCCAGGGTGCGCTGATTCTCCGCCGGGGTGCCGATGGTAATGCGCAGCCCACCGCCCGTGTGACGCACTAGCGTTCCCTGGCGGCGCAAGCCATTGAACCAGCGCTCTAGCTCTACATTTAAGGATTGACCTGGCTGAGCTGGGGGCCGTCCGTAGAGAAAGTTGGCGTCGCTGGGCCAGAGGTGCAAGGGAGTGTGCTGGGCGATCGCATCCGCCAATTCCCGCCGCTGCTGCTGAATTTCGGGCACTACCGCCAGCAGCTCCTGTCTATGAACTAGGGCCAGCTGAGCTGCCGCCTGGGTGAGGCTGGGCAGATTGTAGGGCAGGCGCACTTTCTCAAGCGCCTGGGTCAGCTCTGGATTCGCCACGGTGTAGCCCACCCGGTAGGCCGCCAGACGAAATGCCTTCGAGAATGTCCGCATCACCACCCAGTTGGATCGAGTTAGCACTTCCGCCACGGTGGTCTGCTGGCTGAACTCAAAGTAGGCTTCATCCACCACCACAAGGATTTCGGGGGGCAGAGCCTTGAGCCAGGCCAATTCAGCAGCGGTGAGGGCGTTGCCGGTGGGCGAGTTGGGGTGCACCATAAACACCGCTCGTACGGGCGTTCCCTGAGGTTGGGCGATCGCCTGCTGGGCCGCCGCTAAATCGACCTCAAAGGTTTCCTCACTCCGCCCTACCGTCGTCACCGGAATGCCCAGGGTGCTGGCGAGAATGCCGTACATCGAGAAAGTGGGATTGGCCACCAGAATCGATCCGTCCCCACCGACACAGGTGGCGATCAGCAGCGAGCGAATCAGTTCGTCGGAGCCGTTGCCGACGGAGATGTGCTCGGCGTTATAGGAGGATCCTGGGGCAGATTCGGTGACGTATTGGGCGATCGCGTCCTTCAACGCCCCATGGCCGCCGTCGGGGTAGCGGTTGGCCGTGATGTCACGGTGTAGATGCCAGGCCAGTTTTTCCTTAAGCACCTCGGGCAGATCGTAGGGGCACTCGTTGGTGTCAAGAATATCGAGATTCGCTGGGGAAGGGTCGTCTGCCGACTCAACGTGGGGGGTGTAGGCCGCCAGTTGAACCACCGCCGATCGCAAAAAGGGCAAAGCCATGGAGAACGCAAGTGCAGTAACCCCCCCATTATTGCAGAGCCAGCGGGGCGGCCAGGGAGACGGGCATTAACGGTATACTTTTGCCAACTTGGCTGCCCTCTTGCGTCTATTCTGGCGCTTTCGATCTAGGGGAGTACACTGAGAGTTATAGGCAAGCAGCCTATAACCGCTGCAAAATCAAGGCCAGAACCCAGACCACCATGCTAGACGCGCTGATTGTATTTTCATTTATCCTGGCCGGAGCGGGCATTGGGTTCTATAGCATTGACCTGCTGCCCCAGCCAATTTTGCAGCAGGTGACGAATATTGAGGCGCTGGGTGCGGTGACCGCCGTGTTTGGCGGGTTGATTGGCACCGGGCTGGGCCTGGTGATGCAGACCAGCTACCGCCGTTTAGAGCGCCAGGTTAAAGAACTGCCGCCCGATCGCATTCTCACCCGCGCCGTGGGCCTAGTGCTGGGTCTGCTGATCGCCAACCTGATGCTGGCTCCGCTGTTCTTGCTACCCATCCCCTCAGAGTTTGGCTTTATCAAGCCGATGACAGCGGTGCTGGGCAGCGTGTTGTTTGCCGTGTCGGGCATGAACCTGGCCGATACCCACGGGCGATCGCTGCTGCGCCTGATCAGCCCCAGCACGCTGGAATCTACCCTGGTGGCCGAGGGCACCCTCAAACCCAGCAAAACCAAGGTGCTCGACACCAGCTGCATTATCGATGGCCGCATTGAAGGGCTAATGGAGACCGGCTTTTTGGAGGGCCAGCTGCTAGTTCCCCAGTTTGTGCTGCAAGAACTGCAAAATGTCGCCGACGCCAGCAATGACCAGAAGCGCGATCGCGGCCGACGCGGTCTCGACGTGCTAAACCGCATTCGCGAAGCCTACCCCAACCGTCTGCTGATCAACTCCGTCGATTTTGACGACATCCCCACCGTCGATGCCAAGCTGGTAAAGCTGGCCCAAGAACTCAACGCCATGCTGCTCACCAACGACTACAACCTCAACAAAGTCGCCAGCTTCCAGGATGTCGAAGTACTCAACATCAACGACCTGGCCCAGGCCATTCGCCCCGCCTACCTGCCTGGCGACGACATCGACCTGAAGATTCTCAAAGAGGGCAAAGAGCCTTCCCAGGGCGTGGGCTACCTCAACGACGGCACCATGGTCGTAGTCGAAGAAGGCCGCGACTACATCGGCGAAGAGGTGGGCGTGGTGGTGACAGGGTCGCTGCAAACCTCCGCCGGGCGCATGATTTTCGCCCGTCCCAAAACTTCGATGGTGGCTTCGTAGGCGATCGCCAGATTTAGGGCTAAATCAAATCTCTCAGTACACACCAATTGAGCTATTCGCATAGATCCTTCAATCGCTACAACTGAAAGGCTGTATGAAACACAACACCAACAGAAATTAGCGATCGATCAAGAGGAAACAATGCCAAAAAATCAGGTTTTACAGGCAACCTATCATGACGGCAGCCTAGTGCTAGAGGAAAGACTAGATGCAGCGTGGGAGGGCAAGAAATTAAAGATTATCCTCATAGAGGATGCTGTCCAGACTTAAAATAGAAGCGATGTACCTTTAGAGGACAGAAAGCAGAACTTCTTGGAAAAATTCCGTCTTCACTCGTTCAAACTGCCCAAAGATTACCAGTTCAACCGAGAAGAACTCTATGAGCGACAGGGTTCTTCTCGACACCAATCTTTGGGTTTATCTTTACAGCAAAGACCCTAAAGAGAAATATGAAAAGGCTGACGCCCTACTTTCATCTCATCTTGACGCTTTAATTGTGAGCACTCAAATTTTAGGTGAACTGTATAACGTTCTAATTAAAAAGAGATTACAGAGCCAAGTACAGGCACAAGAAATTATCTATCAAATAATTGATGGATTCGATATTTGTGGAATAACTCCCGCGTGCGTGGCGGAGGCCATACAAATCGATATCCGTTATGGCTATGCCTACTGGGATAGTGCGCTGATTGCAACAGCTCTACTCAGAAGACATGCAGCACAACCAAGTGATTGAAGGAAGGCTAAGGATCGTCAATCCTTTTATTTGAGTCTACGGTATCGCCCCTTGGAAATTCCTCAGCTCAACAATGGGGTACGATCGCAACGGCTTTTCACTATCGCTGCTATGACCCCCCGCATTGAGCTAACCGACGCTGCCCCGCACCAAACCCTGACCCTGGAATTCCCTACCGATGGGGTAGCGCTGCGAGGTCGGGTACGGGTGCCGGGGGATAAGTCAATTTCCCACCGATCGCTGATGTTGGGGGCGATCGCCCAGGGCGAAACCCGCATTCAGGGCCTGCTACTGGGGGAAGACCCCCGCAGCACCGCCGCCTGCTTTCAGGCCATGGGCGTCACCCTGTCATCGCTTGAAGACGAATGGGTAACGGTGCAGGGAGTGGGCCTGGGCAATTTGCAGGAACCAGCGGACGTACTCAACGCCGGGAATTCGGGCACTACCCTGAGGCTGATGCTGGGGCTGCTGGCGTCGCACCCCGATCGCTACTTTGCAGTCACAGGGGATGGGTCGCTGCGATCGCGCCCCATGGATCGCGTTATCAAGCCCCTGACCCAGATGGGGGCAGAAATCTGGGGCCGACAAAATAACCGCCTCGCCCCTCTCGCGGTGCGGGGTAAAGCCCTCAAACCGATCCACTATCACTCGCCCGTGGCCTCGGCCCAGGTCAAGTCCTGCATTCTCTTGGCCGGGCTGATGACCGAGGGCGACACCACCGTAACCGAGCCCAGCCTGTCGCGCGACCACAGCGAGCGCATGCTGCGAGCCTTTGGGGCCAATATTTCGGTAGACCCCGACACCTGTAGCGTCACCGTCCATGGCCCCGCCACCCTCACCGGGCAGACCGTGGTGGTGCCCGGCGACATTAGCTCCGCCGCCTTTTGGCTAGTGGCCGGAGCCATTACCCCCGGCTCTGACCTGGTGATTGAAAATGTGGGCATCAACCCCACCCGTACCGGCATTCTCGATGCGCTCCAGATGATGGAAGCCGATATTGCTCTGGAGAACCCCCGTGAGGTTACAGGGGAGCCAGTCGCCGACCTGCGAGTGCGCCACAGCCGCCTCAAAGCCGTCAATTTGAGCGGCGACCTGATTCCTCGAATGATCGACGAAGTGCCAATTTTGGCAGTGGCGGCGCTGTTTGCCGAGGGCACCACGGTGATCACCGACGCCGAAGAATTGCGGGTGAAAGAATGCGATCGCATCGCCGTTATGGCCAGCCAGCTCACTCACATGGGTGCCCGTGTCGAAGAACACCCCGATGGCCTCACCATTTACGGCGGCACCCCCCTCACAGGAGCCACTGTCGATAGCTACACTGATCATCGGGTCGCCATGAGCCTGGCGATCGCCGCCCTGCGAGTCAAAGGCTCAATGCAAGTGCTGCGGGCCGAGGCAGCGGCGGTGTCTTACCCAAGTTTTACCGCCACCCTGGCTGAGCTTTGTGGATTGAGCGTAGGCTGAGCTAAGTTCGTGCCCAAACCATGACTTAGACCGTCGCCCTGGGCACACTCTAAGCAAGCCCCAGGGCCAAGCCCCAGAGGCAATCTTAGGGCTCAACGTTCAAGAAACCGATGTGGCAACCGTTGAAAAACTTTGTCAATAGCCTCACCACCTACATGGCCCTCAGCCCCGACATGGTCGCCCGTCAACGGGTGAATCAGTGGCTGCGATCGCGCCCATGCCTCACCTGCGACGAGTGGTACCGCTACCATTGGACGCCGCTAGCGGTGCCCTGCCCTCTGCCCAAACCCCTGATCGACTTTACCTACCATCAGCTCACCGCCTACTCTGGCCTTGAGATTGGCCGAGTTCAGCCCAGCGATCGTTTGGTTGAAGACCTATCGTTTCCAGCGGTGTGCTGGTTTGACTGGAGCCTCACCCTCTGCGAAGATTTCTACGAAACCTTTGGCCTCGACATCAGCGAGCACTTCGACGAAACCCAGCTGTTCACCTGCGCTGATTTAGTGAGCTTTTTAGAGCAGCAAATGGAGAGTCGGCAAGATGAAGAGATGAGAGAGATAGGGGAATAAAGTAGATAGAGAGTGCCTATATTTCTGTCTTTTGCCCAACTCTCTCCCCTCATCTTCCTCACCTTCCCCATCTGCTGATTGCCCAACCAACGGTTTAAAGTGAAGGGGTAGCCTACAACGCGCCGTCGAGATAGGCGTAAGGAATCTCCCCATGAGTCTGAAAGACCGCATTAGCGACGACATCAAAACCGCCATGAAGGCCAAAGACAAAGTGCGCCTAGAGACGGTTCGCAGCATTAAAAAAGTCATTCTCGAAAAAGAGTCTCTAGTGCGCCCCAGTGGCCAAGACGAGCTCACCGCCGATCAAGAGCTAGAGGTACTGACCCAGCTGGCCAAGCAGCGCCGGGACTCGGTCGAGCAATACCAAAAAGCCGGGCGCGACGACCTGGCCAATCAAGAGGCCCAAGAACTAGCCATTATTGAAGAATATCTGCCTCAGCAGCTCAGCGATGCCGAGGTCGAAGCCGTGATTGACGAACTCATCGCCAAAACCGGAGCCGCATCGCCCAGGGATATGGGCAAGGTCATGGGGCCTGCCATGCAGCAGCTCAAGGGCCGCGCCGACGGTGGCAAGGTGCAGGCTCTAGTCAAGGCCAAGCTAGGGGGCTAGCCCTGAACCCAAAACCTGCTTCAATTGAACGCCACAGGCAAGGGGCTTAGTCCTGACGTTGCAGCTTGTAGCGCAGTTCGGCAAGATGGTCGCTGTTGCCAATCAGGTGTTCGTCATAGTTGCGCTGCCACACCGACTGCCCCAGCTGGTTGAGCCGCAGATTGATGCGCTTTGCCGCCGCTGCCTTAAAGCCGGCAATAAAAGACGACAGTAGCCAGGGCTTCTGGCTCTCAGAGTTGCTGGTTAGTCCTGCACCGACGGTAGCGGGCACCTGCAAAAAGACAATGCTTTGCAGGCTCGTGGGGGTAATTGTCCAGACATCGAGGTCGATGCCTTTGCGGTTGGCGGCAGAGCGCACCCACTCGTCGGCCACAATCAGGCCGCAGTCGTTGAGACACAGCTGGCCCTGCTGGTAGTCGCCCAGTAAAGGCTGCTGCTGAAAGGTCGAAAGCCTAATCAGATAGGGTTTAGGTGCAGCGGAATGAGTCAAAATATCTGCCCTCGAAGCAACTATGGCGTAGGCGTTATTGCGTAGGCTCATTAGCGCTAAACCATGAATGCACCAGTACCTATAGTCTTCCCAGCCAGCCCAACCCAGCATCAACCTTGGGGATGAAGTTGTGGTGTTCTTTGAGCAGGGCTACAGACCATCGCTGAAGGCTTGAATCAGCTTGTCTAAATAGCTGTTGACGAGCTGGGCCGAGGTTTCGGGTAGAGCAGCCAGAATTTCGATTTGCAGATGGCGGTAGGCGGCGATCGCAGAGTCTTGTTTATGGAGGGCGCGAGTGATGTTCTGCATCCACATCACATACTCTTCCCTAAAACCGTCGGGGTCATCCAGCAGAATGGCTTTGGCAATACATTCTAAGGTGTAGAGCATGTCGCGCTGGCACTTAGCTCCGTGGACTTGCACCGCCTCGCGGTAGGAACCCACCATGAGCTGGCGCAGGGTGCTGAGCACCAGGGCTTCACTGTCTTCTCTCAGCCGGATATAGGTCTTAAAACGCGTATCAAAGGACGCCACAAACTGGGCTAGGGGCCGTAGTTCTAAATCGCTCAAGTACCGACCGTCAGCCTGCTGAATGGAGGTGAGCAGAGTGTGGTTCATAACCGTGGGAAAAGTGCATGACCCAAACAAATATCCCCCTAAGTTGCCCCCAGAGTTGCAAAAGGTAACAATTGGAAACGGTGGAGAAAGCAGACCGCACCGATGTCAATTGTTTTTTTCAGGCGGATCTGGCTGGTTAATAATGTCGTTGATCACGTTATCGACCGCCACGGTGAGGCGGTAGGGCGTGACGTTGTCAGATTGGGATACCACTACAACCTCGTAGTAGCCCGACTGGGGCAGCTCTCCGGCCCAGGTATTTTGCTCGGCATCGGCCAAAATGTGGGGCAGCTCGTCGGTGGGCACCGGCACGTAGAGCGAAAGGCGGGTGCTCTCGGGGGGGGCTTGCAGGTTGAGGCGCAGCAGCTGTTCGGCGCTGAGGTTGAGAATGTAGATCTGGCCATGGCCGGGGTTGAGATTGCCCTGCTGCTGCTGGTTAAAGGTGCCTTCGGCAAAAGTGATTTCGGTCAGGTTTTCACCGCTTTCCATGGCGTTGACCTGGTCTTGGGCCAGGGCAAACCAGATTTGATCGACGGGGGTTTCAACAAACCCTTCGCTGGCTCGCCCCGGGAACAGCTGGTTGAAGCGGGCGTCGGCGAGATCGTAGAGGGCTTTGCTGCTGACGTAGAGGGCGTTGACCTGGCGCTTCCAGCGATCGCTGTCGGTGGGGTTGTAGCGGCCTAGCTTGCTGCGAGCGTCGGTGCTGAGGTTGGCTTCAATAAGATCTAGATTGTCGGCGGCGATCGCATCCCACTTGGCTCGCAGGGGCTCATCCTGGGGCTGATCGGTGAGCTGGGTGCCCTGGCGATCGGGGTTTTGCTCGTAGAAGAGCTGGTCGGTGAGGCTGGTGATGTAAGACCAGTCAACGCTGAGGGCGACGGCGCGATCGCGCAGGGCCTGCTTGCGATCGCGCTCGGCATCGCTAAGGTTGGGATTGGTAGCATCACTGCCGCCGGGCGAAACCACTTCAGAGCCATCCCCCCCAAACTGGCTGAGCGGGTCAAGCCACCACCACAGACCGCCCGCGATCCCCACCGTGAGCAGCAGCCCGGCCATAGCGGGCCAGCACCCCGACGAGGTTTTTTGCACCGGCACCGCCCGGGGCGGGGGGGCCACGGTGGCCGTAGGGTCGTAGGCCATCGGGGGCGCGTAGGGGGCTGCCGGAGAAACAGCTACCGTGCTCGGTGGTTCTGGCCGGGGCGGCGGCACCGTGGGCTGCATGCGAATGGGCATGGGCTGCGACCAGGCTGCCGAAAGCGGATCGGGGTGAGCCAGGTTGAGGGCGGCCAGAGCCTGCCCGGCGGAGGGGTAGCGATCGCCCGGCTCATGCGCCACCAGCCGGGTCAGCACTTGAGTTAGGGTGGCTGACAGCTCAACCTGCTGGGGCCAAACCCAGCGATCGCGGCGATCGTCGTAGAGGGCGTCGGGGTCTTTGCCCGTCAGCAGCACCAGGGTGGTCATGCCCAGGGCGTAGAGGTCGGTGATTGGGCTCACCTGGCCCGATTCGAGCTGTTCTTCGGGGGCATAGCCCACGGTGCCCAGGCGGGTGATGGTGCCGTCGGCGGCCTGGTAGGGCTGGGCTACCCCCAGCTGATGGCGCACATTCACCACCAGCTGCTTGACGCCGCCAAAGTCGATCAGCACCGGGCGACCGTCGGCATTGCGCTGAATCAGGTTGTCGGGCGAAATATCGCGGTGCACAATACCAATGCTGTGCAGGTATTGCAGCAGCGGCAGCGTTTGCATTAAAAACTGCACTCCCTCGGCTTCGCTAAAGCTCTCGCCGACGGCGCGGCGGCGATCGAGCAGCTCACGGTACGTGGGGCCTTCGACGTAGTCCTGCACCAAAAACAGTCGCCCCTCATCCCGCAGCAGCTCGCGAAACCGGGGCACCTGGGGATGGTTGATCTGGTAGAGAATGCTGGCCTCGCGCTCAAACAGGGTCTGGGCCTTATCCAAAGCCAGCTTGCCCGGCACCTGGGGGTTGAACTCCTTGAGCACGCAGAGTTCTTGAAACCGGTGGGTGTCTTCAGCTAAATAGGTGTCGCCAAAGCTGCCCCGGCTGAGCTGCCGCAGCACTCGGTAGTGGCCTCCGAGCAACCGTTCCCCCTGTCCTGCTTCAGCCATGGCACGTACTGCTGAACCCAGCTATATAGTGTTGCGTTCGATGCATCTGTCACAGATTAGCGCAAACCAGCACTGTTTCTATGAACGGCTAAAGTGGGTCATCCAGAGCGCATTTGAGTGGTGGTGCACCGCTGCTCAAGCGCTCTGGCCGCCGACTGCGCCAATTTTATAAATCAGGATCAGCCCTTCACAAAAAAAGACCCCTGAGTTAGCTATCCTCAGGGGTCCGAATCAGGGTGCATCTACCGCTCTAATCTCCTAGCACCGCCGCTAAATTCCGGGGAAATACCTAGGGTTCACGGATACTTGAAACAAACTGGCTATGATCCAGGGACTCTGTGAATTGTTGACCTTTGCCCTATGTCCAGCCCTGTGACCTCCTCTAGAATCCAAGATTTTCCCGCCGCTGCACCCGCTGCGATCGCACCCCTAGCACCGGGAGTCTACATCGTCGGGGCCGGGCCGGGCGACCCAGAACTGCTGACGGTGAAAGCCCAGCGGCTGCTCAGCCAGGCCGATGTGATTCTCTACGCCAACTCCCTCGTGCCCCAGCAAATTTTGGAGTGGACTCACCCCGATGCGGAGCGCATTGGCACCGCGACGATGACCCTAGAGAGCATTTTGCCGCTGATGGTAGAGCGGGTGCAGGCCGGAAAATCGGTGATTCGGCTGCAATCGGGCGATCCGAGCCTCTACAGCGCCATTCATGAGCAGATTCAGGCGCTAGCCGAGGCGGAGGTGCCCTTTGAGGTGGTGCCGGGCATCAGCGCCTACCAGGCAGCGGCGGCCAAGCTCAACGCCGAACTGACCATTCCGGGCCTTGTTCAATCCATCATTCTCACCCGCATCAGCGGCCGCACCCAGGTGCCCGAAGCAGAAGATTTAGCGTCGCTGGCGGCCCACAAGACCAGCCTCTGCCTCTACCTCAGCGCCCGCCATGTGGAAGAGTCCCAGGCGCAGCTGTTGAAGCACTACGAGCCGGATACCCCGGTGGCGATTTGCTTTCGCATCGGTTGGCCCGATGAGCAGCTTTTAGTAGTTCCTCTGTCGGAGATGGCCCAAACCACCCGCGAAAAAGACCTGATTCGCACCACTCTGTACGTGATCAGCCCGGCGCTGCGAGGGCAAAAGGTCAGGTCGCGCCTCTATAGCCCCGACCACACCCACCTGTTTCGGCCCAAGGATCGATCGGTCACCCCCTCTGACGCGACCCAAGATGCGGTGACGATTGAGGCTTGACCTCAGTGGTTGCTGGGCTTAGAGTGTTGGCATTAAAACTGAATTTAAGCCTCTAGGGTTCCGGTTTGGCGAGGTTGCTAAACGGCTGGTCCGAGAGAGGCGGGTTGGTAACAGCCAACTACACGGCGGGACAAAAGCCCGGGAGGATTCTGGAAGTTGATCGATGCAGCTTCTTTAATTTTCCTGGGCTTTGCTGTGCCTGGCCTGGGAATCGCGTTTAGTCTAGTGCTCAATTCAACCCTGTGAGGCTTTCCGATGACCACCAACCCCGCTAACGATCCGGTATTTCAAAGCCCCAACGGCAGTTCCTCCGAGGCCCAGCGAGCGCTGGAGATGGAAGCTCGCCTGCCCATGACCGGCTGGCAGCAGGAGGTCTCCCAGGGACTGGAGTACGGCCTGGAGGCGGCGGCAAGTATTCGCGATCGCACCATCCCCACATTCTCCCGCGGCGAGCTGCCCCACTACGCGGGCATCAACACCTTCCTCAAAGCCCCCTACATTGAAGACGTGCGCCGAGTCGGTGAGTTTGATGTGGCGATCGTCGGCATTCCCCACGACAGCGGCACCACCTACCGCCCCGGCACCCGCTTTGGCCCCCAGGGCATTCGCCGCATTTCGGCTCTCTACACCCCCTACAACTTTGAAATGGGGATTGACCTGCGGGAAAGCATCACTCTCTGCGACGTGGGCGATGTATTCACCATCCCCGCCAACAACGAAAAATCCTTCGACCAGATTTCCAAGGGCGTGGCCCACGTATTCGCCTCCGGCGCGTTCCCGATCTTGCTGGGCGGCGACCACTCCATCGGCTTCCCCACGGTGCGGGGCATCTGCCGCCACCTGGGCGACAAAAAAGTCGGCATCATCCACTTCGATCGCCACGTTGACACCCAGGAGACCGACCTAGATGAGCGCATGCATACCTGCCCCTGGTTTCACGCCACCAACATGGCCAACGCCCCGGCCAAAAACCTGGTGCAGCTGGGCATCGGCGGCTGGCAGGTGCCCCGTCAGGGGGTGAAGGTCTGCCGCGAGCGAGCTACAAACATTCTCACCGTCACCGACATCACCGAGATGGGTCTCGATGCCGCCGCTGACTTTGCCATTCAGCGTGCCACCGACGGCACCGACTGCGTCTGGATTAGCTTCGACATCGACTGCATCGACGCGGGCTTTGTGCCCGGCACCGGCTGGCCCGAGCCCGGCGGCCTGCTGCCCCGCGAGGCCCTCTATCTGCTCAAGCGCATCATTCAAGAAACCACCGTCTGCGGCATCGAAGTGGTGGAGGTTTCGCCTCCCTACGATGTCAGCGACATGACCTCGCTGATGGCGACCCGCGTGATTTGCGACACCATGGCCCACCTAGTCAAGTCGGGCCAGCTGCCCCGCCGCGAGAAGCCCTCCTACATTCACGAAGAGGCGAATATGAATGTGGATGAGCCGTGGCAGTAGGAATAAAAGATGAGGCGATAGGGGGATGAGGTGATGGGGAAGATCGTGGCCCTAGTCATCCTTCTTCTCGTCCTTACCTTCCTCATCTCCCTCACCTTCCTTACCTCCCCTGTTCCCCGCCATGCATGAAACCGACATGACCAAGGCCCTGATTCTCACAGTGCGCGACTGGTGGGAGGAACAGCCAGGGCAGCCTGCTATTGAGAAAGTTCATTTGACGGTGGGCAAATTTACCTGCGTGGAGCCGGTGGGCCTACAGTTTGCCTTTGAGGTGCAGACCAAAGGTACGTTTCTCGATGGGGCTGAGCTGGTGATCAGCGAAACGCCACTGATTGCCTTCTGCCACGACTGCCAGAGCGAGTATCGACCCGAAATCGGCCTGCAATATGCCTGCCCCACCTGCAAGTCTCCCATGGGCGACATTCGTTCTGGGCGCGAGCTGAAGATCGATCGGGTAGAGTATGCGGAGGCGATCGCCCACCCGTAGGGTGCATTCGCGCAGCAATGCACCGCCCGAAATCTTGGCAGAAAAGACCGAACCTCACCCAACATGCTTGCAGACCCACCCCTGCCCCTCCCAGGAGGGGAGTCGGACAATCCCCAATCCAAACTCGCAAATCCAAATTTCCCATGCACCAAACTTTCGATGCTGCTTTAGGAATCGATCTGCTCCACGTCAACCAGAGCGGGGCTGACCACAACCGCACCCACTTCGATCGCTGGGGCATCACCTGCATGAATATCATGAGTAGCCCTGGGGCAGGAAAGACGGCGCTGCTGGAGCGTACGCTAGCAGGGCTGCATGGGGATCTGGCGATCGCCGTCATCGAAGGCGACATGACCACCGAACTCGACGCCGATCGCCTGCGCCAGTACGGGGTGCCGGTGATTGCTATCAACACGGGGCGATCGTGCCACCTCGACGCCAAGATGGTCGCGGGCGGCATTCATACCCTAGAACACAGCTACGACCCCAACGCCCTTGACCTGGTGCTAGTCGAAAACGTAGGCAACCTGGTCTGCCCAGCCGAGTTTGAGGTGGGAGAGCATGCCAAGGTGGCGCTGCTAAGCGTCACCGAAGGGGAAGACAAGCCTCTCAAATACCCGATCATGTTCCAGGAGGCCGACTGCCTGCTGATCACAAAGGTAGATTTGGTTCCGCATCTAGACGTGAGCGTTGAGCAGATCGCCGCCAACGTGCGGCAGATGAACCCCCACGTCACCATCATTGCGGTTTCAACTAAGACTGAGGAAGGATTAGAGGAATGGTTTGGGTGGGTAAAGTCAAAGGTCGTCACCACAGCTGAATCGCGTGTTCAACCCCCCACCGCAGAGGTGACCCACGCCCACATGTAGGGTGCATCGCTGCGCGGATGCACCGCCGTTGCCACAACCAAAACCCTATGACGGCCCGAGCAGTCGCCGCATGGCACCGCCGACGGCCCGCTTCATTTGCTGCTTGCGTCGCCAGCGCTGAAATTCTTTGCGGTAGCCATACTCATTGGGGCGATAGATGCGCCAGGCATCCCAGCTGAGCTTGAGGCCCCAGGGGGCAACGCCTAGATAAAGCAAGAATTTCACCAGCCCGCCCCAAAAGCCAACGCCGCCGGTCAGCACCAAGAACAGCAGCAAGAAACCGCCAAAAATGGCGAACTGAGACAGCCCGTGGTGAAACCGCTGGCGGCGCTGGCTATCGAACAGTCTTTGGTCAGCCAGTTCATACTTTTTTACGTCCCACTCGCGCTCGGCGGCGGCGATGGTGTCAGCGGCTATGCCCAGTTCGTCGGCAATCTCTAGCAGCTGGGCACGGGTGAGTTCGCCCGACTCGGTTTGACGGGCGATCGCCAGGCTCAAAATCTGTTGCGCATCCTCAGCTGGGTACAAAAACTCGCCGTTGCTGGTGTAAGCATCCGTCGCTAAATCCGCCATCGTCACCCTCTCGGCCAAGACTCTCTTTTTCCTTATAAACAAAATCTAAGCGTTTGCGGGGGCGGTTGGGGTACGGGAAACCTATTGTCACAGATTTGAGCGATCGCAGATTGCAGGCTTGAGCCCACAACCTCCGCCCAGGGTAATGCCCAGACGGCTTGATTTGATATGGTTTAGATCTCCGCCTTGTGGTGTGAGTGTGGGCCTGTCAGCCTAGGCAATCAGCGGCCCATCCGGTATCCGTCGTTGAGGAGAACGGTCGTGCTATCAAAATTGTTGGGAGTTGCGGTCGGGCTTTGGGCCGCCACAACCTGCTCCGGGACGGCGATCGCCACCTCCCTCAATCCCGATCGCCCTGAGGATGCGCTTCAGATCTTTCGCAAGCTGCTGTGCTCGGTGGAAGATGGCAAAGCCATGTATTTTGTCTGGCAGGGTAAGGTGTTTAGCCGCCAGCCTGGAGAAAGCGATCGCCATTTGTTCAATGTCCAGGGTATGAGTACCCGCGCCTGCACATCACTGACGTCTGAAACTGGTGCTGCTGGCTTTCGGCAAGTCACCCGCGAAGTGATGATTTACCTTGATCCTGAAACCAATGCCCTGCTAACCACCTGGGAAAACCCCTGGACTGGAGAAACCACGACCGTACACCCGGTGGCCAACGACCCCGTCAACTCGTCCCCCTTTTGGGCTGACACCACGGGGCAACGCCTCCAATTTCAGCACTTTGGCGATACCGATCTGCTGTTCTTCACAGTGACACTGCCCCTGTTTTATCCCAACCCCTTGGGGGGAGACCACCAAGACTACGTAGGCGGACACTATCACGCCATGGAAATGTTTACCTTTGCCGCTCAGCGATCGCGCCTCCTAGCCTCAGCCGACCAGGATATTGACGATGTCGCAGTCAGCTGGAGCCGGATCTCTCCCTGGCTACCCTGGATGAGAATGGGAGGGAGGCCTGGCGAGCTGGTCGTTCATGCCGCCAGTACCCGCTTAGCAACATGGCAACAGGTACCCGAACCCCTACGCAGCCAAGTTGCTGGTGAATTTGCCCTCTATCAAAATCCGCCTGCGCTGGATGATACCCGTCCCAACCAAACCACTTGGACTAACTTTCGCGACTACTTAGAGACCTTAGATAGTCAGCCATAGGCGTGTCGTCAATTCTGGCCATAATCCTTATCCCGTCGGCGTTGCCACGCCCGATCCAAAAAACAGGCTAAGGGCTGCAAGCGCTGATTCTTGGGCTATCAGCAGTCAACTGCTGACAGCTCCTAAAGGTTGCCGCTTTTCCAGCAATTTACCCCTCAGGCAGCGAGAACGACAGCATTTCGGGAATGCTAATCCTAGATACGCATCTAACCATCGGAGTGTGCACAATGACTCAACTGGTACCGATCCGCCTAGAGGATGGCACCGAAATTTACATGGAAGCCACCGACGACGTGGTTGCCCCCGCCCCCTTTGGCCCAGACACCTATGGCGAGACCACCCGCACCGCCAAAGGGTTAGGAATGCCCAACCAGGCCATTCAGACCCATGCTGCCCAAAGTTTTAAGGCCATTGAGGGCACCATCCGCACCTATACCAGCTACACCATGAATGCCTTCAAAGACATGGCCACCGCCAATGTCGAAAAAGTCACCCTAGAGTTCGGCCTTAAGGTCGGCGGAGAGGCAGGAGTTCCCTACGTTACTAAAGGCACCGCAGAGAGCAATCTCAAAATTACCGTGGAATGCTCCTTCAACTAAATCTCCGCTAGGCCAAAAAATTATCGTCACCCCCAGCCGGGTTTCTGCCAGCCATAGCCAGTCACTATGGGCCAACCGGAGCAGAAACCCGGTTTTTGTTGTGCCACTTCTTGACCGATGTATAATAATTTGATGATAAAACCTAGAAATCACGGGGGTTTTCCGAATCTTCTTTACTGTTAATTAGGTTCGGTTCGCTCTGATCTCTAGAATTTTTAACGCTCCCCCCCAGTAGATCGGTCGTTAGACCGTTCGTTGCAAGGCTACATCTGCGTTACCTTGCCCCTAGGTTGGGGTTATGTTCTTATAGATCGCTCCTGACAGTTCCTGAAACTCTAACCAACACCACCACTACAAGGGAATGAGATCTTGCAGGGATTGACGAAGGAAAAACCTATCTTAATCACCTGTTGCGCTGCCGGTGGTGCTCTGTTTCTCTTGACGCTGCTGGTTAGAACCGGCACGGGACGAACGCCATCGCTGCCGCCGCCGCCCCCCAGTGCAGAAAGCCTAAATATTCAGACCGTGCCGGTGCCGCCCCCCCCCACCGCTGGCCAGTCGCTCCAGCAAGATCGCTTTGAGCGCGATCTCAACCGACAGCAAGATTTGGTGAGCAGCCTACAAGACGAGCTGCGCGCCCAGGAGAATTTGGCCGAAGACCTCAAGGCTCAGCTCGAGCGTCAGCAGGCCGAAACTGATGCAGTGTTAGAGCAGCTCGACACCTACCAGACGGCAGTGGAAGAGATGACCTCTCAACAGGTGCGGCTGATTGAGTCAATTCCTCGCAACAATGAAACCCAGACCATGCTTCTGTGGGGGATTTTGGGCCTGTTTATGCTGCTGGTGCTGGGCGGGGGCACCGCCTTTGCCATTATTGCCCTGTGGCTGATGCACCTACAGCGGCGCACCCTTCAGCCGCCGCCCCAGCAAATAATGTATCCGGTGCGGATGCCGCCGCCCAACCCCTACTTTTATTACGAAAGGCAGCCTCTGCCGCCACCCGTGCAACCGCAGCCCTACGTGCAGTACGATATCAGGCCTTACGAATAAGCTGATATCCCTAGAATAGCTGGGGGATACAGAGGGTTGAGGGTTCCCGGTGTAAGGTTTAAGGGGTAAGACAATGCCCTCAACTTTCTCCTATTTTTCCCTAACCCTTGACGTCAATGGCTATGACTCTCACCCAGGTTTGGGGTGCTTTTTTAATCTTTGTGCTGTCTCCCATCGTGGGCGGGTTGCCCTTAACCGGGTGGTCTACTCGGCTGCTGTCAGGAAAACGGCTGCGGCGGGTGGGCACGGGCAATGTCGGGGTGTCGGCAGCCTTCTACCACGGCGGCAAGGTAGCGGGCATTGTGGCAGTGCTGCTGGAGGCGGCCAAGGGAATTGGGGTAGTGCTGCTGGCCCGGTATTACTTCCCAGCAGATCCGGTTTGGGAAATTATTGCCCTGATTGGGCTGGTGATGGGGCGCTACTGGTTTGCCAAGGGGGCGGGCACCACCAACGTGGTGTGGGGCATTGCGGTGTACGACTGGCCGACGGCGCTGCTGACGTTTATGCTCAGCGGGCTGGGGTTTACCATCTTTCGCGAGCGGCGTCAGGGCCGACTGCTGTCGCTAGTGCTGCTGCCGCTAATTACCGCCCTGCGCCACTCAGATGGAGCACTGGTGTTGGCGATGACCTGCCTCAGCGCCCTGATCGCCTGGATTTACCAAAAGCTGCCCGACGATCTCGATTTGCCCGACGATGAAGGACGATTGGAGTCTCGCACTATGTTTCGGTTTTTTCGCGGCGATCGCGCCCTAGTGTCCCTCGATCGCCCCCTCGACCCCGCTAAGTTTGGCCACAAAGCAGCCACCCTGGGCCAGCTAACGGCCTGGGGCTACCCGGTGCCGCGCGGCTACGTGCTGCCCGCCGGAGATGACCCGACTGCGCTGCTGGCGATCGCAGAGCCTTCCCCCACCCAGCCCCTCGCCGTCCGCTCCTCGGCCCAGGATGAAGACACCGGCACGGCCTCGGCAGCGGGGGTATATCAGTCATTTTTGAATATCACTGACCAGGAGGCGCTGGCGGCGGCGATAGTGCGAGTGTTCTCGTCCTATAACGCGTCCCAGGCCAGGGAATACCGACGGAGCAAGGGGTTGCCCGAGCAGGGGCTGGCGGTGATTGTGCAGCAGCAGGTGCAGGGGCAGTTTTCGGGGGTGGCCTTTAGCCGCGACCCCATTGCCCGCTGCGGCGATGCGGTGGTGATCGAAGCGCTGCCCGGCGGGGCTGACCAGGTGGTGGGCGGGCAGATAACACCGGAGCAGTACCGGGTGCTGGTGCAGGCCGATGACCTGCCGCCCCTGGCAGAAATTGCCGAGGCCGACTGGCGGCTCTCCGAGGCGCTGACCTTGACGGTAGAAGGCCAGGGTCAAACCCCATCACGACTGCTCCAGCAGGTGGCCTACCTGGCCCGCCATTTAGAAAGCCGCTACCAGGGCATTCCCCAGGACATCGAGTGGAGCTTTGACGGCGAAACCCTGTGGCTGTTGCAGAGCCGCCCCATCACCACCCTGCACCCGCTGTGGACGCGCAAGATCGCCGCCGAGGTGATTCCCGGCACGATTCGCCCGCTGACCTGGTCGATCAATCGGCCCTTGACCTGCGGCGTATGGGGCGAGATCTTTACGGTGGTGCTGGGCGATCGCGCCCGCGGCCTCGACTTTGAAGAAACCGCTACCCTGCACCACGCCCACGCCTACTTCAACGCCACCCTGCTGGGGGATATCTTCCGCCGCATGGGTTTGCCCGCCGAAAGCCTGGAATTTTTGACGCGAGGGGCCAAGTTTAGCCGCCCACCGCTGCGCTCCACGCTGCGAAACCTGCCCGGTCTGGTACGCCTGCTGCGCCGAGAACTCAAGCTGGAGCAGCAGTTTGCCCAGGAAAATCGCGATCGCTTCGATCCCGCCCTGCAATCCCTGGCTGACACGCCGAGAAATTCTCTCTCACCCCAAGAATTGTTCGACCGCATAGACCAGATTCTTGAGTTGCTGAAGCGAGTCACCTACTACAACATTCTCGGCCCGCTCAGCTTTGCCCTGCGCCGCGCCCTGCTCAAGGTGCCTGAGGAAAGCCTCAACCCTATGCAAAATGACGAGATTGCAGCTCTGGAAGTGTTGCGGGCGATCGCCCAAGACATTCGCCAGACGCTCTCAAAGCCCGAGCTAGCCCGCATTACCGACAGCTCCTCGCTGATGACCGCCCTGGCCGAGAGCACCGACGGCGAATCACTGCTCAAGGCTATGGGGCAGTTCACTGAGCAGTACGGCTACCTCAGCCCCGTGGGCACCGACATTGCCGTGGCCACCTGGCAAGAAAACCCTGGCCCGGTACGCGAGCTGCTGGCTCAGTTTGTGCGGCAGCCACCTCCCCCTAAATCTGCCGCCGTCTCACCCCAGGGCACAGCAGCCACAGTTCAACGCCGCCTCGACCTTAAGGGACAGGTGAATACCCTCTACAACCGGCTGCTAGCCGAACTGCGCTGGAGCATTCTAGCCCTGGCAACCCAGTGGCAAACGCAAGGGCATCTGCCGGAACGAGACGACATTTTCTTTCTCACCCTGGAGGAAATTCAGGAGTTGGTAGGGGATGGCATGCTCGACTGGAGGGGTGTGCGGGAGCGGATTGGCGATCGCAAAACCCAGTACAACAAAGACAAGCGCATGCCCGCCGTTCCCTATCTGGTGTTTGGCAACGAGCCCCCCAGCCGCCAGCTTTCCTTAATGCCGACCGCCATGGTGCAGCAGAAGCTGACGGGCATTGGGGCTAGCTCCGGCACCGTCGCAGGCCCAGTCGTGGTGATGACCCAGCTTGAATCGGTGACCATTACCGAAGGCCCGTTCATTTTAGTGGTGCCCTACACCGATGCGGGCTGGGCACCCCTGCTGGCCCGTGCCCAGGGGCTGATCGCCGAGGTTGGAGGTCGCCTCTCCCACGGGGCGATCATCGCCCGCGAGTACGGCATCCCCGCCGTCATGGATGTGACCAACGCCACCCAGCGGCTACACACTGGCCAGTGGGTGCGCGTCAACGGCGAAACCGGCACCGTGGAAGTACTGGAGCCACCAGGGAGTGAACCCCTCAGCCTTGAGCCAAGCCAAACCTGAAATTCCTTTGCCTCTATCTTCAGGCCTATCTCGAATTGAGCAGAAGTTCTTGGCAAATCAGTACAATTGAACTATTGTAGTAATGCAATTGTACTACTTCAGATTTCAGCCACTCAATTTTTGCGAATATGAATGGTTACCGTGGCGGGGCGCAAGCCCTGAGCTGGATTGTTGCGCTCAGCGTAGGCGTTGGCATTATGACAGAACTTACCCAATCGACTCCCCAGGTCGTTGCTGAAGAGCAAGCGGCAGCCGAGGTGGCACCGGTCAACCCTTGGCTCGGCGCGTCGTTTCCTTTAGAGAATTTTTCGCGCTATACGTCACCCTTCGGCTACCGGCAGCACCCCATGGGAGGCAACCGCTTCCACTACGGTCTAGACCTAGCCGCCCCCATGGGCAGCTACATCCGCAGCTGGTGGGAAGGCAAGGTAATTGAGGTACACGATCACACCGCCTGCGGTACCGCTGCCATCATTCAGTCGGGCTCGTGGACCCACGTTTACTGCCATATGCAGGGCAGCATCGTGGTCGAAAAAGAAGGCGGGCGGGTACTGGTCGATCGCGGCGGCGGCATCGAAATTCGTCAGGGGCAACTGGTAACCTCCGGCCAGCGCATTGGTCGGGTGGGCATGACCGGCAGCACCACCGGCCCTCACCTGCACTGGGGCCTCAAGTACGACGGAGCCTGGGTAGACCCAGCGATGGTGATCAAAGCCGGAGCTGACTATCAACAGCTACAGGCGACGCAAACCGCAGATTAGACCCTGGCACACCTGGGTGAGAAACTCCATATCTAGAGTCTCTAAGGTGTCAGTAGCCCGGTGGTAGTGGGGGTTGCGCAGGTCGGCGGTATCCGTAATCAGAATAGCCGGATAGCCCCGATCCCAAAAGGGAACGTGATCGCTGCGGCGGGTATCGGGCACCATTGTGCCCTGATTCACAATCGGGAGCCACTGGCTACGCAACCCAGCGGCCCGAAATCCCCGCCACAACCGCACCATGGTGAGTATGCTCTGCCAGGGGCCGATCTGGGCGATGTAGTTGCCCCGGTTGGGGTAGATGCGCTCTAAACCAGGCGGATAGGTCTGGGAGTGGGGCTGGTGACAGCAGTAGCCAAGCATTTCTAGGGATAGCATGAGTCCCAGAACCTCACCCCGCTGGTGCAGGTCTCTGGCGTAGTAGTCACTACCCACAAAGCCCAGTTCTTCTAGGTCAAAGGCGACCAAACGCAGGGGAGACTTGCCGGGCTGCTCGGCAAAGGCGCGGGCTAGCTCCAGCAGCACCGAGATTCCGGTGGCGTTGTCATCGGCCCCAGGGGAACCGGGCACCGAATCGTAGTGAGCCCCAACGAGGATAGGGGGACGGCGGGGATTCTGCCCCGACAGGTTCAAGACCCAGTTGGTATGCTGTTGACCTCGATGCTCGAAGGTGTGAGCAATCACCTCGCCCCAGCGGGCAAATTCTTGCTGGATGTATTGCTGCACGAAAAAGTGGTTGGCGGAGGCCAGGTAGGGGCTGCGATCGCCCACCACCGCCTTTAAGTGCTCCTCTAATCGCGATCGCAGGACAGCATTACTCAACGGCATCCCCTAGGCAGGCTTTTGGAGATCCTTAGTTAAATCGGCCATTTTTTTGCGCGGCAGTAGCCGCGTCCCTAGCGACAGCAGCTTATTCACGGTGCCGTGGACAGCAATGCGCTGGCCCTTTTCCATTACCCCATAGCCATAGGCGGCTACCTCAGCAGAGGTGGGCAGCTTTTTGCCCTCAAAGAATTTGACATCCTGCATATCGGCCCGGTCTTGAAACTCTGACTGGGTGGGGCCGGGGCAGAGGGTGGTGGCAGTTACCCCAGTATCCTCTAGCTCGGTGGCGATCGCATCGGTAAACGACAGCACGTAGGCCTTGCTGGCATAATACACCGCCATATACGGCCCCGGCAGAAACGCTGCCGTAGACGCCACATTGAGAATGCGACCCTGACCTTGGGCGATCATGGCGGGCAGGTATAGCCGCGTCAGGTGGGTCAGCGCCACAATGTTGAGCTGAAGCATGGCATTTTGGTTGGCCCAGTCAGCTTCAGCAAACGGAGTCAGCGACCCAAACCCAGCATTGTTGACCAAAGCATAGGGCGCAATGCCCTTGAACTGAGTCCAATCGTAGAACTGCTGGCGGGTATTAGCCTCGGTCAGATCGCCCCGGTAGGTGAGCACCTGAACGCCGTGGGCCGTCTGTAGCTCATCCTTAAGCGCTAGCAGGGGTTCTTCCCGACGAGCAATCAGCACCAGGTCGTGGCGGTGGGCAGCACACACCTTCGCCAGTTCATAGCCAATGCCGCTAGAGGCTCCCGTGATTAGAATTGGCTTGGCCATGGTTGCCCCCAGAGAGTCAGCGAGAGAGAATCGGCTTGATTCTAACGAATTGCCGCCGGGGTCGCCTGACCACGCCGCGATTGAATCTCCAGGTATACCAGCAGAGCGTTGACATCGGCGGGGTTGACGCCGCCAATGCGAGAGGCCTGGCCAATGGTCAGCGGTTTGACCTGGTTCAGCTTTTCGCGCGCCTCTTTTGAAAGGGTGTCGATCGCCGCATAGTCGAGGGTTTCGGGCAGCTTGCGGTTGGTGCTCTTAGCCACCTGGTCGATCTGGTTTTGCTGCCGCTGAATGTAGCCCGAATACTTGATGTCGATCTCGGCCCCCTCTTTTTCTTCGCGAATCAGGGAGGGATTGCCGAGGCCGTAGCGCTCTAGGTCGCCGTAGTGTAGCCCCGGACGGCGCAGCAGGTCGGCCAGGGTAATTGAGCCTTTGATCCGCTGGTCGGTATCCGCCGCAATCCGCTGACCCAGCTCATCGTGCTCTTTGACGCGGGTTTCGTGCAGGCGCTCTTTTTCGGCGGCAATGTTGTCGTACTTACGGGTGAAGATTTCCCAGCGGCGATCGTCAATTAGCCCAATTTCGCGGCCCAGGGGGGTCAGGCGCTGGTCGGCATTATCAGATCGCAGCAGCAGCCGGTATTCTGAGCGCGAGGTCAGCATGCGGTAGGGCTCCCGCAAATCCTTGGTACAGAGGTCGTCGAGCAGCGTGCCAATGTAGCTCTGCTCGCGGGAGAATACCAGCATCTCTTGACCATGCACCAGTCGCGCCGCGTTGACCCCCGCCACAAAGCCCTGAGCAGCGGCTTCCTCGTAGCCGGTAGTGCCATTTACCTGGCCTGCGCAGAATAGCCCGGCTATCCGCTTGGTCATCATGGTGGGGTAGCACTGGGTGGCGGGCAGGTAGTCGTACTCCACGGCGTAGGCGGGGCGCAGCAGGGCGCAGTGATCCAGGCCCGGCAGCGTCCGCAGCATGGCCAGCTGAAGTTTCTCGGGCAGGCCGGTCGAAAAACCCTGCACGTAGATTTCAGGAATGTCGCGGCCCTCGGGCTCCAGGAAAATTTGGTGGCTCTCTTTGTCGGCAAAGCGCACGATTTTGTCTTCGATACTGGGGCAGTAGCGGGGGCCTTTCGAATCGACCCAGCCACCGTAGATCGGCGACAGGTGCAGGTTTTCTTGAATCAGCCGGTGGGTGGCGGCGGTGGTGCGGGTGAGGTGGCAGGGCATTTGCTCGCGCTCCACCCAGGCCTCGGGGTCAAAGCTAAACCAGCGGATGTCATCATCGCCGGGCTGGGGTTCGAGCACGTCGAAGTTGATCGAGCGGCGATCGACCCGCGCCGGGGTGCCGGTTTTGAGTCGCCCGGTTTCAAAGCCCAGACGGTTGAGGGTGTCAGTCAGGCCGGTGGCGGCAAACTCGCCAGCGCGCCCTGCCGCCATCGATTTGTCACCAATCCAAATGGTGCCACCAAGGAACGTTCCGGTAGTGAGAATAACGACCTTGCATTTGAAGGCCACGCCAAAGTAGGTTTCGACCCCCACCACCTCGTCGTTGGGGCCGAGCAACAGATCCGTCACCATGCCCTCGCGAATCACCAGGTTTTCCTGGTTCTCGACGATGGTTTTCATCACGGCGGCGTATTCGCGCTTGTCGGTCTGGGCCCGCAAGGCCCACACCGCTGGCCCGCGAGAATTGTTGAGCACGCGCTTTTGCAGGTAGGTGCGATCGGCCATTTTGCCAATTTCGCCCCCCAGAGCATCGACTTCGTGGGTGAGTTGCGATTTAGCGGGGCCGCCCACGGCGGGGTTGCAGGGCTGCCAGGCAATTTTGTCGAGGTTGAGGGTAATCATCAGGGTGCGACAGCCCAGGCGCGCCGAGGCTAGGGCCGCCTCACAGCCCGAATGGCCCGCACCGACGACGACCACATCGTATTCATCGAGAAAGTCAGCGGCACCTGGGGCAATCATGCAATCTGGACACACATAGTACTCTCGGACTTCTAGTTTAGCGGGTTGCCAGTGGGTCTCTGAATTTATGTCAAGTCTGAGAGGATGCTCTTGATAGCCGCAACCAAGTCATCTATTTCTGACTCTAGCGTGAGGTAGTGGGTGCAGGCGCGGACGCAGTTGGGCGCTAGCAGGGTGCGGAGAAAGACATTCTGGCGCTCTAGCTCATCCACCAGTCGCTTGTGCCAGGCTGGGGAAGGTTCGCCATTCTCTAGCACCCAGAAGGAAACTAGGCCAGAATCGGGCGGGGTTTGCCGCACCAGGCGAAGGTAGGGAAGATCGCGCAACTGCGACCAGAGCCGCTGGCTGAGTTCCACCAGACGCTGGTAGCGCTGGGCTGCGGTGCCCCACTCGGATTGGAGGGCGATCGCCGCCCTTAACCCCGCCAGCAGCGGATAGTTAGAGGTCGCCACCTCGTAGCGCTGCCCGTTGGGCTTCCAGCCGGTGGGGTTGGCGGCAGCATCGGTGGTAATGCCGCGCCAGCCAATAAATGTGGGAGCAATCTGCGCCATCGCCTCGGGACGCATGTAGAGCCCGCCAAGCCCAGCGGGGCCGCACCACCACTTGTGGCCAGTAAAGGCGTAAAAATCGACCCCGATCGCGGGCAGATCTAGCGGCAGAGCACCGACGGACTGCGCCGCATCCACCAGCACTAGCACCGGGTTGGGGCGATCGCGGCAAACCTCAACGATGCGCTTTATGGGCAAGACCTGGCCCGTATTCCACAGAATGTGGCTGATCACCAGCAGCCGGGTGTTGGGTTGCAGGTGATCAGCCACGACTGCGGCGGGGTCACCGCCATTCACAGTTTCGAGTAGGGGGCAGAGACTATAGGTGACGCCAAAGCGGCGGCAGATCTCCTGAACGGCGGCGATCACGCCAGGATGCTCACAATCTGACAGCAGCATGTGATCCCCAGCGTTCCAGGCGATGCCCCAGAGGGGAATGTTGCAGCCGACGGTGACATCTTCGGTGAGGGTGATGGTGTCGGCGATAGTGCCAAGTTCGGCAGCGATCGCCGCTCGGGTTTGAGCCGCCTCGGCCATCACCCACTGGTTAGTCGCCCCCGAAAATGGCCCCATGTCTTGCATACGGTGGTGGGCCTGAAAAATAGCGTCTAGGGTAGTCTGGGCCATCGGCCCCTGGCCGCCGTAGTTAAAGTACTGCTTACCCCCCAGGGCCGGAAACTGCTGGCGGTGGAGAGCCAGGCGATCGAGCACGGCAGTAGAAGAAGAATCAATCACGGTTGCGGGATTTGTCTAAAGAGAGGAATCTTCTCAACCCTATACCACCCAGCCCAACCCTTGGGTAGCCTCGGCGCATCCCCAAGTGACCTAAACCGTGCCTCAGTTCCCCGGAAGCCGCCATAGGGTATAACATGCTTAGAATAAGTAAGTTTGAGACTGATCCCGCCAACAGTAGTCAGCTATGGGAAGTGATTGGCAGCAGCAGTGGAGCGGTGATACCCAGCAATGGCTGTCACGGCACTCTGGTGCGGCCATGCCCGTCAGCACTCCCAGCGAGTCTGCTACAGCTTTGGTGCATTCGCAACAGCAACCTTTTTCTTTGTTCTCTAGCACTTGCCCTATAACTCGTTTTGTCTGCTAGTCACCCCCTGCCACCGCATTCAAGTTCAGGGGGTGGCCCGAAAAGCTCCCTGAGTTTTCCCGCTGAGACGACAACGCTTAAATCCCTAATTCGATGGCTCACCGACGATGTGCTGTTTCACTACCAGCGCTGTAGTCGGCGGGCCTTTTTAGATCTGTATGGCGATCGCAACCAAAAAGACACCCCCTCTGACTACCTGCTCAAGCTGCGCCAAGACAGCCTCACCCACCGCGAGCGGGTGCTCGAAGACTACTATCCCCTCTACCGGCCTGAGTTTCCATCGGGCGACTGGGCCGCCGGAGCCAAGGCTACCCTAGATCTGATGGCCGACGGGGTTGAGGCCATTCGCCAGGGGGTGCTAGCCGCCCCCTCAGCGGTAGATGGGGTGCAGCTAGTGAGCCAGCCCGACCTGCTGATCAAGCGGCCCGGCTGGTCGTGCTGGGGCAACTGGGTCTATGTACCCATAGATATTAAGCTGGGCAAAAAGCCAAAGCTCGACTACCAAGTGGTGGCGGCCTACCACGCCTATGTGCTCTCGCGGGTGCAGGGGGTCTGGCCCGACACCAGTTGTCTATCGCTGCGCGGGGGGCAAACCTACCACATTGACCTGGGGCGGCTGGTGCCCAAGCTGCAAACGGTGCTCAACGACTGCCTGAAGGAATTGCGCAGTACAGCTACGCCTGAGCTGTTTATTTCCCACAGTCGCTGCGATCTCTGCCACTGGTTCAACCATTGCTACGCTGAGGCCAGGGAAACCCGCCACCTATCGCTGCTACCGGGGGTCACTCCGGCCCGCTACGAGTTTCTAAAGCAGCAGCACCTCACCACCGTAGCCGCCTTAGCCCAGGCCAGCCCAGCCCACCTAGCGCCCCTGCCTGGCTTTGGTGAACAGGTGGCCGAAAAGCTGGTTCACCAGGCCCAGGCACTAATCGACAACCGCGCTATTCCCCGCAGCGCGCCCCATGCCCCCCACGGGTTTCCGCTGTGGCCCGAAGATTTACCCGAGGGCGAGGTTGAGCTGTATTTTGATATCGAGGCTGCCCCCGACCAAAACCTGATTTATCTCCATGGGGTGCTGGTGGTCAACCACCGCACGGGCGACACCAATTTTCACGCCCTGCTGGCCGAAACCCACCACCAGGAGCGCCGCGCCTGGAACGAATTTATCGATCTGGTGCACGCCTACCCCTACGCGCCGATCTATCACTTCTGCCCCTACGAGGCCCAGACCGTACGCAAGCTGGGGCAGCTCTATGGCACCCCCCACCGCCGCATTGAGGCTCTGCTCGATCGCTTCTTTGATATCCACAAGTGCATCACCGATGGCGTCACCCTGCCCATCGAGAGCTATGCCCTCAAGCACATCGCCCGCTGGATGGGCTTTGACTGGCGCGACGAAGGGGCCAACGGAGCCCAGTCGATCTGCTGGTACAACGCCTGGGCCGAAACCGGCGATCGCACCTATCTAGACGCCATCCTGCGCTACAACGAAGACGACTGCCGGGCCACGTATCACATCAAAGACTGGCTGGTAAAGTTTGCTGAACCCTACTGGGAGCAGCTCTACCAAACCATCGGTTAGACTCCTCGGATGCCAAGATTAGGACGCAACGACACTGTAGCGGCCAAAAATTTTGGCCAGGCCCGGTACAGCGCTTTCCACATCGCCGATCACCGACTGGCGCAGCTTGGTGTACGACGATCGCACCAGCCCGTTATCAGTCTTAGCTATCCGGCGATCGGTCACCCCTAGAATGACATCGGCAGCCCGCACCTGATGTTGAGTCAGATAGGCCACCGGGTCACCGGCCTGCTCGCCCTCAGCCCACAGGGGGTTTAGGGAGGTCACCACCTCAGGCAGCATCCGCTCAATGGCCCCAGGAATATAGCCTGAGTTCATCCCCTTGACGACTCCGTAGGTAGTTTTTAGGGCCATACCTCCAAAGCCACCCTTAGAGGCCACCTGGCCATCGATGAGGGAGGCACAGTCAGCCACAACCTGAGCCTTAATAGCCGGGTCACTTAAAATATCGCTTAAACCCATGGTGGTAATAATCTCATTAATAGATTCTGTACTGATCCCAATCTTCCGTTGCACCACGGCTAGATCAGCATTCCCTGGGCGAGGTTCGAGATTGCTTAACACATCTATAAACTTTGCTAGGCAACCCTTGTCGAAGCCCGGGTTCGATGACAGCGCTGGCGCGAACGGGGATCTCCTATTCGAGGGCTGCCAGATCAACAGTCCAGACCTGCCCATCTAATGAGACGCGATCGCCCTTAACTAGCTTGCGCCCTCGTCGAGTTTCGACCTCACCGTTGACGCTCACCTCACCATCTTGAATCATCATCTTGGCCTGTCCCCCCGTGGAAACTGCCTGCATTTGCTTCAAAAACTGGTCAAGTTTGATGTAGTCCATACTGGCCATAGGGCGATCGGGGGAATGTTGACAACAGAGTAATAGAAAGTCTTCAACTCTAGAGGCTATAACGCCCCTTACACTCAGGAGAGGGCGTTCATATCACTGCTACCAGCGGAGGGGCACGATGTTGACCAATCACCAACTCCTGCAAGAACTCAGACAAAAGCACCAGCAGCTCGAGCAGTTTCGTCGCGCCGCCAGCCAGGCGCTGCAGGCGTTGCTCGACCAGTACGACTGGGGAGTAGTTACCGGTGCCGGGCACCGAGGCTTACCGCTGCTCACCCTGCGATTTGACCATCGCATTGCCCTCAATGACCCCTGCCTGCTGGCCTTGGCAGAGGAAGCCGAGCAAATCTGGGGACCTATAGACTTTGCCCTATTCTCCGGCGAATCTCAAGACCCCGTGCGAGTCTTGAGCCGCACGCTGCTCGACCAGCGCTGGCGCTGGCGGCAGTCCAGCCACTAGCACCCATAGCCCGCCGCTATTATGCGGTAGCAATCTCCAGGCCGGGATTGGTGAGAAGACTCCCCGCGCCCGGCCTGACATCTAATAGCTCAGCTTCAGCGCGTTCACGGGCACCTCGTCCCACGACTCAACGGTGCGCATTTGAGCAACCCAGCCAGCGGCGCGCTGCTCTTCGGACAGATTGTCTTCAAACGACTGGTAGCAGGCCTGGGCTTGGGCTTCGTCGCTGCAGGCAATGCACGAGTAAATGATCCCAGACGGATCAATTTGTTCGTTGACCCAAATCATGCGCGGTTATGCCTCTAGATGTCTATCAGCCGACTCTAGCACTTGGAGCCTTCATTTTTGGTTAGGATGCAGTCACCGGAGGGGCACCCACGCTAACTACGGTTTGACGCAGCTCTGCGATCGCCTGCAATTGGTAATCATTGACTTCCTGAAGCTTAGTCACCGCTCCAGCCAAGTTCTCCAGAGACTGCCTCAGCCCGTTGACGCTCTCCTGCGCCGGGTTGAGCAGCTCCTCGCAAACTGCCAGCTTGCCCATCAAGCCCGCCAGATCTTGCTGCTGCTGCCGCAGACCAGCCTCAAACGCCTCCACCTCAGCGCGATGGGTGGTCAGAGCGGCTTCAGCACCTTCGATCTCTCGCTTGAGCTGGCCAATGGCATCCTGGGTCTTCTTGACCTCGGTCTCTAGGGCCTGAATGCTGTCTGTCGTCTGCTGGCGCTGAGCGTCGATGGTATTGAGCAGGGGCTCTAGATCTACGGCACTCACAGGCGTTTCCTCTACCGTCAGGCCCTGGCGTCGCCGCAACACCGCCTGATGCTGACTCAACAGCTCTTCGCGCTCCAGCAAATTGCGCCGCTGGCCCACCAGGGTCTCGTTGAGCATTTGATAGCGATCTTGCTCTTCTTCGATCTCGGTCTCTAGCTGAAGGCGATCAAACTCGCTGGCCTGCTCAATTTTTAGCTGAATTTCATCAATGGCCTGCTGCTCTAGGGCCAGTTCCTCCTCTTGATCAGAGACAAACCGAGACATTTTCTCCAGATCTTTTTCCAGATCGCCCACCATGGTCTGGAGGTGGTCTAAGTCCATGGCTTCCAGGGCTGCCACATCGACCTTTTTGCTCAGCCGCACCTTGTCAGTGGTATTGAGCAGATCGTAGATTTTCTGGTGCAGGTTAGCTTGGGCTTGCAGGGTATCGGTCAGAGTCTGAATCTGCTCCTGCTGGGTTTTGACCGCCTGCTGCCGCAGCTTCAGATCTTCGCGCTTGGCTACAAGCGCAGCTTCGGCCTGACGCCAGTCGGCCCAGCGCTGACTGAGCTGGGTAGCCTGCTGGTCTAGCTCTTGCTGGCGCTGTTCTAAGCCTTGGCGCTGGCCTTCGAGAGCTTGTCGATAGTCTCCCAACAGTCCCTGATGATAGTTCAGCCCATCGGTAGCGTGAGTGAGCGGATCCCGCAGGGCTTCCACAGGCATCACGGCTTCAGTGAGACGGTTGAGAGCCCCCTGCAGATTGGCCACCTGTTCTGCGTCCAGTCCGGCGGTGGTGACGCCTTCGGCGCGCTGCTCTTCCAGACGGCGCATTTCACCGTTGAGGTGGGCCCAAGCGCCTTCCAAATCTTGATTTTTGCGGGTGAGTTCTTCCTGCTGTTGCTCTAGGCTTTGGCGCAGCTGATCGAGCTCCTGACGCTGGGCGTCGAGCTGCTCAAGATCGGCTTCGGCCTGCTCAACCTGCTCCTGACGGGACTCTAGCTCCAGCTCGCGGCGGTTGAGTTCCTGACTCTGGAAGGTAAGCGACTGCTTCCACTGCTCAATCTCTTCTTCCTGGGTCTTAGACTTTTTGCTCAGGTTAGAAAAGTTTTGCAGGATGGTGGTCAGCGATCGCCCCGCCTCATAGTGACGCTGAACCTGTCGGTTGCCGCTGACGTCCACCATTACCAGGGCACCAGCGTTGTAGGAAGCGTCGTCCGGGGCCACTAAGGTCTCATCCCCGGTGACGGCGCTCCAGCTGTTCTCGCTGCGCTGACAGGCCAGCAGCTTGAATTCAGGCTTGCCGCTGCCAATAAACCCGGTCTTTTTCTGGACTTCTGCTAGGTACAGCACGCTGGTGGTCCTCGTGGCTTAGAACGTTAACGTTAGGGGAGTAAAGCTGACGCAGTATTTAGGAATCTTGCATCTTTGATTAATTGAGAGGGTTAGGCAAAGGGGCTGCCTGTTTACGTAAACGATCTGGGGGCTGCGTAAATGTGTCCTGATACACTATCTAGCTAGCTCTAGATTAGCTCAGAGCCTAAATTTCCGGGTATCTGTCCTCACCTGGGCTATTGTCTATCCTAGTCGTACTGGGTCTACCCATAAACCCTATCGCAAACCCCCTGAGTCAGGGTGAAATTCACGGTCTATCTGCCATCAGACCAACCGCGATCGCACCACACCACCGCTAGCCCAACTACCCTGAGCTTCCGGATCAATGGCTGAAGGCCAGGGCCATTGCTGGTCGAGGGGTTACTGTCACTGCGGCCAAAGCTAATGCGAATCTTAGCTAATTTTGACCAGGTAAGACCGTCATGTTAGACAACCAATCGCAGCTTGTAGATGCCCCTAGCTAAAAAGCGCTCCTTTCCTTATGGAGATAGAGTTCCCCAAAATCGTTCCACCGAGCAGGCCACCACGACGCGATCGCGCAGCACCGCCGACGAAGCGCCGTATACTGGGAGCACGCCGGGGAGGATCGGTGCCCAGCCCTTCACCCTCTGGGCCAAGGCGCTGGCTCTCTCAAACCAAACACTTCAGCCCAGGGGTGCCAGCTCTCTAGCAGAGCAATCGTTACGCCAAGAAAATCAAAGGGTACGATTGGTCTTCTAGTTAGGGCATGCTGAGCTCAGCCCCAACTTTCCTGGCCTGGCTAATCAGGTGCTGTTCCCATCCTTGGGTTGCCTCATGCAGGGTTATCTGTCAGAAATTGATATTCGCAGCATTCTACAGCTCATCGAGCTGGGGCAGCGCACTGGCGAACTGTACCTAGAAAGCTACGGCAGCACCGGTACCCAGTCCCCCAATCAATCCGTTGACGGAGCGCTCACGGCGACTGATTCGCGCTCTTGGCTAGTATTTTTGGCCAATGGACAGCTCGTTTACGCCGGCACCACCGACAACAAGCTCGATCGCCTGCGCGACCATCTCCACCGCTATGGCATCGACCAGTCGCTGCCAGACCCCAGCACGACCGCTGCGATCGCCGCCTTTAACTCCCTCGAGTACGGTACCCTGTGGGCGCTGCTCGAACAGCATTTAATCACCCCCGACCAGGGCCGCACCATTCTGAGCCACATGGTGCATGAGACGCTCTTTGACCTACTGAGCCTCCACCACGGTGCCTTTGTGTTTCAGCTCAGCTCGGCTCTCAGCCCCCAGCTGATGACCCACACCATCAGCGACCTAGTCGCAGGCATCACCCAGCAAATTCAAACCTGGCACCAGCTGCACCCTCACCTGCAATCGCCTGACCAATGCCCAGTTCTCCTAGCCCCCGAGGCCTTCCAAGCCAGCGTGTCCACCCAGGTCTATCAGCGTATGGTCACCTGGATGGACGGCAAAACCTCCATTCGCCGCATTGCCCGCTACCTCGGCCGCGATCTGCTCAGCGTCGCCCGCAGCCTAGTCCCTGCCCTGCAACAGGGACAAATTAGCCTAGTCTATGGCCCCGCTGAGGCAGGCCTAGCCCCTCACACCCAACAGCCTGGGCCCGATCGCTTGCCCCGTATTGTCTGCGTCGATGACAGCACCACCGTTCGCCAGTCCGTCGAGCGTATCCTCGCTGGGCAGGGCTACGAAGCCACCTCCATTGGCAACCCCCTCAAGGCCCTGGGCTTGCTATTTCAGCTCCAGCCCAACCTGATTCTCTGCGATATCACCATGCCCGAACTCGACGGGTACGAGCTGTGTGCCATGCTGAGACATTCCAGCGCCTTTCGCCAAACCCCCATCGTCATGCTCACCGGCAAAGACGGGTTTTTAGATCGGGTTAAAGCCAGAATGGTAGGCGCAACCGACTACCTGACCAAGCCCTTTGGCCCCGGCGAACTGCTAGCGCTGGTCGAAAAGTATGCTGGCCCCGGCGACCTCAACCGCCCCCGCCCTGACACCCTGCTGGCCGAAGCCATCGAAGACGAATTCGACATCGACTTTAGCAAGGCTCCTATGCCTCAGTAACATTCCTTAGCCTAACCAGGGTTTTTGCATCAATTCCGATAAGATTCGCCATAATCTAAACAACCCGGTTGATTAATTTATCTAAATCGACAGCATAGCCTGCGTTTGAGGGTACGTTAGAGTCACAGGTTTGGAGTCCTTCGGGGCTGCTTTTAAGCGCGGTCAGGCTGTGTCTTAAGCTCTTGTCGGCGATAGGTGCACAGCATCACTGACGGTTTATGTCTGGCCATTTAGCTGGCCTTTTTGAATCAACCTATGAGTACAGTCCTGGTGGTAGAAGATAGTATTCCTCAGCGAGAAATGATTACCGAGCTACTAAGGGGTATTGGCCTCAGCGTTACCGTAGCCAGCGATGGCATGGAAGCCCTCGAGCAAATTCAGAGCCAGCGTCCAGATATGGTTGTGCTCGATATCGTGATGCCTCGCATGAACGGCTATGAGCTGTGTCGCCGCATCAAAGCCGATCCCTCTACCCAAAACGTACCCGTAGTCATGTGTTCCTCTAAAGGCGAAGAGTTCGACCGCTACTGGGGCATGAAACAGGGGGCAGACGCTTACATTGCCAAGCCATTTCAGCCCACCGAATTGGTCGGCACGGTCAAGCAACTGCTCAGAGGATAAGGCTCAAAGAGTGACGCAACAGTTATCAAACAGAGGATCAACGTACTAACAGGCTTATGGTAGGCAATCCTGACTTTCTCACGCAGACCGGGCAAGACCAAGATCCAGAACTACAAGAGCTGGAAACGCCCGATGGCGAGCTATTTTTGCGCTTCTTCGTCACCCCCGAAGACGAATTTGCCCTGCCTGCCACCGGTATTCGTCGCATTATTGAGCAGCCTCCCGATCGCATCACTCCCATCCCCAATGTGTCGCACCTGCTGCTGGGTACCCTCAACGAGCAGGGACGAGTGGTATGGGTAGCCGACCTGGGTCAGTTTCTTGGGTATTCGTCGGTGCTCAACACCGATCGCCCCGAGATTTCGGTCATCGCCATTGAAGATCAGGGAACTATGCTAGGCTTGGCCGTTAATCGAATTGTGGGCACCCGCTGGCTCAACCCTGACAAAACCCGGGTGTCAGACAACAGCCCCGACACAATGGCTCCATTTTTGCGCGGTGAATGGGTCATTAAAGCCGAAGAAAACAAAACCCTTAGGCTGCTTGACCACGTTGCTGTTATTCGCTCAGCTCGCTGGGCCACCTAGGCTTAGCCCCATCCTTACCCCTTAGGACACTTGCACCGGCAGGAGAAGACCATGGCTTCAGGCATCGATTACTCTCAAGCCTATCAGAAAGCAGAACGAGCCTACGTACAGGGTAACTACTCGGAGGCTGCGGCAGTTATCGATCAGCTGGCCGACGATTACCCTGAGGATCCCAGCGTGCTGCTATTGCGAGGCCATATCTACTGCTACGGCCTACAGCGGTACGATGTAGCCTCGGCCCAGTACAGCGCTGTGCTCGACCTCACCTCAGAGCCAGAATACGTTGACTATGCCAGCAACGGTCTCGACTATGCCAACCAGTTCTCCGCAGAGGCATCCTCCGGAGCCGCCATGGACTATGAAACCGATGCCGGAGATACTTTTTTTGACGCTGGTGCCTCAACGTCGATGGGTTTAGAGAGCAGCGTTGGTGCCACCGGTGGCGCAGACCTGTCAGATAACCACCTCGACCTCAGCGACTTTAGCCTTGCTGACGACATGCCCGGTTCGATTGCCAACGGCGGATTTGGCGATCCCTCCCGAGCCGATCCATTTGCAGCCGATCCGTTTGCCACCGACGATCCCTTTGCCACTGATCCTGACGATGGGGCCAGCCCTAGCTTTGGCGCTAGCAGCAGCTGGGCTGAGGGCCAAGAGAGCCTAGACGACATCACTTTTGACGATGATGCCTCCCTTGATTCCCTGGAGGTGAGCAATGTCGACGATCCCTTTGGTGGGGCCACCGAGGCCCAGGGCAGTGACCTCTACAGCGATATGGAGCTAGCCTCCCATGGTTTTGACCAGGGCTGGCCCCCCGCCGATGACGGCGGCGACGACATGACGGTGTTTGCGCCCGAGCCCGACCTCCTGACCGACGACCTCGACACCGCTGGCGATAGCGCCGATCTCGACTACAATGCCTACGTCGACAATGGATACATGCCTGATTTAGACGACAGCACCCAGCCCAGCAGCAACGTTGACTTTTTAGACGAATTTAGCGACTTTGACGACCTGGGCAACCTACCCGACTTTGAGCTGTCAGACAGTTCCGCTGGGTTTACTACGCCCTCGGTAGGCACCTCAGGACTGACTTCAACGGACGACAACAGCGGCTATACCGGTGGCACCTCCGCCTTTGACCTCAGCGACATGAACGATCAGGCGGTGATCAGCGACGATGATATTTTTAGTATTGCAGGTGCCAGCGATAGCCTGCCTGTATTTACTCAAACCGACAGTCACGATGTGGAAGCGGTGACCACTGAGCAAGACTGGCTAGGCTTTTTAGACAATTCTCCCCTGCCGACTAAAGAGTTGATCGTTGCCATTGCCGCCGGCGTGGCCTCGGCCCTAGCGGTAGGCGTAATCAACTTTGCCGCTTCGACCCTACAGCCAGGGCGGTCGATGCCCAAGGCCGTGCATGCGGCCATGGCCTTGGCGGGTGGAGTAGCTGGGTTTGGCTCAGCCTTGGTGGTTGGACGTTTGGCCCACCGTCAGGTAGGCCGCAGCGTCGACGACCTGCAGCGGCAGTTTGACACGGTGATTACGGGCAATTTGTCGGCTCGGGCCACGGTGTTTACCGAAGACGAGTTTGGTCGCTTAGCCAGCAGCTTTAACAAAATGTCGCGGGTGATTTTAACCACTACCAGTGAAGCCCAGCGCAAGGCCCAGGAGCAGGAGCAGGCCAAGGAAGACCTCCAGCGCCAGGTGATTCGGCTGCTAGACGATGTGGAGGGAGCTGCTCGGGGCGACTTGACCGTGCAGGCGGAGGTAACCGCCGACGTGCTCGGAGCCGTAGCTGACTCCTTTAACCTCACCATTCAAAACCTGCGGGAGATTGTGGAACAGGTAAGCGTAGCCGCCCGCCAGGTGAGCAAGGGCTCGACCGAAAACGAGATCTTTGCCCGCAGTCTGTCGGCAGATGCCCTGCGCCAGGCGGAGGAGCTAGCGGTGACGCTGAACTCGGTGCAGGTGATGACCGACTCGATTCAGCGGGTGGCCGAAAGCGCTCGTGAGGCTGAGGAAGTGGCCCGTACCGCATCGTCTACCGCTTTGAAGGGGGGTGAGTCGGTGGAGCGCACGGTGGCCGGTATTCTTGAGATTCGCGAAACGGTGGCCGAGACTACCCGCAAGGTGAAGCGTCTGGCAGAGTCTTCCCAAGAAATTTCGAAGATTGTGGCGTTGATTTCGCAGATTGCCTCCCGCACCAACCTGCTGGCTCTCAACGCCAGTATTGAGGCGGCGCGGGCTGGGGAGGCGGGCCGGGGCTTTGCCATTGTGGCTGACGAAGTGCGGCAGCTGGCTGACCGGGCCGCCAAGGCGTCTAAAGAGATTGAGCAGATCGTGCTGCAAATTCAGAGTGAGACGGGCGGAGTAATGACCGCCATGGAAGAGGGCACCCAGCAGGTGATTGAGGGCACCCGATTGGCTGAGCAGGCGAAGCGATCGCTAGAAGACATTATTCAAGTGTCAAACCGCATTGACGTGCTGGTGCGATCGATTACCGCCGACACCGTCGAGCAGACTGAGACCTCCCGCGCCGTGGCTCAGGTCATGCAATCGGTAGAACTCACGGCCCAGGAGACCTCCCAGGAGGCCCAGCGGGTATCGGGATCGCTCCAGAATCTAGTGGGGGTTGCCCGCGACCTGCTGACCTCAGTGGAGCGCTTCAAAGTGAATAAATCAGATGGCTAGGTGCAGTTAACCAACGGGAGTGAGCCAAACACGGTCGAAAAGCATTCAGAGGGAAATCGACATGCTGCCTGAAGATCAAAAGCGCATCTTGGGGTACTTCATTGAAGAAGCCAAGGATCATCTCAACACCATCGAGCAGGGGTTGCTGAACCTAGCGGCCACCGTCAATGACTCTGAGATGATGAACGAAGTGTTTCGGGCGGCCCACTCGGTGAAGGGCGGAGCGGCCATGCTGGGGCTGAACAGTATTCAGCGCACCAGCCACCGCATGGAGGACTTTTTCAAGGTGATGAAAGAGTCGACCGTACGCCCCGATCGCGACCTGGAAACTCTGCTGCTGCAAATCTTTGACGGGCTGCAAGAGCAGCTGGAGCAGCTGCAGAGCCCCTTTGGCCTCACCAACGATCAGGCTCAGGAAATCATGGCTCCCCTGGAGCCGATTTTTGTACAGGCCGAGGCTCACCTCGAAGCACTGGTAGCCGCCGCCCCAGCCGCCGTTCCCGCCGCTGCGCCGCCGCGTCCCGCAACAGTAGCGGCAGCACCTCACCCCGAAACCAGCGCCCTTCAGCTTGTGTTTCGTAGCGATGTTCCAGCACTGCTGCGAGATATGCTGTCCACCTTTAAGCAGCCCGACAACAGCATCTCTCGCCAAGCCCTCAATCGCCTGTGCCAGCGCATGCACAGCCTGGGCGAACAATTTGAGCTGGTTCAGTGGTGCACCCTGACGCAGGTGGTAGAGAGGGCGATCGCAAATCCAGCCCAGACCTACCGCTCCCTAGCGCCAGTGGTGATCAAAGACCTGAAGCAGGCCCAAGACCAGGTGCTAACCGGAGCTAGCGGCCAAGTAGCCGCCTCCAAAGCACTCCAAGACCTGCTACCTGTTCAAGTTGAGCCAGACCTAGCTAGCGACGACTCCACCCTCGATGCACTGCTGGCCGAAGCGCTTAACGACGACGCTGACGGGCCTGACCTAGCCGACTTGTTTGCCGCCGCTGAGGAAAGCGATGCCGACGATCTGACCCTAGACAGCCCTGAAAACTGGCTGGATGACCTAACCCTAGACAGCCCCGAAAACGTAACCGAAACCGGTTTAGAGTCGGTCTTTGGCCAGTTTGATGGCTCGCTGCCCTCTGAACCCACAATGCCCCAAGGAACGGCTGGCAGCATCGGTCCAGAGGTGGGGGCTGCAGAGCTAAACAGTCTAGCCGACTTGTTTGAAGGTGCCTCCGATAGCCTGGCCGACATTTGGGAAGAAGATTTATCAGAGGTCTCCCCCGACGATTTAGACCCAGACAATGGCGTAACCGCCGATCGCGACGACTCTGAGTTCGCCGATTTGTTTGCTACTGAGGCGGCAGATCGAGAATCTGATACTGCCGAAAATCCTGCCATTGACGATATGGCTAGCCTATTCGGATACGATCTCGATGCCGGATCAACCGAGTCTCCTTCAGGCAGCGAGCCGGCCCTAGGGCCCGACCAGGCGGTCGATTTGCCCACTGAAGATGCAGCATCGGTTTCTATGGCCACGGCCGGGGCAGAAACCGCCGTAGACCCTCTGGCTGATTTTCTTGACGATGCGCCCAGCTTTGTCGCAGAGGCCAGGGTCGACGTTCCTCTAGATGATTTTTTTGCTCTGGATGAGTCTGCCGAGGCTCCTGCGGCCAACGGCGACAGCGACGAAGTCGATAGCTTTTTTGATGCCCTCTCCGATGACGATTTCATCGACGATGACGATGCCCACACTATGCCTGAGCTGCACTTAGAGCTCGATCTAGATAGCTCAAGCAGCAATAGCTCTGGAGCCGACAACGGGCTTTTTAGCCGTGAGTCGTCGAGTCTGCTCACCGCAGACAGTCATGCCCCTGAGTCCGAGACAGCGGAGGCAGAGGCTACAAACCTCTTTGGCGAAGCCGATCCCTTCTTAGATGACCCCTTTGGGGAACTAAACCTGACCGACAGTGCCTTTGATCTCGCGTCTGACGATGTCTCTGATGAAGCCACCGTTGAGCCTGAGCTAACAGCAACTGAGGCCGATGCCAGTTTTGACATCCCCACCAATGACAGCGACGAGGCTGAGCTGACCGCCGCATCATTTGAGAGCGATGGGATCGGGTCTGAAGGCTCGGCTGAGGACGCAAGCTTTACCGATTTAGAAAACCTGCTCGACGAATCCACCCTTGCGTTTGATCAACTGCCCAATTCAGACGAATCTCTGCACGGTGAACTAGGGCTGCCAGATGATGCCTTCGCCGATGTGTTTGAGGGGAATGCCCACAGCAGCAACGGCTATACAGAGGCTCTCTCTACCCCCGTGAGTCAGGGCTTCGACGACTATAGTCTCGATGACAACAGCTTTGACGACCTAGAAGCCCTGCTTGGGGAAGATCCTCCGGTCACCGATCCAGCAGCCTCTAGTCAAACAGACAGCGGGCTCCCCATACCTTTCCCCAGTGGGTCTAGTCTGACGACTGGCGATCGCCCCATAGACAACAACGGCGATGACGAATTTGACGACCTTGAGAAATTGTTGGAAGAAGCCGACCAGCTAGGCGGCTCGGCTCCATCTATCGGTTCCCGCCGAGCGGCATCGGTGCAGTCAGCCCGGCGATCGCCCCGGCGAGCCACCAGCACCACCGACCAAACCATGCGCGTTTCGGTGGGCCACCTTGACACTCTCAGCAATCTGGTGGGAGAACTGGTGGTCAACCGCAACTCCCTAGAGCAAGACCAGGAACGCCTGCGGCAGTTTCTAGACAACCTGCTGCACCAGGTCTCGCAGCTCAACGACGTGGGCCAGCGCATGCGCGATCTGTACGAGCGATCGCTGCTGGAAAGCTCCCTAATTGCCAACCGCCAGGCCTTTGCCCTAGGGGTTTCCTCCTCAGATCGGGGGGGCAACAGCCACGCCACCGGAGCCACCTTCGACGCCCTTGAGATGGATCGCTTCACCGGCTTCCACACCCTCTCCCAGGAGATGATTGAGCTGATCGTGCGGGTGCGGGAGGCATCGTCGGACATTGAGTTCACCATCGACTCCACCGACCAGATTGCCCGCCAGTTTCGCCAGGTGACCACCCAGCTGCAAGAGGGCCTCAACAAGGCGCGCATGGTGCCCTTCGGTCAAACCGCCGATCGACTGCCCCGCGCCGTGCGCGATATTTCCCTCAGGTGCGGCAAAGAGGCTCAACTCGTGGTCGAAGGGCGCGACACCCTAATCGACAAAATGATCCTAGAGCGCCTCTACGACCCCATGACCCACCTGGTCAACAACGCCATTACCCACGGCATTGAGTCGCCCGAAGAGCGCCTGGCCAATGGCAAAGGGCGAGAAGGCACAATTACCGTACGGGCTTTCTACCAGGGCAACCAGACTGTAATCTACATCGCCGACAACGGCGGTGGCATCAACCCAGCGGTGGTCAAGGCCAAGGCCCTCAAGCAGGGGCTGATTACCCCCGCCGAAGCCCAGACCATGACCGAAATTGAGGTCTACGACCTGCTGTTTTTGCCGGGCTTTAGCACCCGCGACCAGGCCGATGATTTCTCCGGGCGCGGCGTCGGCATGGACGTGGTGCGAACCGCCCTATCCGACATTCGCGGATCGATCACCATCGAGTCTGAAGTGGGCAAGGGCACCAGCTTTACCATTCGTCTACCCCTCACCCTCAGCATTACTAAAGCCCTCAGCTGCGTCAACAACCAGGCCCGCATCGCCTTCCCCATGGATGGGGTTGAGGATATGTTTGACGTGCCCAAGGAGCGCATTCAAACCGATGACCAGGGCCACGCCTGCATCCTCTGGCGCGATACGCTGCTGCCCTTCCGCCCACTCAGCGACCTGCTGCGCTTCAACCGCAGTCTGGGTCGGGGCCGGGTCTACGGTGGCCCCCAAGATGAAGACGTTATCTCTATGGTGGTCTTGCGCAGCGCCAGCACCTTTATCGCCCTTCAAGTCGATCAGGTCATTGGCGAGCAGGAGATTGTCATTAAACAGCTAGAAGGGCCAGTGCCCAAGCCCATCGGTATTGCCGGTGCAACGGTGCTAGGGGATGGGCGCGTCATGCCCATTGCCGATGTGCTGGAGCTGATTGACCTGGCCAGCGGTCGCCTGCGCCGCGATGCTTCGACCTCGCTGTGGACGCAGACGGTGGATGAGGAGCCCGTCGAAACCGTCGCCCACACTGACCCAACAGTGCTGATTGTGGACGACTCGATTACGGTACGCGAACTGCTGTCGATGAGCTTCAACAAGATCGGCTACCGGGTCGAACAGGCCCGCGACGGTCAGGAAGCCTGGGAAAAACTGCGCTCTGGCCTGCCCTGCGACCTGGTCTTCTGCGATATTGAAATGCCTCGCATGGACGGCCTAGAACTGCTCTCCCGCATGCAGAAAGACAGCGCCTTGAGCCAGATTCCGACGGCGATGCTGACTTCTCGAGGAGCCGATCGCCACCGGCAGATGGCGGTGGATCTGGGGGCCAAAGGCTACTTTACCAAGCCCTATCTGGAGGAAATGCTGCTGGATGCAGCCAAGCGCATGCTCCAGGGCGAGAACATGATCCGGCGGAAGATAGCTGAGGAATCCGAAACCTAGGGGCTGGCAACCGTTAGTTGTAGTAAAGGGCGAATTCATTGGTCGAATGGCTCGGTGTGGGCGAGCGCTTGACTGACGACGATCGCGCTGTTTAGCGACAGCAGTTCAGGTTAGGATCACAGACATCTTGAGCAGTATGGGCCATGACCGTAGCAGAGCGATCGCGCATTGACTGGGCACCGATCATTGACGCCTTTACGGTCGCTCTCGGAGGCGATCGCGTGGTGCGCCGCAAAGAAGAAATTTTGGTCTACGAGTGCGACGGGCTGACGAGCTACCGCCAGCGGCCCGCCGTGGTGGTGCTGCCCAAAACCACTGAGCAGGTGGCGGCGGCGGTTAAAATCTGCGATCGCTTTCAGGTACCCTTTGTGGCGCGGGGTGCAGGCACTGGCCTCTCGGGCGGGGCACTGCCTATCGAAGACTCGGTGCTGATCGTCACCGCCACCATGAACCAGATTCTCTCGGTGGATCTGGAGAACCAGCGGGTGGTGGTACAGCCGGGAGTAATCAACAACTGGGTCACCCAGGCGGTCAGCGGTGCGGGCTTTTACTATGCCCCCGACCCCTCTAGCCAGTCGGTGTGCTCGGTGGGCGGCAACGTGGCCGAAAACTCGGGCGGAGTCCACTGCCTCAAGTACGGGGTGACCACTAACCATGTGCTAGGGCTCAAGGTCGTGCTGCCCACGGGCGACATTGTCAACCTCGGCGGCGAGGTAGCCGAAACCCCTGGCTACGATCTGTGCGGGCTCTTCGTTGGCTCCGAAGGCACCCTGGGCATTGCCACTGAAATTACCCTGCGCATTCTCAAAGCGCCCCAGTCGATTCAGGTGCTGCTGGCCGACTTTACCTCGGTAGAGGCCGCCGGGGAGGCGGTTTCAGCCATCACCAGCGCGGGCATCATCCCCGCTGGTATGGAGATGATGGACAATTTTAGCCTCAACGCGGTGGAAGATGTGGTGGCCACCAACTGCTACCCCCGCGATGCGGCGGCGATTTTGCTGATTGAGATTGACGGCTTGCCAGCGGAGGTAGCGGCGACGGGCGATCGCATTGCCAACCTCTGCCGCCAAAACGGTGCCCGTACCATCACCGTCGCCACCGACCCAGAGGAGCGTCTGCGGTTGTGGAAGGGTCGCAAGGCCGCTTTTGCCGCCATGGGCAAGCTCAGCCCCGACTACTACGTGCAGGATGGCGTGATTCCCCGTACCCAACTGCCCTACGTGCTTAGGGAAATTGAGGCGTTGGGTAACAAGCACGGATACCGGGTAGCCAACGTTTTCCACGCAGGCGACGGCAATTTGCACCCGCTGATTCTCTACAACAACGCCATCCCCGATCAGCTGGAGCAGGTGGAAGAGCTGGGGGGCGATATTCTCAAGCTGTGCGTGCGGGTGGGCGGCAGCATTTCGGGCGAGCACGGTATTGGGGCCGACAAGCGCTGTTACATGCCCGATATGTTTTCGCCTACCGATTTGGAAACCATGGGCTGGGTGCGACAGGCCCTTGACCCGGATCTGCTGGCAAACCCAACAAAGCTACTGCCTACCCCCCGCACCTGCGGCGAAGCAGCTCGCAGCGTAGCGGCAGCGGCCCTACCCGAGGTGGAGCGATTTTAGGGGCAGCCGTTTTGGTAGCTTGACGCTAAGGCTGTGGCTTACTCAACACAAACTGTTCTAAATCGTGGTGATTTCCCTTCCAAAAGCCGCGTTCTTTCAATATCCCCTGGCTTTGCAAGCCTAGTTTTTTAAGCAGCTGTTTAGAGGCCAGGTTGTCAACCATTACCTCTGCAACAATGCGATGCAAATTTTCTACCTCAAAACCATAGTTGAAGATGGCGCTCAACGCTTCTGTCATGATGCCTCGCCGCCAAAATTTACGGGCCAGTTCGTAGCCCACTTCTGCCTGACTGGCTGTCCTATCCCAGGTGAATCCGCACGAACCGATTAAATTGTTGTGCGGTTTGAGGGCGATCGCCCAGCGAATACCGCGATCGCCCTTAAACCCCATTTTTCGACGCTCAATGACTTCTCTAGCTTGGTCAAGATACGTGAAAGTATCGAGGTCGTGAAACCGCGTCACCTGCGGGTCAGAAAAGAGAGAGAAAACAGCTTCGGCATCGGCTTCAGTGGCCTGACGTAGCCACAGGCGCGGGGTCTCAAGGTTGGGGAAGTCTTGCATAGCTTAAAACCGATTCGTAGTGCTCAACCGTGGGAAAAGGCTCGTAGAAATGGTGTAGCAGCGATCGCCAGGCTTGATACTCTGGCGATTGTCGAAACCCTACTGAATGGTCTGTTAAGGTCTGCCAACGCACAAGCAGTAGGTACTGATTTTCCGTTTCAATACAGCGCTGCAACTCGTGAGAAATATATCCTGGCATAGCGGCAATGATCACAGAGGCCGTCTCAAAGGCAGACTCAAAGGCTAATTTTGCACCAGGTCTAATCGTTAAAATAGCAGCTTCTAATATCATTAAAACAAGTCCCAAAATTCTTTTGCTATGTTGTTTGCCTTTGCGGCCTGAGTCAGGCTCAAGATTTTCTTTTCGTTGCTAAAAATAGAGATCAGTCTACCTCATCCAAAAGTCATAGAAGCGGCCTCATTCTCCGGGTAGATACAGGCTGGCAGATCTCGTCCTAGGGTTGTATCAGTGATAAGTAAGTGATCCAAACATTCTGCTTACTCAATTCGCTCAATTATTCTCAATGGAGGCTTCTATGTCTAACCCCAGAGTTGAAAGCGATAACTACGATCCCCATATTATTCCGGCGGAAACTGCTGCCCGCAAAGAGCGCGAGGGTACCGACTTTAAGCAGCCGCGCGATGACAACAATAGTATCGACACCAGCAGCGGCCAAACGGTAGACAAGGAAGGGCTGGCCAACAACTACCCCATTGAGCCCGAAATGTATATCAATGAGCCCGGCGACCTGCGCGAGGAAGAGGAAGCCAAGAAAGCCCAGCGGGCTGCTGAGCTGAGCGAAATTAACCAGACCGATGAGACTGGCAAGGTGACCACCGACTCAGATGAGCGTAGCAAAGGCGTGGGGCGAATCTAACCTGTGCTGAGAATGTAGCATTCTTGTAATGCTTGATACGCTAGTGCGATCGCAGCGCGATAATGGGGATAGGCCTAGCGGTCGTCCCCATTGCTCTTTGCGTTACCTTTTGGCGTTATTTTAGGCCATCACCGCAATGACCCCAGCTACCCTACGAGAACTGGTCAATCGCTACTATCAGGCGGGTGCCCGCGACCTGCACGGGCTGAATTTGCAGGGGTTAAATCTGGCCGCAGCCCACTTGGCCAATGCCGATTTGCGCCGCACTACCCTGACTCGGGCCAACCTCTACCAGGCCGATCTAACCCACATCGATGGCTACCAAATCACGCTGGCCCAGGCCGATCTGCGCGGTGCCTCCTTGGCCAATGCCGTTCTGCGCGAGGCCGATCTGCGCAAGGCTCACTGCCACCGCGCCACCCTGGTCAATGCCGATCTACGCAGCAGTTGCCTTGACCACGCCGACTTTAGCCATGCCAACTTAGAGGGGGCCAACCTGACTAAAGCCGACCTCTCCCACGCCAATCTCTACTGGGCCAACCTGCGTTATACCAATTTGACCGGGGCCAACCTGACTAAGGCCAACCTCACGGGCGCTAAGTTTTGCCAAACCATCATGCCTGACGGCAGTATTCGCAATTCTGAATGTGCTGTCGTTTAGAACGTTCTGTCTCTGTAACCTACCCCTTCCGTGGGCTACGCGAGTCAGCTCAGTGAGCAATTCCTCCTAGAGTGTTTATTCTCAGGATTTTGGTGAGTTCTCTATGGCCAACCTACGGGTTTTGTTAATGTCATCCCCCATGGGGGGATGTTAGCCTGTGGGAAATGACCCCTCCACAGAACAGGCACTATGGTTGCAACCCCCGACGTTATTCAAGCGTCTGCATCTCACTCCCACCCCTCATCCTCCGGCGATAGCCGGGTAGCGGTGCTGCTGATGGGCTATGGCGAAGTCGAAAGCTACGAAGACTTTGCCAACTACAACGAGCAGGCGCTAAACCTCCTAACGGCAAAATTTGCCCCGGTGCCCACCTGGGTGTACCCCCCCCTGGCCAAGGTGCTGGCCGCCTTCGACCTCCACGAGTGGAGCCACCAGCACGGCAACTTTATTTCCCCCCACAACGCTATTTTTGAGGCCCAGCGGGCCGGTATTGAGGCCAATCTGCAAGAGCGCTGGGGCGATCGCATTAAAGTTTTCAAAGCCTTCAACTTCTGCAAACCCTTCCTGCCCGACCAGGTGCTAGAGCAAGTCAAAGCCGAGGGGTACGACAAGCTGTTGATCTATCCCCTGCTGGTAGTGGATTCTATTTTTACCAGCGGCATTGCCATCGAGCAGGTAAATCAGGCTTTAGTCAAGCTTTCCGACGGCACCGAGCATTGGGTTAAGGGAACGCGCTACATTCCCTCTTTCTTCGACGCGCCCGACTACATCGATCTGCTGGCCACCATGGTCGAAGAAAAAATCAAAGACCACCTGGCTGTGGCTCACCTGCCCTCCCAAACCGGCATCGTGCTGATGAACCACGGCTGCCCCCACGAGGCCAAAGGCTTTACCTCCGGCATTGACGAGAGCCAAAAGCTCTACGACAAAGTGCGCGATCGCCTGATCTACAAGTACCCGCTGATCTCCGTGGGCTGGCTCAACCACGACACCCCGCTGATCAAGTGGACTCAGCCCAACGCTGACCTGGCTGCCCGAAACCTAATCGACCTGGGGGCCACCGCCCTGGTGTTTATGCCCATCGGCTTCGCCACCGAAAACCACGAAACCCTGCTGGATGTTGAGCACATCATCGAAGGGCTGCGCCGTAAGCATCCCCACGTCACCTATGTGCAAATGCCCTGCGTCAACGATCGCCCCGACTTTTTGGCGATGGCCGCCACCTGGGCCGACAAACACATCGCCGATCTGCTGGAAGAAGAGGCTCTAGCCATCAATCCTGCCCTGGCGGTGTCGCAGGCGGCGGCGGTGCACAGCCACCATGGTCACACCCACGACCACCACCTACCTGGTCACGATCATGGTCACAGCCATGACCACGGGCATCACCACTAGCACCAGATTGTTCTTCAGCGCCTGAGGGGAAAATACTCTTTCAGGCTCTAAATGACGATACGCGCATAGGAGCGGATGAGCGTGACTTGCCCATCCGCTTAACGACCATATTGGGAAGAGTAATCGGGCTGAGCACTACGGCTAGACCCAGAAAAGCCCAGCCACTCAAGCGGCTTTTAGGATTCGATGGGTCGGTCAAAAACGAGCCGATGGCCAGAAGAAAAACCATCAGCGATGCCAATAGATAAAGCTGTAGGGCCATAGTGTTTTGCGGTTAATTGCTCTATCTCTAGCCTGCCCAGGGCCAATCGCTCTAGACATGGTGAAGATACCGAACTTTCTGTGATGTCAACGCCTACCAACGCCAAGCACTATCCGATGAGTAAGCATGACTTAATATTGCTCGACTGAGTGCCCCTGTTGACAGCAGCGCGATCGCTGGCACAGAGCACCAAGTCGTGACAAGCCCGAACAAACCCGCTAGAATCAGCCGTTAATACAGGTGTTCTAAGCGATGGATGGGTTATGCCAGTGAGTTCCAGCCAAATTAAAGCCCTGCTCGACCAAAAGCGGGATGCCTTTAGCGCCTTTAGCCGGGCTAAGTTTGAGCTGCTCCACGCCTACCACCGGGCATGGATCGAGTTTGCAGCTCTGCCCCACGGGCGGCAGACGGCTCAACTCAACCGCCACACTGGGCCTGTGGGTGCTCGCCCGTTAGAAGAAATTGCCGCCGAAAAGGGCATTTTGCCCTTTTTCTTTACGGAATCTGGCCCGGTGGGCGATCGCTGGACAAACCGCGAACAGAGCGCCCAGTGGGTGCAGACTGTCCTACAAGACATCACCACGTTTGCGGTGGATGGCTCCCAAATCTCCCCCGGCAAAGACATCTCTATCCCCATTGCGCTGCTGCAAATCGGCTGGTTTGAGAACCCCCACAGCGCCACTCGGCCCTACAAAAAAGATGTGCGGGTTGACCTCATGACCCCCAGCGATCTAGGGCCAAACCCAGCTCAGCCTGTGGAGCGCCGAGTCAACATTCGCCGCTTTCAAATGGAAGTGGCGCGGCTGGTGGAGTACATCAATGCCTGCGAAGAGCCCGAGCGCACCCTGGTGTTTTTCGACGGAGCGCTGGTGGTTACCTTTGCCGAAGCCTTTGACCAAGAGAGCCAAACTGCCTACGTACAGTCAATTCTGTCATTACTGGAGGCCAGCGATCGCCGCCGCGTGCCCCTGGTGGGCTATGTCGATACCTCCTACGCCCACGATCTGACCGGCATGCTGCATCACGCCTACGGCCTGGAGGCCACCGAGGGCATTCACGATGCCCAGCTCTTGGCTCGGCTGATGGAGTGGGGCGATCGCTCGGCGGTGTTTCAGTGCGATCGCGGCGGCGTTCTAGATCAGTACAACGACTACAGCGACCAGATTGCCTTTACCTACCTCAAAACCACCCGCGACGGCTACCCTGTAAGGCTCGAAATGCCCCGCTGGATGTGGGAAAGCGGCCACATTACTCAGTACCTCAACTGGGTGCGAGGCGAAGTCATTATCGGCGGCGGCTACCCCTACAGCATTGAAACCGCCGACCAGACCGCCGTACTCCAGGGCCAAGACAAACACCTCTTTCTGCGAGTGCTGCAAGATTGGGCCGATCGCGAAGCCATCAACCTGCGGCTCTCTCGCAAAATGGTCAGCAAACAGCGCCGCCGCTAGCGGTAACCATAAAGTCTCTGTGAACCGCCCTTAAACTCCGTATTTTGCCCTACACGCTCTATTACGGAGAGTGTTTAAGTAAAGGAGTACACCAAAAAACCTATATCTGTCTCGGAGAGACCATCAGACGCAAACGCCCCCTTGTCGTCTATGGCTACTGCCTACAGTGCCTACTTAAGGAGGATTTGCCCGGTATGAAAGCATTCAAAATATTGAGCGTTGCCCTATTGTTCACTGGCCTTTTGGGGTCAATGGCACCCGAGGCCTTTGCAAAGGGAAACTCTGGCAAAGGCGGTGGCGGCGGTGGCGGCGGTAGCCAGCCTGCGGCTCCCCTGACCTGTGCTAACGGCTCAGCCACCAGCAACCCCCTCGCCGGAGGGTCTTCGCTGAGCTATACCCAATGTCTCAATCCAGTATCGGGTAACGACGTCAGCAGCACAATTGCCGCTGACCTTACCGCCTTTCTCGACAATACCCTAGGGGACGGCTGGGTGTTTGACGGTAAGTACGAGGGCGGGAAAAACTCCTCCGGCCCCAACGACTATGGCTTTAGCTGGGTTCAGAATGGCAAGGGCAGCGGCACTTGGTCAGTGTCTGACACCCTCACCTCTCCGTTCGTGATCAGCCTGAAGGCCGGCAACGCCTATACCGCTTATTACTTTGACAGCGTTGCTAGCTTTAACGGCGGTACTTGGGCCACCTTCGACCAAAAGGATCTGTCCCACGCTTCGCTGTTTGTAGCCCAAGGCGGTCTCCCCCCCGAGGAACCCAACGCCACCGTCCCTGAACCAGCCTCTACCGCTGCCCTAGTGCTGGTGGGTCTGAGTGCTGCGGGCCTAGCTCGCAAAAAGCAGGGGTAGGTTTCGCCCTCAATCTCTGATCATTGCCCACTACTATTGCCCACACGGCTCCGGCGACTTACCCTTCGTCGGAGCTTTTCTGTGGAAAGGCGCTCAGAAGCTTGACCCTGTGGTTGAATCGGAGGATAGCGCGCTGAGAACTACCGCCGATGGCCGAACCAACACCACACACCCGCCAGGAAACTGACAGCATGGGGGCGATCGCCGTGCCCAGCGATCGCTACTGGGGAGCCCAGACCCAGCGGTCTATTCGCTATTTTTCCATTGGCCAAGACAAAATGCCGCTGGAGGTGGTGCATGCGATCGCCCTCACCAAAAAAGCCTCAGCCCTGGCCAACGCTGACCTGGGCAAGCTACCCCAGGAGAAGGCCGACTTAATTGTGCAGGCCGCCGATGAGGTCAGCCATGGAACCCTGGACGACCATTTTCCTTTGCATGTGTGGATGACCGGCAGCGGCACCCAGTGCAACATGAACGTCAATGAAGTGATCGCCAACCGGGCGATTGAGCTGGCTGGCGGCCAGATGGGCAGCAAAACCCCCATTCACCCCAACGACCACGTCAATATGTCTCAGTCGTCCAACGATGTGTTTCCCACGGCCATGCACATCGCCGCCGCCCAGGCTCTCGTCCGCAGCCTATGTCCTGCCATCACCCAGCTAAGAAATGCTCTTAACGAGAAGGCCGAAGCCTGGAGCGACATCGTCAAAATTGGGCGCACCCACATGCAAGACGCGGTACCCCTCACCCTGGGCCAGGAGTTCTCAGGCTATGTGGGCATGCTCGACGACAACCTCAAACGCATTGAGGGATGCCTGCCAGGGCTGTACGAACTGGCCCTGGGGGGCACGGCGATCGGCACCGGCATTAACGCGGGGCCAGGTTTTGCAGAAGCCACCGCCGAGCACATTGCCGCGATCGCCGGACTGCCCTTTGTCAGCGCTCCCAACAAGTTCACCGTTATGGGTGCCCACGATGCCGTGGTGATGGCCAGCGGCGTGCTCAAAACCCTGGCGGTGTCGCTTTACAAGATTGCCAACGACATTCGCCTGCTCAGCTGCGGCCCTAGGGCCGGGTTCGCAGAGCTACAGCTGCCAGAGAACGAGCCCGGGTCATCGATCATGCCGGGGAAGGTCAACCCCACCCAGTGTGAGGCCCTGGCCATGGTAGCGGTGCAGGTGATGGGCTACGACGCGGCGGTGGCCTTTGCCGGAGCCAGCGGCTATCTAGAGATGAACGTCTACAAGCCAATGATGATCTTCAACCTGCTGCAATCAGTGCGGCTGATGGCCGACAGCTGCCACAACTTCACTGAGTTTTTGGTCGCAGGCATGACCCCCAACCTAAAACGAATCGACCAGTATGTGCAGCAGTCACTGATGCTGGTTACGGCCCTTAGCCCAGCCATTGGCTACGACAAGGCCTCCCAAATTGCCCACCACGCCTTTGAGCACGATCTCACCCTAAAACAGGCCGCGCTGGCCCTCGGCTACGTCTCAGAATCGGAGTTTGACCGGCTGATTGCGCCCCGCCGCATGACCCTGCCTTGAGATCCAGAGCCGCATGGCATCCCTCCAGTGGGCACTTCTGTGGAATGTTAAGGACTGTGTTGATTTATTCAGGTTGCTCAGGTTCGCGACAGCCATTCCCGTATGATCATGCTTAAAGTTTGTAAATTTTCCTAAGATTCTGGAGATTCAAACGTGTCTCTTCCGCTACTAAACTATTCCCCGTCCAGCCAAAATCAGCGCGTTGCTGCTTACGAAATCGGCGGTGATGAACAGCCTAGATTTTACTCTTCCGATGACCTGTACGACACCAGCGACATGGATTCGCTGGTTGAGGCGGCCTATCGGCAGATGTTCTTCCACGCGTTTAAGTGCGATCGCCAGCCTTTTCTGGAGTCGCAGCTGCGCAATGGCCAAATCACCGTGCGTGACTTTATCCGTGGCCTGGCGCTGTCGCCCACCTTCTATAGCAGCTTCTACGAGAAGAACAGCAACTACAAGTTTGTTGAACACTGCGTCCAAAAAATCTTGGGCCGCGATGTGTACAGCGATCGCGAAAAAATTGCCTGGTCTATCGTCGTCGCCAACAAGGGCATCAAAGGCCTAGTCGATGAGCTCCTCGACAGCGAAGAGTATCTCACCAGCTTTGGCTACAACACCGTGCCCTACCAAAAGCGTCGGGTGCTGCCCGGTCGCCCCGAAGGCGAGCGCCCCATTCACATCAAGAACCCCCGCTACGACGCCTACCACCGCAACCAACTGGGCTTCCCTCAGATTGTGTGGCAGTCCCAGGTCAAGCGGTATGTTCCCCAGGAGAAAAAAGTTACCGCTGGCAACCCCCAAGGCTTTTTGGGCATGGCCCGCAGTATTGGAGCCAGTGGTGCGGCACCTGCTCGTGTATCTACCAGCGAAATCAACATCGCCACCGCTGTGCCTTACCGCAAAGTGTCGATGTAACTCAGTTCAGCAATAGCCTTCTGGCTATGTTTCTAGAGCACCATGGGGGATGTGAGCGATCGCTCACATCCCCTTTTATTATGAGTCCCGCGCATCGTTCATCAGCGGCTACCCAATCCTTCACCCAGCCCGAGATTCAGCAACCTCTACGGCACGCTCCTCCCACAACAGGGGCATGGGCAAAAAAAAATCCCCTGGCGATCGCCAGTGGGACTTTTCAGGGTGCATCTACCATTCACCTTTTCGCCTAAGACGAGGCTTCATCCGGAAAAGTTGCCATAGAATTTCAGCCTAGTTTGAACTCTCGATATCGCGCAGCACCGCCGCCTGCTCGCGGAGAGAAGCGGCCCAGTCTTCAGACCCGCTAGCTTCAAACAGAGTAGCCGCCTGCTCAAAATCGGCTATGACCAACTCTCTCGCCTCTAAGGGAATATCCTCTGGCCCTTCTACTGCATCGCCTTGCTCCACATACACCTGCCCCAGAATGGCCTGGGCCCGTCCTAGATAGGCCGATGACTGGTCTGGGTCAATCCCGATCGCCTCAGTGTAAGCAGCAATAGCCTCTGGGTAGTCTTCGGCCAGGGCGAAGGCTTCGGCCTCGGCATAGGTCGTCTCAAATTCAGTAGAGGTGCGCACAATGAGGTCATAGTCGCCACCCTGACCCGAAAATGACCGAGCCACCACAGTGTAGGTACCGTCTTCGGGCAGCTCGACAATAATGGTTGAGTTTAAAGTGCCGCCAAAGTCATCATTAGTCGCAATTTCAGCCTCCCCTGGCCCCGTTAGCGACAACACTGGATCAAAGTCCTCACTCGCTAGGGTGATCGTCATCACCTGACCAGCTGTGCCCTCAAAGGTATAGGTAGACTCTGCCGGATAAATGGTGCCTGCCTCTTCTAGCACAGTGTCGGCGCGGGCAACCAGCGTTGTCGGGCCAGCCAGCAGCCCCACCAGAGCTACAGGCGCTACTACTCCCACAGGAAACAACCGTAGAAAACCCATGCAACCTCCCCAAGGGAAACGACGAACACACAAATCTGCCATGCAGCCTAGCACAAGCCCGACCTGGCCTGAGACAACGTTAGAGGTGTCGCAGCAGGCTATGGTAATACTGGAGCCATATGACTTAGCCTGCCTATGCCCCCCATACATCTCATCGTGACGACTGGTCTAGGAATAGTAGCCGTTTTAGGAAATAGTGCTCTAGCCCTGCCACCCCACGACGACATTCCCGAAGAAATTTTGCGCACAGAGATTATTACAGAGGCGCGATCGCCCCTCAACGGAGAGCCGATCTCGGCGGCAGACTACGCCGCTCTGCAAGAACATCTGCGTGACCCCAACACTGAGCCCGTCGTTAACCCTGAAATTGCTCAGCTGATTCAGCTTCTGCAGCTTAGACGTACCCTCAAACCCATTCTCCCTTTCTTACGATAGGGGTCAAATAAGCCAAGATCCGCGAAAATTTCCCTGTGGGAATCGCTAAGTTTTGTTACTCTATTCCGCAGATAGTAAATTTACACAGACCGTTATATCCCCCTGTGGACCTTTAATAACATGCCTGCAACCGTTGACGCTGAGCAGATTGACCGAATTGTCTGGAACCAACACCATGACCCTTTTGAGATTTTGGGGCCGCACATGGTGCAGCAAGATGGTCAAACCGTTTGGGCCGTAAGGGCCTATTTACCCCAGGCCGACAAAGCCTGGGTGGTGCTGCCAGAAGAGCACAAAGAAGTGCCTATGGAGTCTAACCATAACCCCCACTTCTTCGAATGCGTGCTGCAGGTTCAAGATCTGGCCAACTACCAGCTTAAATACGTCATTGGTGACCATGTCCACGTCATCTATGACCCCTACGCTTTTAAGACCCGTGCCATCACCGATTTCGATATCCACCTCTTTAGCGAGGGTAACCACCACCGCATTTACGAAAAGCTAGGCGCGCACTTCACCGAAGTCGAAGGTGTCACCGGCGTGTACTTCGCCGTGTGGGCTCCCAACGCTCGCAATGCATCAGTGCTAGGCGATTTCAACTATTGGGATGGCCGCAAACACCAAATGCGCCGCCTCTCCAACGGCATCTGGGATTTATTTATTCCTGGATTAGATGTTGGTGCCCACTACAAATACGAAATCAAAAACTACGACGGCCATATCTACGAAAAGTCTGACCCCTATGGCTTTCAGCAGGAAATTCGCCCCAAAACCGCTTCTATCGTCACCGATCTAGACAGCTATGCCTGGCAAGATGCCACCTGGATGGAAAAGCGGCGTCAGACCGAACCCCTGACCCAGCCAGTCTCTATCTACGAACTCCATGTCGGCTCCTGGCTGCATGAGTCATCGGCCAGCCCTGCCCTGCGCCCCGACGGCAGCCCAGAGCCAGTCGTTACGGTGGCCGAGCTTAAACCGGGAGCCCGGTTTCTAACCTATCGAGAGCTAGCGGATCGGCTGATTCCCTACATCAAAGAGCTGGGGTTTACTCACATTGAGCTCCTGCCCGTCGCCGAGCACCCCTTCGATGGCTCCTGGGGCTACCAGGTTACCGGCTACTACGCCGTCACTTCCCGCTACGGGACGCCCGAAGACTTCATGTACTTTGTCGACCAGTGCCACGCCCACGACATTGGGGTAATTGTTGACTGGGTGCCAGGCCACTTTCCCAAGGATGGCCACGGTCTGGCATTCTTTGACGGCACTCACCTCTACGAACATGCCGACCCCCGCAAGGGTGAGCACAAGGAGTGGGGCACCCTGGTGTTTAACTACGGGCGCAACGAGGTGCGCAACTTCTTGGTGGCCAACGCCATTTTTTGGTTTGAAAAGTACCACATCGACGGAATTCGGGTCGATGCGGTGGCGTCGATGCTCTACCTCAACTACTTCCGCAAGGACGGGGAGTGGGTGGCCAACGAGTATGGCGGCTGTGAGCACATTGAAGCCGCAGACTTTCTCCGCCAGGTAAACCACGTGCTGTTTACCTATTTCCCCGGCGTGCTCTCGATCGCAGAAGAATCAACAGCCTGGCCCATGGTTTCTTGGCCCACCTACGTCGGCGGGCTAGGCTTCAACCTGAAGTGGAATATGGGCTGGATGCACGACATGTTGGACTACTTCAACATGGATCCATGGTTCCGACAGTTTCACCAGAACAACGTCACCTTCAGTATTTGGTATGCCTTTACCGAAAACTTTATGCTGGCGCTATCCCACGACGAGGTGGTGCATGGCAAGAGCAATATGTTGGGCAAAATGCCGGGGGATGAATGGCAGAAGTTTGCCAACCTGCGCTGCCTCTATACCTACATGTTCATGCACCCGGGCAAGAAAACCCTGTTTATGAGCATGGAGTTTGGCCAGTGGAGCGAGTGGAATGTCTGGGGCGATCTAGAGTGGCACCTGCTTCAGCATCAGCCCCACGCCAGCCTCAAGTATTTTATGGGCAAGCTCAACGAGTTTTACCGCAGTGAACCGGCGCTGTTTACCCAAGATTTTGACCAGGCTGGCTTTGAGTGGATTGACTGTAGCGACAACCGCCACAGCGTGGCGGCCTTTATCCGCCGTGATAAGGGCAGTGACGACTTTGTGGTAGTGGTGTGCAACTTTACGCCCCAGCCTCACAGCCACTACCGGGTGGGCGTACCCGAGCCGGGCTACTACAAGGAGCTATTCAACAGCGATGCCCGCGACTTTGGCGGCAGCAACATGGGGAATCTGGGTGGCAAGTGGTCTGAGGACTGGTCTTTCCACAACCGCCCCTATTCACTCGATCTGACGCTGCCACCGCTAGGGGTGATTGTGCTGAAGCTGACTTCAGAAGAAACCCAGAAAGCCTTATCAGATCAGTAATGGTGGGTTAGCTAACCCGAGGCTTTTATGCAACCCCGCATTACCGTCATCACCCTTGGCGTGGATGATTTGGCGCGATCGCTGCGTTTCTACCGAGATGGCCTAGGCCTCTCTACCGAGGGCATTGTGGGTGAGGAGTTTGAGTATGGAGCCGTGGCTTTCATCGACCTTCAATCAGGTTTGCGGCTTGCGCTTTGGCCCCGGGAGAGCATTGCCCACGATACGGGGCTGTCGCGAGGTGTAGCCAGTTCAACGGAATTCACCCTAGGGCACAATGTGGGCTCTAGGGAGGAAGTCAATGCCGTCATGGAGCAGGCAAACACCGCTGGTGCAATTATCGTTAAACCTGCCCAGGAGACGTTTTGGGGTGGTTATGCGGGGTATTTTCAAGACCCAGATGGCCACCTTTGGGAGGTGGTGTGGAATCCGCAATGGGCGGCGCTAGATTGAGCGTTTCCAATGCACCAATCTAAGATAAATCCTGGATTGGTTTGCTGGAGCACGGTTAGCGATGTAGTCATTGAAGGCGCTCACCCCACCTATGGGCAAAACTCCCTACGATTGGCTAGATCGGTCTTTAGAGGCGCTGCATCGCGCCCACCGGTATCGTTCGGTGCAGGCGATCGAGGGTATGGCAGGGGCTGTGATTCAGCGCCAGGGACAGACCCTGGTGAATTTTGCCAGCAACGACTACCTGGGGCTAGCCAGCGACCCTCGGCTGGCGGAGGGGGCGATCGCGGCCATTCACACCTACGGCACTGGCAGCACCGGCTCTCGGCTGCTCAGCGGCCACCGAGAGCTGCATGGGGAGCTGGAGCGGGCGATCGCCATCCTCAAGGGCACCGAGGATGCGATCGTGTTTAGCTCGGGCTATTTGGCCAATATGGGGGCGATCGCCGCCCTAGTCAGCACCCCAGATCTGATTTTGGGCGACGAGTACAATCACTCTAGCCTGAGGGCAGGGGGGAAGGTTAGCGGGGCCACAGCCCTGGACTATCGCCATGGGGACGTGGCCCACTTGAAAGAACTATTGGAGACCCACCGCGATCGCCACCGCCGCTGCCTGATCACCACCGACAGCGTATTCAGCATGGATGGTGACCTGTGCCCGCTGGCAGAAATTCTGACTGTGGCAGAAACCTACAGCGCTATGGTGCTCGTGGACGAGGCTCACGGCACGGGAGTGTTTGGCAAAGGTGGCTCTGGGGCTGTAGAGCACCTGGGCTGCACCACCCATCCTTTGGTCACAGTTGGCACCCTCAGCAAGGCCCTAGGCAGCCTGGGGGGCTACGTAGCTGGGTCTGCCCAGCTGATCGATTTTCTCCGCAACCGCGCTCCAGGCTGGATTTACACCACAGGCCTATCTCCAGCGGACACAGCAGCGGGCCTAGCGGCGGTACAGATTATCCAGCAAGAACCCTGGCGCCGCGAAGTACTCTGGCACCGAGTGAACTACCTCATTCAACAGATTGATCAAATCTTGGCAGAGTCAGCAGCAGAGCCCTTTCGGCTACGGCGCTTGCCGTCGGCTTCGCCCATTATCTGCCTGGAGGGCATATCAGCGGAGGCTATCTTGACAGCCAGCCAGCAACTGCAATCGGCGGGCCTGTGGGTCGCAGCGGTAAGACCGCCTACGGTGCCCACGAGCCGCTTGCGAATTACGCTAATGGCTACCCATAAACCACATCACCTAGACCAGCTAGTGGCTGAACTACAGACTCTGATTAAGGGTTAAACGCCTAGCGTTTTGATCCCCAGCGTCGCTGCTTCTGACGGGCGATGGTTTTACGCTTCTTCTTTTCGATGGGGGTTTCGAAATGGCGATTTTTCCGCATGTCCGAAAAAATGCCGGCCCGAGCTACTTTGCGCTTAAAGCGCCGCAGGGCCGATTCAATATTTTCGTCTTCTCCCAATACAACCTGGGCCATTAGTTCTCCTAAAAATCTGCTAACGCGGATAAAGCAGCGCTCTAGTAGCGTCAGCCTAAAATCCTTGGGGCACCGCCAGTGCGATACCCTCTCGACAACGCCCGAATGTTATGGGTGTGGCCAAGCGTACTCAGCCACACCCTGTTGCTTAGCGACGGCTGTTCCAGCCACCGCCGCCACCACCGCCGCCACCGCCACCGCGAGATTCTCTGGGGCGAGCTTTGTTGACCTTCAGATCGCGACCCATCCACTCGGCCCCGTCTAGGGCCTCAATGGCTTTGTCTTCATCGGCTTCGCTTTCCATTTCAACAAAAGCAAAACCGCGAGGACGACCGGTCTCGCGATCGGTAGGCAGGCTAACCCGGCTAACGGCACCATATTCGGCAAAGACCTCGGTGATCTGGTCTTGGGTGGCGGTAAAGGCCAAATTCCCTACGTAAATCGACATGGATACATCTCCAAATAGAGAGAGAAGGAGTAGAAAGTTATCAAGGAGATGTACTCAACTAAGGACTAAGCCAAGCCGGTAATGCAACTAACAACTTGCTTGTCACACGATAGCACAGGGCTACCTTGTGACCAGTATGGGGCGTTGGCGTAGCCGCTCCGGAGGAGCATCGCGCGATCGCCTATCAGAGACGTCTAATCCTCTGGCAGCACCCATTTGGGCGGCTGAGAGGCCCGCTCCATCATTTTGCGGCGCACGGCCTCGTCGGCCATCGCGAGCATTTGATCGAGGGGGGTGTCAGAAATAAATTTTGACGCTTCGGCAGTGTACTTCAGGTTGGGGCAGTCGTTCCCCAGCACACAGCCGTCTTTACAATCTACCGCGCAATTAACCGCCATTGTCTTTTTTCAAGCCTCATAACGTCAGCGTTAGGGCAAAATCGATTTTTAAAGGCCCCTCAAAAATTGTAACAACCCGCGCCCGCGCCATTGTGTAGAGAATTTCCCTGGGGCAGATCTAGGCCAGGGTAGAGTTAGCAAAATGCGTTACGAGGTTGCCATGAGCCTACCCCCTACTGCTCAGCCCCGCTGGCCTTTGTGGCTGTTGGGCACAACGCTACTGCTGCTGCTGGGCATGGCCTACTGGTATTGGATCGATCCGGCGCTGCTGAATCGGCTGGTGCCGGGGGCAGGATAGAGGATTTGGGGTTTGGAAGGCTGCCTCAAGGTTTTTCCGGTAGCATCGGGGCAAGCAATGGGAATTTGTCGGTAGTAACTATGGCTATTCGTCGATTTTTTCTCGTTTTTGGGGTTTCGCTCAGCCTAGCCACTAGTGCCATCGCCCCGGCAACGAGGGCAGCAGCAACGCTGACTAATGGGTCAGAGCTGCAAACCTCAGAGGTGCTCGTTGCTCAGAGTATGCCGAGGCGTCTGCTGCGAGCACCTTTGAGAATTATGACGAGCATCTCGCCAGCCCTATTGCTGGCCAGCCTGAGCCTGGCGGGCGGCGCGTTTATTGCCCTGACCTGGCTGCATGTGTATCAACAGCAGCGACGCTGGCAGCGGATGGAGCTGGCCCGCCAGGAGGTGAAGGCCTTTCGCGAGCGTCCGGCTGTCAAAAACGTGCTGGATATTCTCGACTATGAGGAGTACCGCACGTTTTACGTCAACCACCCCGAGGATGGTCGGCCAATTAGCTTTGAGGCCACTGACTACCGGCTGCGGCGGGCGCTGCGATCGCACGATCAGATGGTCAAAATGCGCAATGGCCTCGATGAGATCAAGCGTCTGGCCAGCCAGAACAATGCGATCGCCCCCAAAACCCTGGATCTGGTGCAGCAGTACGACAACCAAGAGTTCATCATCGAAGTCACCCTGCGCGACTGGTTTGACTCGTTTTTGGGCGGACTGGAATATTTTGAAATTATGATCGAGTCGGGGCTAGTGATGGCCGAGGAGATCAAGCCCTTCATTATTCACTGGATTCGGTTGATTGGCGATCGCCGCTACCGCCGCAAGGGCGGCTCGGGCTTCTACGACAAGCTGTCTCACTACATTCACTGGGCGGGCTACGGGCGGGTGCAAAAGCTGTTTGAGCGCTTTGGCTTCAAAATTTTGCCGCCCCCCTACTCTACCCATGACTTCAGCGGCATCGAGACCGATGACAGCAAGTACGACACCTACCGCGCCCTGTGCCTGGCCAAAGCCGCTCACCTAGTCTACGAAGACCGCGACTATGTCACCGACATTTCGCGGCTGTGGCTCAGCGACGACATCGACAACCGCTGGAAGCAGCTCAACGCCCGCAGGTATGTGGTCGAGGTGATCAAAGACTGGCTACAGGAGGGCGAAAAAACCAGCATCCGCGATATCCGCGACAATTTCATGTACCTCGACATGCGCCTCACTGACACCCAGGCATTCCTATTTCGGCGCGACAACAACCTGATTTTGGTGTTTAAGGGCACCCAGCAGCTCACCGACTGGAAGACCAACCTCAAGATTCGCCTGAAAGAATTTACGGTGCTGGCCGATCAGGAGGCAGTGCCCCCCACCGGACGGGTTCACCGAGGCTTTTTAGACGCTTGGCAAAGCGTGGAAAAGCAGGTGGTTTACTACCTGAGAAAGTGGCGCACCCCAGAGACCAAGCTGTGGGTCACCGGCCACAGCCTCGGCGGTGCCCTGGCGGCAGTGGCCACAATTTCCTTAGAAACCCAGGGGTTTGAGGTCAGCGGGCTCTATACCTTTGGCCAGCCCCGAGTGGCCGACTGGAAGTTGGTGAACTACATGAACGCGCGGATGGGCGATCGCATCGTCCGCTACGTCAACAACAACGACATCGTGCCAATAATTCCACCTCAGATTATTCCCTGGGTGCCAACGCGGGTGTACGGCCACATGGGTCAGTTTCGCTACTTCAACGACTCGGGCAGCCTGCGCCGCCAATCCTTTATGTTCCAGCGCTTCCCTGATCGCCTGTTTGGCATGATTCGCGCCATTGTCACCTCGGGCACCCCCGACGCGGTGGATGACCACAAGATGGAGTTCTACGTGGCCAACCTGCAAAAGGCGCTGAACCGCGAAGAAGAAGAGGCCAAGCTGGAGATTGAGCGGGGTCAGATCAGCGGCGACTTTGTGGAAGGCATGAAAGAACGTATGCGGGCGCGGCGCAGCAGCCCTGAGGGGTAAATGGGTGAGGAGTGAGGGGTAAGGGGTAGGAGGTTAATGTTTTCTCGATCCATCTAATCCCCTACTCCCCACCCCCTACGGCAGCGGCACAAAGTCATACCCAGTGCCTGAACGAGTACCGGGTTTAACTTCGACTAGCAGCACGGTGGTATTGCGATCGCCCGACGGCAAGAAGCTAATCGCCCCTGTGGATCCATTAGCTGAGAATCCTTGCGCGGCCAACGCCTGACCGATCGCAGTTCGCCCTGAAGTATCGCTGCCGGGGGCCACATTTCCGACTGTGCGGGCTGAACTCAACACCTGAAACGCGTCGTAGCTGAGGGCCGTGCGCCAGTTGACATCGCCGCCCCAGAGGCTAGAGGAGGTCTGGGCAAAAGGCGGGGTCGATTTGAGCGGGTGCCAGGGCACAGTCACCACGGTGCCCGTCAGGCTGGCCCCGCCCTTTTCTAGAGCATCAATGCGGTAGAAAGCATCGCCAGCCAGCACCGGCAGCTGGCCATTGTTGAGCTGGGCGACGGCGATCGCCGCATCAAAGGTGGCCGAGTCGGGCAGCAGCACTATGGCATCGGCCCCGCTGTCCTGGAGTTCGGCGGTGGGGTTGCCCTGGGAGAGATCGACCAGTTTGGCCACCTGCCCACCCTCCAGCCCCACGGTGGTGGAGAACGCGTCTTGCAGCGACTTGCTGTAGGAGCTTTGGGAGTTGTAGAACACGATGGGCTTGGTCTTGCCCAGGGTGAGCATGTGGCGGGCCAGGGTGGTGCCGGTAAACTGGTCGCTGGGAATAACCCGAAAAACGAAATTACCGCCCTCCCTGGGCACCGTAGCCAACTCTGTAGTGGTGCTGGTGGGGGAGATCATCGGCAGCTGGCCCTGTTGGTAGACGGGGGCAGCGGCTAGGGTCGTGGTGCTGGTGCCGTGGCCGATGACGCCGACGACGTTGGGGTCTTGGACAAGGGCATTGGCGATCGCAGCCGCCTGACCGGCATCGTTGCCATCGTCCGCAATCAGCACCTTCACAGGCGTTCCAGCCTTGATTGCCTCATCCTGGGCCTGAGCCACTCCCCGCAGCAGCTCGCGGGCGGTGTTGGGGTTATCGCCAATGGGCACCACAGCAGCGATACCCAGGGCGGGGGTAGCCCCAATGCGAGCATTGTTGAGGTAGATCAGCGCTTCGGGGTCGTTGCGGACGGCCTTACGGGCAGCGTCAAAGCGAGCAGCGGCGGTAGCATAGTCGCCCGAGGCGTAGGCGGCAGCTCCGGCTTGCATGTCAGCGTTGGAGGTATCGGTGAAGAGGATGCGATCGCCCCAGCTCAGAGCATTGGCAACATCAGCAGGCTGGCCTGGAGTGTTCGTTGGTGTAGCGGTGGTGGTGGTTGTCCCGGTACCAGCATTGGCATCCGTGGGGGTCGTCGGCACCGCCGTCGGAGTCTGGGGCGCATCCTTACGCACAAAGGCGTTGTAGCCCGTGAAGCCCAGCGCGGCTAGAAAGATAAGTGCCCCAACCCCCGCGATCAGCGGAGCGATAGACTTGCTCTTTTTCAGCGGTTGACCGCAGATTTCACACTTCTGGGCCGTGGTGGTGTTTTCTTCGTAGCCGCACTTGGGGCAGGTGACGTGGTTGAAGCTGTCGGTCATGGTAAATGGGTGGATGAGTAGAGGGTGGATGGGCGGTGGGGAGAGGGTTGAGTTTTGAGTTTTGAATTAAAGAAGTCAGGTAGGTTGGGTGCAACGAAGTGGAACCCAACAATCCCCACGAGCATTAGGTTACGCTGGCGCTGCACCCAACCTAGGACTAGGACATGCCAAGAACTCAAAACTAAGCATTCAAAACTCAAAACTTTCTGCTTAGGGTCGGTTCATTTCGGCGCGCACGTTCTCCTCAATGGTGGCGACCTGCTCGTTGGTGAGGCCGAGTTCTTCCTGGAGGTCGAGCAGTTGGGCCTGCTCTTCTAGGTCAATCTCGCCGTCGTTGTCGAGAAAGGCGCGGAACATCAACCCGTATTCGGCAGCGGCGTGCTCGACGGTGTTTTGGGGTTGGTATTGGGCGGCGATCGCATTGGCATCCCCTACCGAAACCCCGTACTTCACCCGAAATTTCTCCAGCAGTTCTAGCTCTGTAGGCGAAGGATTGCCGCGCCGATAGCAAGTTTCGACTAGCTTGGCGTATTTGACTAGGTTCTCAGAGTCGAGGGAGGGGGGTGGTGAGGAAGACGGGGCGGCGGTGGAGATGGCGGCAGGAGCCGCGGGAGCATCTGAGGGAATAAAGAGGCGGTGGGTGGTGACAAAGTTGGAGATCGCCGCCTGAATGCGCTTGTAATCCTCGCTGTCAGGGCCGCCGGGGAGGGTTTGCTCCCGCTGTTGCAGATAGGTCATCACCTGGTCGTAAAGGGCCTGCTTTTGGGGTTTGGTGGCGGCCTGTTCGCCGATCGCCCGAATCGCGCCATCCAGAGTTTCGGCCAGGCGACGGTTCTGGTCGGTGAGCAAAAAGTCCTCGGCCTCCTGCCAGGTCGTTCCCATCACCTCAGTTTGGTCAAAGCCAGTGAGCTTGTTGCGGTAGGTGAATTTGACCTCGGCAAAGCCCGTCACCCGGTTGTCTTCCTGGCGTACCAGGCCCAGGGCGTTGGCCAGCATCAGGTTATAGCGGGCCTGGCGCTCGTTGCTGGTTTCGGGCATGACATCGCCAAACTGGCGATAGTCCTGGTGGGTATGCAGGGGGTTGTGGTCGGCCTGGCTGACGGCGCGGTAGAGCGATCGCATCCGCTCCATGCCCTCAATCAACCGCAGCGGGAAAGCGCCAATCTCCTGCACAAAGTAGATGTGGTAGGGGTCGTTGAGGGGACGAATTTCTTTGTCGGTGACGGTGCTGGTTTTGCGAATCATCGGCAGCAAGGCCGAGACGGCGGGGTCGGTGGGTTTGCTGCCGCCCTGGATGCCGACGAGTTTTTGGTACTTCTCTAGCTTGTCATCCCAGCCCAGTTTCTTTTGCTCCTGACTGAGGCGCAAAAAGGCTTCCGATTTCTCAAAAGTGGTTTTGATCTGGGCCTCCTGCATTTCCACGGTGGGGTACTGCTCCAGAAATTTGCGGGCGGTGGAGATGTCGAGCTGGCTGCGACGGCGAAACACATCCATGGCCTGACCCAGCAGCCGTTCGTAGAGATCCTTAGTTTTCAGTGCGTCGTAGGGGTAGAGGTCAAACAGGCGCACCCGCAGTTCTTCGAGCACCTGCTGGGAGAGGGTTTGGCAGAGGGTTTCTTCCTGGTCGGCGACGGTTTTGCGGTAGGCGGCGTCGATTTCCTTTTCGTCGTAGAGCAGAATGCCGTTGACGGTGAGACCACCGGTTTCGCGGGTGTAAACGCGCTCTTTGTCCTTCAGTTCGACCTGGACGTTGCTCAGCACCGTCTCAAAGGCGGTGAGATCGACTAAGAGCTGGTCAATTTCTTCGCGCAGGCCGTCGAGCAGCATCACCCCCAAGGTGCGGGCTTTGACCTCGACCTTGGAGACATAGACCTGCTCTAGGGCCTGCATGATGCCCTGAAAGTCGTCTTCGATGACTTTCTTGCGGTTGAGCATCATCATCTGCTTGGCGTGATCGTCGATCTGCTTTAGCAGGGTTTGCAGGGCGTTTTGGGCCGATCGCTCACGAGGCAGCCAATATTTCTGCCGATCTTGGTCAAATCTGCTGCGAAAGTCGGCAAACACCTCAATTAAGACTTCCAAAAACTGGCGGGTAAACTTCGGCCCTCGAAAGCGATCTTCCACCATCAGGTAGACTGCCGCCCTCAGCTCCTTGCGCTTTTCGGGGATTAGCCAGGTGAGGTTGTCCCACATTTTTTGAAAGTAGTCGCTCCAGCGCTTGGGGTCGGTGCCGGTGTCGTGGAAGTGGGGGGCATATTTTTCCTGCTCGTTGGAGATGAACCGTTGCAGGTTCTCGAAGGGGATATTCAAGTCGTTGCGGCGCTTGCGGATGCCCGCTGCCCAGTCGGCGACTTCTTTGGCGTAGGGCTTTTTGTTGTCGCCCATGCTGATGCTGTCGATGATCTGGTGGTCATGCTCTGACTCGGCCAAAAATAGGCCGGGCAGAATCTCGGTACGAATCAGGTCGGACATCGCCGCTGGAGCCGGGGTGGGGTTGCTCCACCAGTCCACCAGCTTGCCTGCCAGGCGAGCAGAACAAGCATTCAGCACCCGCTCCACCGGAAACTGAATGCTGGAGAGGCCAAAGCTCATGAAGTTTTGCGGGTAGCCCAGGGCGTCGGGGCTGGCCCAGTGCTTGCGCACGTTGTCGCGCACCAGCTTTTTGTACTGGCTAAAGCCGGAGCTAAAGTCGAGAAACACGTTCTGGGCCACCATTTCCAACACGTCACCCAGGGTGGGGAAGGTGACTTTGTCGTTGCTGTTGCCCACTAGGTAGGTGAAGTTGAAGGGCACATCTAGCCCGCTCTGGCTGGTGATGCGATCGCTCTGGCTGTCGCTGTACTGCACGTCAAAGCGGGTGTCGCCCCGGCTGTAGTGGTTCAGCTCCATCAGGGCGGCGTAGGCGTTGGCAATGACGCGATCGCCCAATCCCGAAAAGGCCCCCGGCAGCACCAAAAAAGCGCTGGTCTGGGGCAGTTCTGAGACGGGTACCCAGTCGCGCAGGTTGTAGGCCAAGTCCATCACCATACCGGAGCCGGTGCCGCCGGAGAGCGAGCAGACTACGAAGATGTTGATGCCCTTGTCGAGCTGCACCTTCCAGCGATCGAGCATGAATTTCTCATGGCCGACGATGCGCCCCTTGGCCTTGGTGAAGTAGTCCTTGATCAGCGGGTAGTTGAGGCTAAAGGCAAACCGCCCCAGGGCGCGAATCTGGCCCGCCCCCGAGAGAATCGAGTCGGTACCCTTCAGCTCGCTGGGGAACCACTCGTCCAGGTATTGGTAGGCCGAGAGCTTGTTGAGAATGGCCTTGGCGTCTTCGACCTTGGCCCACACCTGCTCGATGGGTCGCAGGGAAATGTCTTGCTTGAGCACCGTTTGGGCTTCGGAGACACGGGCGTTTTGCTCGGTGTCAATGTGCAAAAACGAGACGATCGGCAGGGCGTCGAGGGAGCCATACTGCTCCACGATCATGCGGCGAATTTTGATCAGAATCTCTTTGCCAGTGCCCCCGACGCCAATGATGACGGTGGGGGTCATGCCGGTATATTCGCTCATAGGTGGGGCACCGAGGGAGGGCTACTGCCTGTTAGGTTTCCCCAGTAACTTCCGTAGGACTACGGGCATTCCGCAAAGGCTTATCAAAAGTTGACAATCTACAGTAACTCTCCCTATTCCAGCCCGGCTTGCCTTAGGTCGATGGAGATTTGACCCAAGATAGGGCCTGTGGGGCGATCGCGTCCTAAAAAAAGTTAAGCCTAGGGGCCACGGCGACTTGTCTCAGCGGTGGGATCGCTAGACTTTAGAAGCAACGGCACCTCAGGCACTATGTTTAGATATTTTGCCTGGCTGCACTCTGCCCCTACCTGCCATACCTGTGACCTATTCCCCCCCCAAAAACCTGCGAGCCCGTCGATTCCTGCCCTGGCTGGTGGCCATTACTCTGCTGCTGGTGTTCTCGGGCAGCCTGGTGCACCTGCTCACCGAGTCGTGGTGGTTTGAGTCGGTGGGCTACGCGCCAGTGTTTTGGGTTCGCATCAAGTGGCAGCTAGCCCTAGGGGTGGGGTCGTTTATCTTCTACGGCGGAGTGCTGTGGGCCAACTATCAGATGGCGCGGCGGCTGACCCGCGATCGCGCCTACCATTTGTCGAGCCGCTACACCGACCCGGCCCAGCGCCAGCAGATCGAACGCTTCATCCATCTGGGAACAGCAGGGCTGGTTTTTCTGCTCTCGCTGGGGGTGGCGCTGCGCACCGCGTCGGCCTGGCAGACGGTGCTGCAATTTTTTAACCCCACCGAGTTTGGCACCGCTGACCCCATTTTTCAGCGCGACATTGGCTTTTATATGTTCAAGCTGCCCCTGTGGCAGGGGCTGCAAGACAACCTGCTGGGTCTGCTGGTGTGGTCGCTGCTGCTGGCCAGCGCCGTGTATGCTCTCAAGGGGGAGGTGCGTCCCGAGCGCGGCTGGAAGTACTTTCTCACCGGGGAGGCCAAAGCCCACCTGTGCCTGCTGTTGACGGCGATCGCAGTAGTGCTAGCGGGGGGCTTCTGGCTCGATCGCTTTTCGCTGCTTTACTCCGACAGCGGCGTCATCTTTGGGGCGGGCTACACCGATGTCCATGCCCGACTCCAGTCTTTTTGGCTGATGGGGTTTGTCACCCTGGCGGTGGCGGCGCTGTTTCTGATTGCCCTGGGGCGCAGCGGCTTTTCGCTGCCAATTTTTGGCATTGTGATCTATCTGGGCGTGCTGGTGTTGGTCAACGGCCTGTACCCCTGGGTTCAGCAAAACTTTGTGGTGGAGCCCAATGAGCTCACTATGGAGCGCCCCTATATCGAGCACAATATTGCCTTTACCCGCGAGGCCTATAGCCTCACCAGCGTGGTGTCAGAGCCCTTTCCCGCCGACAACAGCCTCGATCGCGCGGTGCTCGACGCCAATGAGCCCACCATCGGCAACATTCGCCTGTGGGACTACGCGCCGCTGCTAAGTACCTACAAGCAGCTGCAAGAAATTCGCCTCTACTACAACTTTGAAGATGTGGATGTTGACCGCTACACCCTCAACGGCGACTACCGCCAGGTCACCCTCTCGGCCCGCGAGCTACCGGTCGAGCAATTGCCCCCCGAAGCCCAAAACTGGATCAACCGCCAGCTCAAATTTACCCACGGCTTTGGCATCGTGATGAGCCCGGTCAACCAGGTCACCCCCAACGGGCTGCCCGACTTTTTTATTCGCAATGTGCCCCCGGTTTCCACCGTCGATTTGCCCCTCGACCAGCCCCGCCTCTACTACGGCGAAAGCACTCGCAACTACATCTTTACGGGGGCCAATACCGACGAGTTTGACTATCCCCAGGGGGATACCAATGCGGCTTACCGCTACACCGGGGAGGGCGGCGTGCCGCTCAACTCGTGGCTGCGGCGGCTGGCCTACGCCTTCGATTTGGGCAACGTGCGGGTGCTGATTTCTAATTATTTCAGCCCCGAAACCCGCATTCACTACCACCGGCTGATTACCGAGCGGGTGCGCCAGGTGGCCCCCTTTCTCACCTACGACAGCGACCCCTACCCGGCGGTGATCGACGGGCGCATCAAGTGGGTTTTGGATGGCTACACCAGCAGCGATCGCTATCCCTACTCCGAGCCGCTCAACCGCCGCACCGACATGGTCTCGCTGGTGGAAAACACCAGCCCGCTGATGCGAAACGGCGTCAACTATATTCGCGATGCGGTCAAGGTCTTTATCGACGCCTACGATGGCAGCCTGGAGTTCTACGCGCGCGATCGCGATGACCCGCTGCTGGCCACTTACAGCCGCATTTTTCCGGGTCTGTTTAAACCCATCGAAGAGATTCCCGCAAGCTACCGCGAGCACCTGCGCTACCCCCAGGATATTTTTACCGTGCAGGCCCAGATGTACCGCGCCTACCACATGGAAAACCCTGAGGTGTTCTACAACCGCGAAGACCTATGGCGCTTTCCCGAGCATGGGGAGGAGGGCGCAGTGGAGCCGATGGAGCCCTACTACGTGATTATGAAGCTGCCCCAGCTAGAGGGAGAGGAGTTTATGCAAATTCTCCCCTTTACTCCGGCCAACCGCGACAACATGATCGCCTGGATGGCGGGCGGCTCGGATGGCGACAACTACGGCAATCTGCTGCTCTACGAATTTCCGAAGCAGGAGCTGGTGTTTGGCCCCACCCAGATCGAGGCCCGCATCAGCCAGACCCCGGAAATTTCTGAGCAGCTCACCCTCTGGAGCCAGCAGGGCTCGGGGGTCATTCGCGGTACCCTGCTGGTGATCCCCGTCGAGCAGTCGCTGCTCTATGTTCAGCCGATTTATTTACGAGCCGACCAGGGTGAGTTGCCCGCGCTGCAACGGGTGATTGTGGCCTACAGCGATCGCGTCGTCATGCGCGAAACTCTGGATCAAAGCCTGGATGCCATCTTTGGCGATGCGATCGCCCCACCCCCTGCCCCCGCCGATCCCGGTGCCGAACCGGCACCACCTAGCACTGTGTCCGATTTGGTGCAGTCGGCGCTGGAATCATACCAAAGTGGTCAGCAGGCTCTCCAGCAGGGCGATTGGCAGCGCTACGGCGAAGCCCAGCAGCAGCTAGAGCGCGCTTTACAGGAGCTGAATCAACAAAATCCGTAACATTTAGGGCCTGTAACATTTGGGGTGACATTACCCCGGGTTTACACCCTGTGACCCGATGATTGTGTCAATATCAGCGACCGCGGGCATACTATAGGGAATTCTCCGGCCTGTGCGCTGAATTCATCGAATTCAATAGACCCCTATGTCTAATCCGCCCCCCACTGTTCTGCAACTGGCCCGTCAGGGTGACCCAGAGGCGATCGCGGCTCTGATGAACCGCCACCTAGAGGCCCAGGGTATTACTGCCCACGTGGTGCACCACGACAGCACCCTCCAGGTGAACCTAGAGTCCGCCCAAATTCCCAACCAGGCCGATCTAGTTGCCTATGTCAAAAAAGGCATCACCGGGCTGGAGCTAGCCACCGTTCAACAGCTGACCGTCAGCGGTAAACAACTGGGGGCTGACACCAGCGCCTGGAGCGAAAACCTGGTGCTGCAAGACTCCCCAGTTAGCGATCTGGACTTTGACCTAGGTCTAGCGCCCACCCCGACCAGCGATGACCTCGACCTTGGGTTTGACCTCGACAGCACCAGTAGTGCCGACCTCGACCTCGATCAGCTAGGCGACTTTGACGCAGCCCTGGGCGATGACTTCGGCGGTGCCGACCTCGACTTAGGGTTTACCGATAGCCCCAGCGATCTCGACCTCGATGCTCCATCCGACTTTGACCTAAGCTTTACCGACGATAGCGCCAGCGACTTTGATCCCGACCTGACCGACACTAGCCTCACCGACAGCGGTACAGACCTAGGGGCTGCCGATGATTTTGGCCTAGAGTTCACGGATGCCTCTGCCAACGCCAGCGATCTCGACTTCGATCTAGGCCTTGGCGAAGATCCGAGCGATGCTAGAGCCACCGATCTAGATTTTGATCTGGGATTCTCTGAGCCCACCGCCACCGAGCCCGCTGCCGACTTCGATCTCGATCTGGCCCTGGCCGATACCCCCGCCGCTGACCTGGGCGTCACCGAAGACTCAGGGAGCGCCACCGCCGACATAGCAGAACTTGATTTTGACTTAGGCCTAGACGATGCTCCCGCAGGTGCCGCAGATGACCTGGGCTTTGATCTAGATCTGATCGATGAACCCGCTGAGGGTGCCCCAGCGAGCGACTTTGACCTCGATTTAGGCATGGGCGACCTCGAGATGGGTGACGAATTTGCCGGGGCTTCAGAGAATGATCTAGATTTAGGTCTTGAACCATCTCCAATGGCAGCGGCTGACACCGATCTAGATTTTGATCTGGATGGGGAAGAACCCAGCGCCCCCGATGGATCAGACGCTGATGATGATCTAGATCTTGGACTAGAGGATGCACCTAATGGGGCCAGCGATGAACTCAACTTTGACCTAGGAACCGACGACAGTGTCCTAGATCTAGATTTTGCCGCTGATGATGATCTAGATCTTGGACTAGAGGATGCACCTAATGGGGCCAGCGATGAACTCAACTTTGACCTAGGAACCGACGACAGTGTCCTAGATCTAGATTTTGCCGCTGATGATGATCTAGATCTTGGACTGGAGGATGCACCCACTGAGGCCAGCGATGGGCTCAACTTTGACCTACCGACCGGCGACAACGCCGCCTTAGACCTAGATTTTGCCGCTGCCGATGAAGCGGCTCTTCTGGGTTTAGAGGCTGATCAATGGCCTGCCGCTAGCGACTCTGACGCCGTTGCTGATTTTGATCTCGACGTTGAGGCCGATCCAGAGCTGACTGAGAGTGTGGGCGATAGGGAAGCGATCGCTGAGTTAGAGGCGATCACCTCCGACGACCTCAACTTTGACATCAACACCCCGGCGGCTCCCCCCACAGCCCCTGACATCGATAGCGATCTAGACGACCTTTGGAGCAGCGGCGACGCCAGCCCAGATTTGGGCAGCATCCCCACCCCAGGCCCAGCAGACAGCACGGCCGACCCCTGGCCCACCGATCTGTCTGGGATGGATGACTTAGTCGGTTTTGACGATGGCTTGAGCGACGAAGCTAGCCTTTCTGAGGAACTGACCAACCTGGAGGACATTCCCAGCGATCTAGATCTGCCTGGGGTAGAACCCGATCCCCTAGGGGTCACCGAGTTCGATGCCGAACTCGGCCTGGGGTTTGAGGATCCAGGATTCGATCCAGAAGCCCCTATGGCTGAGGAAATCACACCCACCGCCGATGCGTTCTCTGACCTCGATTTGGGTACTGGCTACGCTACACCAGACCTGGAAACGGGTTCAGAGAATTTGGCCCCCGAGCTTTTAGCCCCAGAAGATTTAGCCTTTGAGGATTTAGGTGCCGCTGCTGATCTCGACCTCACCGAAGCTGCCGCCTTGGGCAGCGGTGACTGGGCATCAGTTGAACCAGATCTGACCGTCGATGCCGACCCTGGCCTGGAATCTTACGACGATCTAGACGCCTACGACGATCTGGGAGCCGCTGATTTTGCCGCTGCTGACCTTGACCTAGCGGCAGACGAACTCAGTGTTGAAGCGATCGACACCCCCATCTCCAACGATTTTGAGCTAGAAGCCACTTCAGAAGATTTGCTCCTAGAGCCGCCGAGCGCAGATACTTTTCCTGGGGAGAGCGTCTCGGAGTTTCCCGAGGCCGAGGTTCCCCCCTGGGCCGCAGAGGACAGCAGCTTTGACCCCAACCTCGTCCTAGACTCCCCTGTCGACTTCGAGGTCGAGCCCGAGACTGCGTTTGATCCTAGCCTGAGCTTCGATCCTCAGGCTGAGACTCCCTACACCACTCCTAATCCCTTTGAAGCCGAGGCCTACGGGACAGGCTTTGATGCCGACACCGATATGCCCTTCTCAACCATGGAGTTAGACCAGACCGTTGAGGGCGACTTTATCCCCGATCTCGCCATGCCTGGCGAACCTGGCGACATTGACGATACCTTTCTAGGGCAGCCCGAGGATTATGCTGCTGGGGCTGCACCGGCTTCTGTCGTCGGGATCAGCGATGACATAATGGCCGATCCGGCCTTTGAGTCCGTTGAGTTTGGCAACGACGAGCTGGATTCTCCCGGCTTTGAGTCCGCAGGACTCAGCGACGAAGGCTTTGAGATCCAGGATTTCGGCGATGAAGGCTTTGAAGATGAAGGGTTTGATGCCGGGGGGTTTAGCGACAGTTCCCTAGACAGCAATGGATTCATTCAAGACCGCAATGGGGGGGCATTAGTAGATGATGAACCCGACGCCACCGACGATTTCATTCAAGAGTTTGGCTCAGACCCCTCTACCCACGTCTCTCTCTCCCCAGAGCAGTTTAACGACGACGGCAGCGTCCGCCGGGCAGGAGGAGGGTCTAGCTTACCCATGCGCCTAATTTTAGGCTTGGGTTTGGGGGCTTTGGCGCTAGCTCTGGTGGGCCTGCTGCTCAACGGGCTGCTAGGCCGTCTACGGCAGCCTTCCCCGGTGGGCGATCCTAGGATCACCGAGCCTGCGGTACCGCCTCCAGTCGACCCAGCGGCAGTGGCCGAAGAGGATCTATTTAGGCAAGCGGTTAATGCGGCCCAAACCGCAGCCAACCAGGCCCAAACCGCCAGTACTCCGGCCCAATGGCAGGAGGTGGCCGACGCTTGGGCCCAAGCGATCGCTCTCATGCAGCGCGTCCCCACCTCTGACCCCAACTACGCCACTGCCCAGCAAAAGGCAGTTGACTATCAGCCCAACCTTAACTACGCCCGGCAAAACGCTCAGTAGCCCTTTGTCCTACTAGAGTCGGGGTAAATGCAAACGTCACCTAGAGTGAGTCCTGAATCCTAAGTTTTCTCTCCTCACATCTTGCACCTGGTAATCTGAACTTCAAACCCCTGCTGCTGTAGTAAGGGACGTTTTCGCTCGATGTCTGCCAGCAGCAGGTAAACCAGCACATCGGCCAGTGCGGCTTCCATTATAGCTATAGCCACTTAGGTTAGGACGCGGCTTGCTTGAGGACGGCCTCAATGGCAGCCCGCAGACCATCATCATGAGGAAGGGCTTTTCGAATCCGGCTTTTCAACCACCCCCAGCACTTTTCAA